>JASHTI010000145.1 GCA_030040625.1 Thermoplasmata archaeon
GAGCTAGCCCCCAGAATCAGCCATCGGTAATCGACGTACCCTTCTCCCCAAGGGGCGTTGTTCCTGCTGGGGTGTGTGGGGCGAAGGCCACCGGCCTCGTCGCAGGCTCGAACGGGACTCAGCCCAACCGCGACCCTCGTTCCCTCCCAAGCCTTGGACGTGATACCCGGCTTCCTGCAGGGGGTTGAAGACTCGGGACGATCGACAGTGCTCTCGGAGGACGCTGTGGGAACGGGCTGCAACGGCTGGGAAGTCGACCGCCGGCGAAGGACCGATCCAACTCGATGAACCCGAGCCACCCGTCTATTCCGCCGCCCGAGGCGAGTTCGGCGGGGGCGGCTCCTCGGGACGCACTACGGGGGCTCAGCTGACCGGTGAGGGCAGGCTCGTGCGACCCGACGTGCGGGCGGGAGCGTGACGGCGCACGGCCTCGGACGCCTGCCCAGTCTATGGATCGGATTTGGGCGAGGCCTGACAAGGAAGAACCGATCTGCGGCCTCGGAACGGGCGATGCGGCCCCCTCTAGGTCCGCTCGTGGGATCGAATGGCTACCCCGCGCCGCGAGTGGGCGCTCCGGGCTGTGGGAGCGGCTCGACGGTCCAGACTCCCGTGGGAGCGCCGAAGCCCCGTCGCCTCTACGCGGCCCGCGGCTTCCAGATCAGAGCGAGTATCCCCGCAATGAGGGCGAGGATGAACCCGATGATGAATCCGCCCAGGTAGCTGACGAGGCTGAGCAGCGAGAAGACGATGATCAGGACTCCGAAGAGTCCGTGCTGCTGAGGGCGAACGAACGCGAGGACTCCAAAGACGATGATCAGGATACCGAGCAGAATCCCGAAGTCGCCGAAGATGCTGAGGATGGCGCCGCCGAGACCAAACCCGAACGACGAGACGAGCGAGCCGACGGCCCGTTCGACGATCCCGCCGAGAATGATGAAAAGGCCCCCGAGGATCGCGAGGACCATCGCACCGAGTGGCCGTCCGGTAAGTCCCGCGGGCGAACCTCCGGGAGGGGCCGCGCCGGATGGGGTCTGTTGCGGGGCGGGGGGCCACGATCCGCCGGAAGAGGGCGGGGCTGGTGCCGACATCGGTCCAAGGGCTGTTCCCACGATTCTTAAACGTTGCCTCGCGGCGGCAGTGTCTCCGCCCGCGTCCCACTCGGCGAGTCGGTCGCCGCCCACTGCGCCCGACGCGTCTCCTCGGCGCCGCGAGGGCTCACGAGGGCCGCCCACCCCTAGCTTAGCTCGCATCGAGCCGGGTACGGTGTCCGCAATGTAAAGCAAACGATTTATTAAGCGAGTGCTTTACAAGTTCACGATGGACGCCTTTCACGCCCTGGCGGAACCGCGACGGCGTCGGGTTGTGGAGATACTCGCCCATCGGGGCCGCCTCAGCGCCTCGGAGATCTGCCGCGAGTTCGACGTCACGCCCCAGGCGATCTCTCAGCACCTCCGGGTGCTGCGGGAGGCGAAGGTGATCCGGATGGAGAGGAGCGCGCAGCGAAGACTGTACACGTTCGATCCGAGGTCGATGCACGAGATTCAGGCGTGGACGGCCGTGATGACCAAGCTGTGGAGCCGTCGGCTCGATCGCCTGGAACACGCTCTGAGGGGGGCCTCCACATGAGCCGGGAATGGCGCGATGCTTCAGCGGACGGGGCGCGAGCGCCCGTGAGGATCTCGAGGGACCTCGACTTCCCGCGGGCCGCGGTCTTCGAGATGTTCACGGACCCGAAGAAGGCCGCCACCTGGTTCGGGTCTCCCGAGGGGGCCGTCAAGCTCGTCTTCGAGTGGGACCCCCGTCCCGGGGGAGCCCTCCGGATCCACGACGAGTTCGAGGGAAGGGTGGGCCGGACCACGGGAACGATACTGGAGCTGGTCGCCCCGCAGCGGTTGGTCTTCCGGAGCGTCACGACGATCGGCGACGGGACCGTTCCGTTCGAGGCCCTGCAGACCGTGACGCTGGAGGAGCTCGGTCCCCGCCGAACGCGTCTGACCGTCCTGGTGCAGGTTCTCGCCCTGGGCTCGTTCCCCGGCGGCGTCGGGTCACTGGAAGAGGGGTACCAGGGCGGATGGGCCCAGACCCTCGACATGCTCCAGAGGGAACTGACCTCCGCCGGGCCGGAACATCCGGCCCCGACCGAGCGGGCGCCCGCTCGGCAGCCGCGCTAGGACCCATGCCGAGGGAGGAGCGCTCTCACCGGACCGTGCCGCCCTTGCGGTGGTGCCGGGTCCTCGGACCGGGGGTCGCGACGGCAGGCCGGGCGTACGTGCCGGTGGTCGGAACGCCGGGCCGGGCGAGGGTGGGCGGCCGGAGTCAACGGCGAACCGCCACCCCGAGGTCATGGAGTGAGAGACGGTGAGCGAAGTTCCCTCCTCGCTCGAGCGCGCGGCGGCCCGCAGCCTCGTCGAGAAGTATCTCCGAGTCCGGACCGGGGAGAACGTCATCGTCGACTCCTGGAGCCACACCCTCTCCATGGCGGCCGCGCTGGTGGACGAGGTTCGCCGGGTC
>JASHTI010000003.1 GCA_030040625.1 Thermoplasmata archaeon
CCCGCAGCGCCCTGCGGAGCGTCTTCTGGATACCGCTCTTCGGCAGCGCCGCCCGGAACTCCACGTTGCGAGGAGCCTTGTAGTGCGCCAAGTGTGCCCGGGCGAACGCGATGAGGTCGTCGGCTTGCAAAGTGGCTCCGGGCGAGGCGACGACGTAGGCGCGCGGGACCTCGCCGAGCTCCGGGTCGGGCCCGGCGGCGACGGCAACGTCGGCGACCCCCGGGACCCGGCGGAGGGTCTCCTCGACCTCCCGCGGGTAGACCTTGAGCCCCCCAACGTTGA
Source organism: Thermoplasmata archaeon (assembly GCA_030040625.1). Classification (GTDB taxonomy): domain Archaea; phylum Thermoplasmatota; class Thermoplasmata; order Lutacidiplasmatales; family UBA184; genus Lutacidiplasma. The sequence goes on from JASHTI010000003.1 coordinate 283, forward strand.
TGACGTCCTTCTTGCGATCGACGATGTAGGCGTAGCCGTCGGCGTCGAGCCGCGCCAGGTCCCCAGTGCGGAGCCAGCCATCGACGAGCACGGCGGCGGTCTCGGCCGGCTGATGCAGGTAGCCGAGCATCACCTGCGGCCCGCGGACCTCCAGCTCACCGACGTCACCCACGCCGAGTACGCCGTCGCCGTCCGCCTCGACGATTCGTTGGTCCGTCGCCGGTAACGGGATCCCAATCGAGCCCGACCGCCGCTCCCCCTCGACCGGGTTCGCGTGCGTGACCGGGGACGCCTCGGTGAGCCCGTACCCCTCGACGAGGCGTCCCCCGCTCGCCGCCTCGAAGCGTTGCTGGATGTCCGGAGGCAGCGGTGCGGAGCCGCTGACGCAGAAGTGGATCGACCGGAGGTGGTCCGGCCCGAGCTCGGGCCGCTCGAGCAGCGCCGCGTACAGGGCCGGCACCGCCGGCAGCTGGGTGGGCCGGTAGCGCCGGATCAGGCGAAGGAGCTCCTTCGGTTCCGGACGCAACTGGAGCACGACCGTGCCCCCTTCGTAGATGGCGAGCAGGAAGGTGACCGTCAGGCCGTAGATGTGGAAGAGCGGGATCGCGGCGAGGAAGATCTCCTCGCCGGGACGGCGGGTGGTGTTCCAGGCGTCGGTCTGGACCGCGTTCGCGACCAGGTTGCGATGGGTCAGCATCGCGGCCTTCGGCAGGCCGGTCGTCCCACCCGTGTACTGCAGGACCGCGACCGTGGTCGCCGGGTCGGGGCGCGCGCGCGGCGGGATCGTCCCCTGCCCCGTCCGGGCCGCCCGCCACGGCCGGATACGCACCCCGACCGGGAACGCCGTCGGCTGGTGGCTCCGACGCAGGACGAGCCCCACGAACGGACGGAGCAGCGCGGGATAGAACTCGCGGAGCCGGGCGACGTAGACGAGCGGGATCGCCCGCCCCTGCGAGCCGTGCGTGAGGTTCGGGTAGAGGATCTCGAGCGTGACCGCGGCCTTGGGCCGCGCGTCGGCGAGCAGGGTCTCGAGATCGTCGCCGATCCACAGCGGGCTCACTTGGACGACGGTCGCCCCGACCCGCAGAGCGGCGAAGAACGCGATCGGGTACATCGGGCAGTTCGGCAGGACGATCGCGACGCGATCCCCGGGGCCGATCCCCTCGCGGGCGAAGGCGGTCGCCACGCGTTCGACCTCCGCCCCGAGCTCGCGGTAGCTCCAGCGGCGGCCGTAGAAGATCAGCGCCGGCCGCTCGGGCCAGCGGTGGACCGCCTCGTCCAGCACCTCCGTCAGCAGCCGGTCCGGGACGTCCAGCTCCCAGGACACATGGGGCGGATAGTGAGAGAGCCAGGGCCGCGAAGGATCGGGAGACGCCGACGAGCTCATCGGCCCGTGTCGTCCCCCGAGGCGTTCCAGCGCGCGAACTGCACTCCGGGCTTGTACGACGGTTGGAACCTCACCCGGGTCCCGGGGGCGATCTCATCCTCCGAACGGACCCCCGGCATCCAGCCGCTCACCCGGGCGCCGCCCTCGAGCTCCACGACGACGTAGGCGTACGGAGCCTCGTTGACGAACTCCTCCGAAGCGACCGCGACGATCGTCCCCGCGATCACACGGCCGTTCTCCGGCAGCTGCGCCTCCTCGAGCGCCGCCTCGCCGCAGCGGGAGCACGCGAGGCCCCAGGTCGCCGTGGTGGCGCCGCACCGGCCACAGCGGAACCCGCGGAGGCGTCGATCGTTCTCGTAGGCGCGCACGAAGTCGTCTACCGAGTGGGAGCGAAGGGGCGCCGGGTCGGTCAACCGTGCACTCCTAGCGCCGGGCGAAGATGTGGATGGAGCACGAGCCGCCGGTCGCCCCGACGTTGTGGGCGAGCGCCGTGCCGGTGCGGGGGACCGCGCGCTTCCCCGCGCGCCCGTTGAACTGCTCGAAGATCTCTACGACCTGACCCGCACCGGTGGCGCTCACCGGGTGGCCCTTCGCCTTCAGTCCGCCGGAGGGGTTGACGGGGAGCTTTCCGTCCCGGGCGGTCGCGCCGTCCAGCGCCGCCCGGCCGGCGGTGCCGCGAGGGTAGAAGCCGAGGTCCTCGAGCGCCATCAGCTCGGCGATCGTGAAGCAGTCGTGAACCTCGAGAAAGTCGATCTGGGCGGGCGTGAGCTTGGCCTGACGGAACGCCTTCTCGGCGGCGAGGCGGCTGGACGGGAGACCCACCAGGTCGCGCCGGTCCTGGAGCGCCGTAACGGCTCCGGCGCGGACCGACGCGCGGACGACCAGCGGCTCGTTCGGTGGCGCGCGGATCGCCTCGCGGGCCGCGACGACGACCGCGGAGGCGCCGTCCGAGAACGGACAGCAGTCGTAGAGTCGGAGCGGCGCCGCGACCACCGGGGAGCCGAGGTAGGTCTCCATCGAGATCTCCTTCTGGAAGTGGGCCTTCGGGTTGCGGGCGGCGTTCGCGTGGTTCTTCACCGCGACGGCCCCGAGCATCTCGGGGGTGGTGCGGTACTCGGCCCGGTAGGCGTTCGCTAGGGTGGCGTACAGACCCGGGAACGTCGCGCCGTTCCGCGCCTCGAACGGGTAGTCGGCGGCGTAGGCGAAGTAGCCGGTCGCCGCCAGGGTGTCGAGGTGGCCGAGACGCTCGACCCCGACGACGAGCGCGACGTCCTCGAAGCCGCCGGCCACGTGGACGAACGCCTCGTGGAGGGCCGCGCTCGAGGAGGAGCACGCCGACTCGACGGAGACCGACGGGACCTCGGGCACGCCCAGCCCGTTGTTCACGAGCGGCCCGAGGTGGCCCTGATGCTCGGTGAGCCCGAAGCAGTTGGCCACGAACGTGTGGCCGACGTCCTTCGGGCCGAGCCCCGCGTCCCGGATCGCCTCCAGCGCCACCCGGGTCGCCGCCTCTCGCGCGCTCTCGCCCAGCTTGCCGTACCGGGTCGAGGCGGCCCCGACGACCCACGTCTCGCGCATTCGCGGCTTGCTAGCGCGGGCGGGGGGTTAAGATGTCCGGGCACGGCCGGCACGTTCCAAGAGCGGGAGCAGCCGGTCGAACGCGCGGCCGGCCGCGGCGCGGTCGCGCCCCTTGAACAGCAGCCGACCACTGCGGCTCACCGTCGTCTCGACCTCAAGGCCGACGATCAGCATCACACGGGCATCGGTCGTGGCGACGCCTTCGCGCGCGAGACGCTGCGCGACGGCGGTCAGGTCGAGGCTGAGGGGGACGCGCGGCACCGCCTCGAAGCCACCCCCACCCGAACAGAGCTCGACCTGGCGGTAGGTCGATGCGTCGATCGCCACCCGTAGGGCTCCTAGTGCCCGCGACGAAGAGGCGTTGGGAAAGGCGGCGCACGGCCGGCACCGGCCGGGGGCCGGCCGGGTGCGCCCGCGGCCCCTAGTGCGCCCCCGGAGGGGGCGTGAAGGCGAGGGGCGCCGAGCCCATCCCGCCCAGGCCGCCCATGCCGCTCTGGTTCAGGACCTGGAGCGACTGCCCGGCTCCGATGTAGATCAGGATCACGCCGACGATGTCCAGGAACGGGAAGATCAGCAGGATCGCGCCGATCTTGAGCATCGAGTTGTCGTAACGGGTCCCCATCCGCCAGATCCCGACGAGCACGAGGATGCCGCCGATCAGCAGCAGGATCGCGCCGAGGACGGCGAGGCCGGCCCCACCGAGGATCAGACCCAGGTTGTTCGTGACGGCGTTGTCGCAGCTGGTGTAAGATCCCGTGCGGCAGGCGTTGATCACGTTGATCGCGCCGAGGCCGAGCAGGATCTCCGCGAGCACGAGGATGATGATCCCCACGACCGCGAGGACTGCCAGGTTCGCCGGCGAGCGGAACCGGAAGTCGATCGGGACGAGCTTCTGGAACGCCGAGCGGAACCGCAGGATGAACAGGATGGCGATGATGTAGCCGACGATGTCCAGTCCGATGACCGCGCCGGTGACCGCGGCGGAGGCCGACGGATAGGTACACGTGCCGTTGGAGCAGTTGGCCGTCGCGCCCACGCCGAGCACCCCGTACGTGAACGCGAGGTAGCTTCCGATGACGCTCAGCAGAAGGCCGATGATCCCGATCAGGGCGCCGGTCTTCGCTTCCTGGAGCGCGGCGTGGTCGTTCGGCCGCGTCTGCGTGTTCGGCATCGGCTGGGCGAAGCCGGAGATCGGAGCCGCCTGGACCGGCCAGCTCGCCGGCGCGCCGGGCGCCGTGCCGCCGGCGGTCCCCGCCATGCCGAGGGGCGCCCCGCACCCCTGGCAGAAGGCGGCGCCGGCTGGGTTACTTCGTCCGCACGAGGAACATACGACCGCGGCCACGAGGCGGTTTGGGTGCGGCCGGGTATATGAATCTCACGACCGATGGCGGAGCGCCCACCGAGGGACCGGTCCCCCGGCCGGAGCGAAGGCCGGGCGGGGTCAGAGGAGCTGCGCTCGCCGCACGCAGTCCTCCAGGATCTGGTCGACGTCCACCCGCTGCTCCTCGGCCAGGATCTGAACGAGATCGGTCCGGGTCGCCGGCTTGTCGGGGACGGCCTGGCAGCAGACGCCCGGCCGGGTGGAGATCCCGTACGTGCCGATCTCCTTCGCCACTCCCTCGATCTCGGCCTTGTCGAAGCCGATCAGCGGACGGACGATCGGGAGCCGAACCGACGCGGTCGCCGAGCGCATGTTCGACAGGGTCTGCGACGCGACCTGCCCGAGCGCCTCCCCGGTCGCAAGGAACCTCGCCCCCTCGCGCTCGGCGATCCGCTCGGCGCCCCGCCACATGAAGCGCCGGCAGAGGACGCAGCCGACGTGCCGGTCCGTCGAGCGCATCAGGGTGACCTGCGTCGAGCCGTGGGGAAGGACGTAGAGCGGGATCGGCTGCTGGAACCTCGCGCGGAGGATCTCGAGGTGGTCGAGGATCTTGGCGAGCGGCGACTCGTCCGTGAACGGCCGGTTGTCCATGTGGACCGCCAACATCTCGTGGCCCTGGCGGAGCAGGTAGTGGAGCGCGACGGGCGAGTCGATCCCTCCGCTCATCAGCATCACGCCCCGCGCCATCGGTCCGACAACCTGGAACCCGCTATTTACGAGTGCGCCCCCTCCGCGGGGTCGGCCGAGAGCTGAAATGCCGTCGGCGGTCGGCGGCGTCGTGAGCGCGTCGGCGCCCGTCCCGCTGTTCGTTCGAGACGAAGGCCGCGGGGTCCCGATCGTGCTGCTGCACGGATTGGGCGGCGACCATACTGTGTGGAACGGCCTCGTCCCCCACCTCGCCGACAGGTTCCGCCTCCTGTTGCCGGACCTGCGGGGGCACGGCGCCAGCGGCGCGCCGGCCGGCGCCGGCTTCGGTTTCGCCGATCACGAGAGCGACCTCCGTGCCCTGCTCCGGGACCGGCAGATCCCGTCGGCCCACTGGGTCGGGTTCAGCGCGGGCGCCCTGCTCGCGCTCCGGCTGGGGCTCGACCAACCGGAGGAGGTCCGCAGCCTCACCCTCGTCGGCGGGTCGGTCTACACCGACAACCACACGCGGGGAATCACGGAGCGCTGGGCCGAGACGCTCCGCACGGAGGGGGTCGACGCCCTCGCGCTGCGCCAGCTCAAGGACCTCTACTACCCGGACTGGATCGAGGCGCATCTCGAGGTCGCCGACCGGCTCCGGGACGAGCTCCCGCGCCGCGACTTCCGCGCGGCGACCCTGTGGGCCAAAGAGGCGGCCGCCTTTGACGAGCGGGGCCGGATTGCGACGCTCACCCGACCGACACTGATCATCCAGGCGATGAACGACGAGGTCGTGGATGCCTCGCACGGCCGCATCCTTCGGCAGTCGATCAGCGACTCCCGGATCCGCATCCTCGCGGAGACCGGCCACATGGTCCCGGTGGAGCGGCCCGCCGAGACCGCGGAGGCGATCGCCGCGTTCGTCACCGAGGTGGAGCGGCCGCGCACCGGGGAACCGTCGGCACCGTTATCTCGCGCGTTCCCCTAGAGCGCGAGGATGGCCGAGACGCCGGAGCCCGCGCTCCAGGCTCGCCTGGACGACCTGGAGCGCGACGTCCGTCAGCTCCGAGCTCGGATCGCGGCGCTCGAGCGGCTGGTCGGCAACGCCGGCGAGCACCCGTCGGACCGGACCGCCGTGCGCGAGAAAGCGGTCTACGACTGGCAGGGATGAGCGCCGTCCCGGGGGCGCACGCCGTCGCGACGCTGTCGGTCGATCAACTGGTGGATCGGTTCCCAGTCCTACAGCCTCCCGTGACCGCCGCCGGAGCGGCCGTCACGATCGTTCTGCGCGAGGGCCGGCAGGGACCTGAGTCGCTGTTGATCCAGCGCGCGGAGGACCCGAGGGACCCGGCCTCCGGCGATGTCGGCCTGCCCGGCGGCCATGTCGACGAGTCCGACGGCTCGCTGCTCGGCACGGCGCTGCGGGAGCTCCGCGAGGAGGTGGGGCTCGGCGCGGGGGACCTCGCGGGAACACCGCGTTACGTTCGGACGGCGCCCGCGCCCCGGTTCGGCCTCCACGTCGGGGTCTTCACCGCCCGGCTGAGCACGACGGCCGGGGCCCCCGTCGCGGTGGATGCGAAGGAGGTCGCGCACGTCTTCTGGCTCCCTTCCGCGCTCCTCGCCGACTCCCGGCCGGTGGTGCGGAGCACGCCGCGAGGAGATCGGTCGGTCCTGGCGACGGTGCACGACGGCCACGTCGTCTGGGGGTTCACGCGCCGCGTGTTGCGCGACTTCTTCGGGCTGCCGCCCGACGAGGGCCCTTAGTTTTCGCACGGCAGGACGTAAAACCGTGCGGGTCGGGCGCGCGATTCTTTAAATAGGTCCTTAAATACTCCTCCTCGCCGGGGGAATCTTCGTTGAAGATCCGCATCGAGAACGTCGTCGCGTCGACCTCGCTCGGAGACGAGCTCGACCTCCAGTCGATCGCCCTCGGGCTCGACGGTGCGGAGTACGAGCCGGAGCAGTTCCCGGGGCTCATCTACCGCCTGAAGCAGCCGAAGACCGCGATCCTCCTCTTCCGCTCGGGCAAGGTCGTCTGCACCGGCGCGAAGAGCATGCACGAGGTGGAGGAGTCGATCCACTCGGTCGCGCAGCAGATCAAGAAGGGCGGTCAGAAGATCAACATGCACCCGAAGATCGAGGTGCAGAACATCGTCGCGAGCTCGGACCTCGAGAGCGAGATCAACCTCAACGCCATCGCCGTCACGCTCGGGCTGGACCGCGTCGAGTACGAGCCGGAGCAGTTCCCGGGCCTGGTCTGCCGGATCGACGAGCCGCGCGTCGTCGTCCTCCTCTTCGGGAGCGGCAAGCTCGTCTGCACCGGCGCCCGCAAGCCGTCGGACGTCGAGGTCGCGGTCAAGAAGATCACCAAGGAGCTCCAGGGAGCCGGGCTCCTCCGCTAGGCGCCCGCGTCCCCGTGCGCGGGATCGCTGGCCTGCCGGTCGTCGACCATCACTGCCATCTCTCCCCGGCCGGGGACGGGGCCCGGGCCGCCGAGCGGTTCCGTGCCGCCGGCGGGACCCACCTCTTCGTCGCGACGCAGAACTACGAGCCGGCGGTCCCCACGGACGTCGACGGCTATCGGCGCCAGTTCGAGGTGACCGAGCGGCTGGCGCGCGAGGTCCGGGAGGCGACCGGGGTCCAGACCTACCTCGTGGTCGCCCCGTACCCGATCGACCTTCTCCGCGCCTCGGAGACCCTGGGGCTCGCCGGAGGACTGGATCTCCAGCAGCGCGCGCTCGACCTCGCCGGCCGGTGGGTCCGCGAGCGCCGCGCGGTCGCCCTGGGCGAGGTCGGTTGGCCCCACTTTCCGCTCGATGCGCCGGTCGCGGCGGCGGCCCAGGCGGCGTTCGGTCACGCGCTCGAGGTCGCCCGCGACGTTGGCTGCCCGGCCGTGGTCCATTCTCCGGATCTGGACGCGGAGGGGTGGCGGCAGCTCGAGGAGGCCGGTCGACGCTGCGGCCTAGCTCCGGATCGGATCGTCAAGCACTACGCGCGCGCGCGGCGCGATCCCACCGGGGCTGCGGGCGCCGTCCCGTCGTACCTGGCGCGCCGCGACCTCGTCCGTGCGGTCCTGCACGACCCCGGCCCCTGGTTTCTGGAGACCGACTTTCTCGACGACCCCGCCCGACCGGGCGCGGTGCTCGACCTCGCGACCATCCCGCGCCGTGCAGCCGCGATCGCGGCTCAGGGCGCGGGGGAAGCCGAGCGACTCGCCGTGCCGTTCGTGCGCTCGGTCGAGCAGGTCTACGGGTTCCGCCCGGAGGTCCCCGGGGCATGA
>JASHTI010000146.1 GCA_030040625.1 Thermoplasmata archaeon
GACCACCCTCACGAACGAGCCGCTCGCCGTGCCGCTCGCGCTCTCCGCGCAGTTCGTCAATCCCGCCGGCACGGCGAGCCTGATCACGGTGACCTTCAGCGTCAGCGACCAGTCGACGAACGCCTCCGGCGGCTCTCCGGTCTTCGCCGACCTCGGTACGATCCAGTCGGTCGTCACCGCCCAGGTCGCGCAGGCGAACGCGGTCGGGGGTTCCTTCCAGAACTACCAGACCGGACCGGCGCCGCTCGATCAGCTGACGAGCGAGGCGACGAACTCCTCGCTCGAGCTGGTGCTGCCGCTGACGGTCGGTCTCCTGCTCGGCATCGCGATGATCTACTTCCGGTCCCCCGTGGCCCCGCTGGTCGCCTTCGCCGCGCTCGGGATCGCGCTCCTGCTGGGCCTGGGCGGTACGGTGCTCATCGGGACGTTCATCACCCACGTGAACAGTTCGGCGATCGCGCTCGAGGAGGTCTTCGTCCTGGGGATCGGGACCGACTACTCGATCTTCCTGGTCGCGCGCTACCGGGAGGAGCTGACCCGGGGTCAGCCGCCCGAGGAGGCGATCGTCGCGGCGGTCACCTGGGCCGGTCAGTCGATCGCCACCAGCGGGTCGACCGCGATCCTCGTGACGCTCGCCCTCACCTTCAGCGGGGTCGCGCTCCTCGCGGAGTGGGGGATGGTGCTGTCGATCGCCATCCTCGCCACGATCCTCGTCGCGCTGACGCTGCTGCCGGCGCTCGTCAAGCTCGTCGGGCCGCGGATCTTCTGGCCGTACACCAAGCGGCGCTTCGCGGCGGCCGCCGCCGCCGCCAACGAGCGGGTCCGGCAGGGCTCGACGTACTTCTACCGCGCCGGCCGACGGACCCGAGCGCGGCCGGCGTGGATCGTGGCCGTCATCGTCCTTGTCTCCTTGCCGATCGTCGTCGTCGCCCTCGGCGTGCCGATCTCCTACGACTTCTACGACCAGCTGCCGAACGGCCACATGGCGACCGTCGGCCTCGCCGAGCTCGGGCGGCAGTTCGGCGACGGCTTCGCCGTCCCGTCGTACGCCCTCGTGACCTTCGCGGAACCGCTCCTCTCGGGCAACACGCCGAACCTCGCCGAGCTCGGAGCGGTCGCCAACCTCACGGCGCTGGCGGGAGGCGTCGGGGGGATCGCGACGGTCCGGTCCCCGGTCGGACCGTACGGGAGCAGCCTCGCGGCCTGGGAGCGCTACGGGCTCGAGCCGCCGCTGGCCCAGGAGAACCTCCGGGCGACGCTGGCGCCGTACCTCGGGACGGACGGACGGACCGTCCTCTTCCAGTTGCAACCGACGGCCACCGGGCTGTCGAGCGGCGCGGTCACCGCCGTGCGCGGCGTCGAGAGCCGGTTCGGCGCCTACGCCGCCCAGCACCCCGGCGTGACGGCGCTCGCGTTCGGCGGCGGCGCGCCGACGATCTCCGACCTCGCGGACGAGACCTCGTTCGCCACCGAGGTGATGATCGTCGCCGTTATGGCCGGCCTGATCCTCGTCCTCCTCGCGGTCCTCCGGTCGTGGATCATCGCGCTCCTGGCCGTCGCGACGATCGGCCTGTCGATCAGCTGGGCGTGGGCCCTGACCGACCTGGTCCTTCAGCAGCTGTTCGGGATCCCGATCTTCTTCTACGTGCGGACGATCCTGATCATGCTCGTCCTGGGCCTCGGGATCGACTACAACATCTTCCTGCTCACCCGGATCCGTGAGGAGCGCTTGCACGGCCGCCCGGCCCGGGAGGCGACCGTCGAGGGCCTCGGACGGACCGGCGGGATCATCACGGCCGCGGCCGTGATCCTGGCGAGCGCCTTCAGCGCGCTCCTGGTCGGCGACTTCACCTTGATCCGGGCGATCGGCTTCTCCGTCGCCGTCGCCGTGGTCATGGACGCGATGGTCGTCCGCACCTACCTCGTCCCCGCGACGCTCCAGTTGCTCGGCGAACGCGCCTGGAGCCTTTCGGGCCGCCGTGCGGCGGCGCCACGCGCGCCGCCGCGCTAGCCCGCGAGGAAGCGCGCCTTCGCCCGCTCGACGTGGTGCACGGGGGCGCCGTCGACGACCTCGGCGACCTGGCCGGCCCGGTCGATGAGGAACGACACGCGTCGGGCGGTGCCCTGCGGCTGGAGGACGCCGTAGGCCCCCGCGACCGTCTGCTTGGCGTCGGCGACCAGGGTGAAGTGAAGCCCGTACTTGTTCGCGAACGCCTTCTGGGCGGGGCAGTCGTCGGTGCTGACGCCGACGATCCTCACGCCCTTGCCGGAGAACTCCGCCAGGTGCTCCTGGAAGCCCTTGGCCTCAATGGTACAGCCCGGGGTGTCGGCCCTCGGGTAGAAGTACAGGACCACCGGCGAGCCGCGGAGGGACGAAAGTCGGAACGGGTGGCCATCCTGGTCCGGCGCCTCGAAGTCGGGCGCCGCCTCGCCTGCCGCTACCATCGCCCGGCCAGCGTGCCGCGGTATTTAGCGGGCGGCGGCGCTCAGCCCGAGGCGACCGTGACCAGGGTCTCCGTCGCCTTGATGCCGGGGATCTTGCGGATCCGGTGGACCACGATGTCGAGGGCCTGGTTGATCTGACCCGCCTCGACCTTGACGATCACGTCGAACGGGCCCGTGACCGCCTGGACCTCCGTGACGCCGGGGACCGACCGGAGGCGCTTGAGGACCCCCTCCAGCTGACCGACGTCGGTCTCGCAGAGGAGGTAGATCGTCTCCATCCGGCGCGGCGGCGACCGGGGCGGCCCTCTTCAGGTTACCGGGGCCCCGGAGCCGGGTAGATTAGTCCTCCGTCGCCCGCGCCGGCGGCAAAGCTCCATACGGCCACGGTGAACGGCTATCCGCGGACGCCCGCCGGCGCCGCCGCGAAAGATGCCCCTTCGGCTCGTGGACTCGCTCACCGGAAGGAACCGCCCGGTTCGGGCCGCGGGCGGGGGCCCGATCGCGCTCTACGTCTGCGGGCCGACGGTCTACGACTCGGCGCACGTGGGGCACGCGCGCACCTACCTGTTCTTCGACGTCGCCCGCCGGACGCTGGAGGCCGAGGGCTACGCGGTCCGCCACGTGATGAACGTCACGGACCTGGAGGACAAGATCGACACGCGCGCGGCCGCGCTCGGGCTGACCTCGCGCGCGCTGGCCCGGGCGGAGGAGCGCGGGTTCTTCCGCGACCTGGATGCGTTCGGGAACCTGCGCCCGACCTTCCGGCCCCGGGCGAGCGCGTACGTCCCGGAGATGATCCGACTCGGGCGGGCGCTCGAGCGAACGGGTCGCGTGCATCGGATCGACGGCGAGTGGCGGTACGAGGCGCCCGAGCGCCGCGAGGGGGAGAACTTCGCGACGAGCGCGGACCTCGCCCGCCACGCGGTCGCCGAGCCCGGCCACCCGTTCGTCGCCGACGTCCAGGAGGCACGCTCGTTCGTCGTCTGGAAGCAGCTCGCGCCCCCGCTCCTCGGCTGGCCGAGTCCCTGGGGCCGCGGCGCCCCGGGCTGGCACCTGCAGTGCTTCGCGATGGCCCGGCACCTCCTGCGCGTGCCGGTGGACCTCCACGGCGGCGGCCGGGACCTGGTCTATCCCCATCACTTCGCCGAGAACGAGATCGCCCTGGCGCTGCGCGGCCGGCCGTTCGCACCCGTGTTCCTCCACGCCGGCCTGGTCCTGCAGGACGGCTCGAAGATGTCGAAGTCGACGGGGAATCTGGTGCCGTTGCGCACCGCGCTCGACCGGCACGGCGCGGCGGCCCTGCGATGGTACCTGCTCGGCCGACCGCCCCGGGAGCGGTTCCCGTGGGACGATCGGGCCGCCGATCGCGCCCGTGACGAGCTCGCGCTGCTCCGCTCCACCCTGGGCGCCTGGCTGCGCAACGGACGGGGAGGGGCGGTCGGCGGCGCGCGCGCCATGGCCCTTCGGAACGACGTCCGACGGGAGCTCCTGGACGGCCTGGGGACCGACCGGCTCGTGCGCCAGCTCCTCGGCTTCGCCGGCGCCGTAGCGGCGGCGCCGGGCGGGGTCGGGCGCGGAGAGCGAAGTCGGGCCCGCGCGGCGATCGCCGAGATCGAGCGTCGGATCGGGATCCGGCTCGTCTAGCGTCGCTCGAGCGCGAGGCTCAGCCCGTTGCCACCGCCCATGCAGAGGGTGGCGAGCCCCAGGCGACCGTTCGCCCGGGCGAGCTCGTAGGCGAGCGTCACCACGATCCGGGCCCCGCTCGCGCCGATCGGGTGGCCGAGGGCGATCGCCCCGCCGTGGACGTTGAAGCGATCGTCGGCGAACCCGAACGCCCGCTGGACCGCGATCGAGGCGGAGGCGTACGCCTCGTTGTGCTCGACCCGGTCGAACGAGGCCGCCGTCAGCCCGGTCCGGGCGAGGTGCCGGCGGACCGTGGGGATCGGCGACTCCATGACGTCCTTCGGGGCGACGCCGCTCTCGTCGTACGAGTGGATCCAGGCGAGGGGCTGGGCGCCCCGGCGGGCGACCTCCGCCCCGCTCGCGAGCACCAGGGCCGCCGCCCCGTCCGCGAGCTTCGAGGAGTTCCCGGCGGTCAGGATCCCGGTCGGCGCGAACGCCGGCCGGAGCCGCGCGAGCCCCTCCATCGTCGTGTCGCCGCGGGGGCCCTCGTCCCGCGCCAGCCCGGGGCTCCGACGCTGCGCATCGGGCGGGACCGGCGCGAGCTCGGCATCGAACGTTCCGTCGGCGACCGCCGCCGCCGCCCGGAGATGGCTCCGCATCCCGAACGCGTCGACGTCGGCCCGCCGGAGGCCCAGCTTCTGCGCGATCCGCTCTCCGGTGAAGCCCATGAGCTCGTGCTCGTCGTAGGCGTCGATCAGCGCGTCGCGCTGCATCGCGTCGTCCAGGACGCGGGGACCGGGACGGACGCCCCAGCGCGCCTGGCTGTCGACCAGGAATGGCGCCCCGGACATGCTCTCCATGCCGCCGACGAGGATCCGGTCGAACTCGCCGGCGCGGATCAACGCCGCGCCGAGCTGGATCGCCTTCATCCCCGAGCCGCAGACCATGTTGATCGTGGCCGCGCCGATCTCGTCCGGGACTCCGACGCCCCGGAGGACCTGCCGCGCGGGGTTCTGCCCCACCCCCGCCTGGATCGACTCGCCGAAGAGCACCTCCTGCACCTCGGCCGCCGGCACCCCGGCGCGCCGGAGCGCCTCGCGGGCGGCCACGACGCCCAGCTCGGGCGCGCGGTACTCCCGCAGCGCACCCCCGAACCGGCCGATCGGGGTCCGGGCCGCTCCGAGAATCGCGACCGGCGGTGGGAGGCTCGCAGGCATGGGGGGCGGGGGAGCCGGGGCCGCCCTCAAAACGTTCGCGGGGCGTCGGCCCGGGCGCCGGTTCGCGCCGTCCCGTCAGTCCTCTTCGACGCGGGGCGCCAGGAGGTAGCGGCCTTCGCCGCGGCCCATCCCCATCGCGAACTCGATCTTGAGCGGGTACTCGTTGCCGACGTGGAGCGTCGCCTCCTCGGAGGAGATCGCCTTGACCATCGCCGAGAAGAAGTCGAGCGGGTACATGCTCTTCACCGGTTCCTTGACCTCGAGCCGCGGCAGCGTCTCCTTGGGGATGCGGAGGTCGAGGCGGTCCGTGTCGCCCTCGGAGTGCATCGTGAACGCCTCCGGCTCGAGGGTCAGCGTGACGTGGTCGGTGAAGCTCTCGCTGCCCCGGATCCCCTGCCGCATGTCCTCGGTCTTCACGACGACCGTCGCCGGCGGGTTGACGTTCGGCACCTTCGGGTCGGTGATGCTGGCCGGGTCGACGACGGCCATCTGACGGGTCACGCGCCCGACGCTCGCGACCAGCCGGTTCTTGCCGTCGAACTGGAGCTCCAGGACGTCGCCCGGCTTGGAGAGCCGGAGGACCTCCTTCAGCTTCTCGACGTCGACCCCGATCTCGGTCGGCTCGCCGGTGAACTCCTCGAACGCCGCCTTCTGGAGCTTGAGGACGAGCATGGCGACGTGGGACGGATCGACGGCCTTCGCCTCCGCCCCGTCCTTGGAGATCGTGAGCTTGACCTCGCTGACGAGCGTCGAGACGACCTCGACGAGCTCGCGGAGGACCTCCATCTTGACGCGAAGCTTGAACACCGGTGCGCCCCCGCGGCGCACAACGGTGCTGCTTAAAAGCTCCGCGTGACGAGGGGCGATGCGCGCGCGTTTTTCTCGCCGGTGCCGCTCGCTCCGGCATGACCGAGCTCGCCTACCTGCCGAGCGTCGAGGACGCCTACGTCGCGCGGTTCCGGGCGCGGATCGTCGCGCTCCCGCCGGGCGGCGTCGTCCTGGATCGCACCTACTTCTATCCGACCGGCGGCGGGCAGCCGGCCGACCGCGGGGAGCTCACGGCCGGGCCGGGACCCTCGGCCCCGGTCGTGGACGTGACGAAATCCGGTCCTGCGGTGGTCCACCGATTGGCCGGCGGGGCGGGCGCGCGCCATGCGCTGCAGGTCGGCGACGAGGTCGACGGCCGGATCGACTGGGAGCGCCGGCACCGGCACATGCGGCTCCATACGAGCCAGCATTTCCTGAGCGGGCGGGTGTTCTCCCGCACGGGCCGCCGGACCCGGAAGGCGAACTTCTCCGGCGTGCGGGCGCTGATCGAGCTGGACGGCCCGCTCGAGCCGTCGATCGTCGCTGCGCTCCAGGAGGACGTGCGGGCGGTCGTGCAGCCGCCGCACGCGGTGGCGATCCGTCTGCTGCCGCGTGCCGAGTGGGACCGCCACCCCCTTTCTCAGCGCTCCGGGCTGGTGCCGCTCCCGCCCCAGGTCGATCCCGTCCGGGTGATCGAGATCGAGGGGAGTGACCTGTGTCCGTGCGGCGGCACGCACCTGCGCTCGACCGCGGAGATCGGCGAGGTGGCGATCGAGCCGCCCGTGCCGCTCGGCGACGGCGGGAGCCGGCTCGTCTTTACGCTCGGGGCCGGGCCGACGATCGCTCCGCGCGCGTGAGGCCGTAGACGTAGACGTCGTGCCAGGCGCTGTGGTGGAACAGCGCGGCGCGGAGCGTCCCCTCCCGCCGGTAGCCGAGCCCCTCGAGCAGGCGGTACGACGGGACGTTCTCGACGTCGCAGGTCGCGCCGACGCGTTCCACGGTCTCCGTGGCGAAGAGGTGGTCCGTGAGGAGACCGACCGCCTCGCGGCCGTAGCCGCGACCCCGGGCCGCGGGCCGCCCGAGGATGTACCAGACGTCGATGAACTCCAGGACCGGATGCGGGCGGTAGTGGCCGACGACCCCGACGACGGCCCCGTCGGTCCTCGTCTCCACTACGTAGCGGGGAGCGAGCGATACCGGGTCGCCGGGCGCTTCGGCGACGGACCGGGCGAAGTCATCGAACGTGTCCGTCGCGAAACGATCGAACGGGGCGACGATGTCGGGGTCGTTGTACCAGGCGAAGATCCCTTCCAGGTCGGCGGCGACCGGCGGCCGCAGCCGGACCGCGGGGCCCTCTAGGACCGCCACGGCCCCTCAGACCGTCGGCTCGGCGCTCCCGTCCGGCGGGCTCTCGCCGGGGCGGCGGCCGAGGTCCCCGGCGGGGCCGGCCGAGGTCGGCTCCGCGCCCGCACCCTCGGCCGGGTCGGGCGCCTCGGACGGTCCGGCCCGGACCTCGAGGGCTTTGCGGTGGCCGCTCGGCGTGAGGGCGTAGACGTGCTTCGGCTCGGAGTAGCCGACGACGTACTGCGTGCGCCGGTAGACCATCCGGCTCATCTCGAGTGTGCGGAGGGCGCGCCGCAGCGACTCCGGGCTCTCGGCCGAGAACTGGCGCGCGATGCCGAACTCGGTGACCCACTGCGAGGCCTCGAATCGGACCTGCTGGCCGTGGTGCTGGAGAAGGTGCAACAGCAGCATCCGCTCGACGCGGTCGAGCTCCCCCGGCGGCACCGGTTCCTCCCGCTAGGAGATCGTCGTGATCTCGTAGTTCACGTCCAGTCCCTTGAGGTGTTCGTGCATCTGGCTCGTCAGCTGGAGGACGTCGTGGAGCGTCGTCCGGTCCTTCCACTTGTAAACGAAATCGTGCATCCCCATCGCCTCCTCGAATCCGAGGGCGCGCATCACATCCAGCACCTTGACGGGACTCGCCCCCTCCGAGTGGAAGGACATCCGAACGTACGTTCGCATCGGTTCACGCTCGGAGGCGCCGCCGACCGTCCTCACTTGGTCCTCCGTGTATATATGCTTCTGCAACTCGTGCGCCGCCCACGATGACCGCGCGACCGCTGGAGGGGCCGATCGTCGTCACGGGGGGGGCCGGGGGCATCGGCTCGGTGCTCGTCGAGCGTCTGCTCGCCGACGGGCACGAGGTGCGCGTTCTCGACAACCTCTCGACGGGCCGGCGCGAGGCGCTGCCGGAGGGCCAGGGCCGGCTCCGGTTCGACTCGGTCGACCTCGCGGCGGCCGAGCCGCCGGCCGACGCGTTCGCGGGGGCGCGCGAGGTCTGGCACCTGGCGGCGAACGCCGACGTGCGCCGGGGGGTGCGGGAGCCACGGGCCGACCTCGAGAACGGCACGCTGGCCACGTTCCACGTCCTCGAAGCGGCCCGCCGCGCCGGCGTCCGTCGCCTCCTCTTCTCGTCGTCGAGCGTCGTCTACGGCCGGGCGCGCCAGCTGCCGACCCCCGAGTCGTACGGGCCGCTCGAGCCGGAGTCGCTCTACGGGGCGGGGAAGCTCGCCGCCGAGGGGCTCGTCGCCGCGTACGCGCACACCTACGGGTTCACGACGTACATCTTCCGGTTCGCGAACATCGTCGACGGCCGAATGCCGCACGGGATCGTCTACGACTTCTTCGAGAAGCTCGCGCGGGACCCCGCGCGGCTCGAGGTGCTGGGTGACGGGCGCCAGTCCAAGAGCTACCTGCGGACCGAGGCGTGCGTCGAAGGGATGCTCACCGTCGCGCGGAAGGTCGCCGAGCCGGTCAACCTCTACAACCTCGGCGCCGAGGACCGCACCTCGGTCCGCGAGATCGCCGAAAAGGTCGTGGCGGCGCACGGCGGCCGGGCGCGGATCGACTACACCGGCGGGGATCGCGGATGGGTCGGCGACGTGCCGCAGCAGTGGCTCGCCATCGACCGGGCCCGCGCGCTCGGCTGGAGCCCCGGCCGCTCCAGCACCGCGGCGATCGACGCGACGATCGCCGAGCTGGCCCGGCGGCGGGGCGTAGGACCCCCGCGGAGCTGAGGGCGATGGCCGGAGCGACAGCGGGCGGGTCCCGGCCGCCCGGTCGCGGGGCCGTGGTCGTCGAGATCGCCGTCAAGGACGATCCCCGGCTGCTCGCCGCCATCGACTCGCTCGCCCGGCAGACCCGCCGACCGGACCGCGTCCTCGTCGCCGCCTCCCCGCTGATCCCGGACGCCCTCGCCGCGCAGGCGCTAAAGCGCCAGCCGTCGCTGCGCGTCGACCTCGTGCGGCTCCCCGGCGGGCCGGTCGACGCCCGGGTCGAGGCGATGGAGCTGCTCACGGAGCCGACGACCGCCTTCCTCGACTCGGACGAGGTCGCGCCGCCCGAGTGGCTCGAGCGCGTCGTGGCGCCGATCGAGTCCGGCGCCGCGGCCTTCGCGGGCGGACCGACCCGCCCGCTCCAGCCGCCGTCCCACCCGATCCAGCATTACATGGAGCTGCTCGAGCGGTCGATCTACGAGGACCTGGTGCCCCGGAACATCGCCTACCTGCCGCTCGGCAACTCCGCCTGGGACACGCGCGTACTGCGCGGGTTCGGCTTCGATCGTCGCGTGACCGCCGAGGACCACGATCTCGAGACCCGGGTCCTTCGGGCCGGTCTCCACGGCGTCTTCCTCCCGGAGGCGTGGGTCTACCACGACAAGAGCTACGAGACGAGCTACTGGCGGTGGGCCCGCAAGCGCTACGTGTGGCTCTACCAGATGGCGATGTCCCTGATCAAGAACCGCTCCCTCGGCGAGCGCTGGCGGGAGCACCGGCCCCGGATCCGCCACCCCCTGTGGTACGTGGAGACCCTGATGAAGCCGGTCGCGTTCGTGCATGCGCGTCTGCGCTGGTCGCGGGTGGGGGGCCCCGTCCCACCGGGCGAACCGGCGCCGGGTGCGCGCTAGTAGCCCCAGCCGGCGATCCGCCGCTCGACCGAGCCGTGGTACGGATTCGCGGCGATGCGCTCCGCCGCCGTCGCCACGGCGCCGCGCGCCAGCGCGGCGAGCTCCAGGGCCTCGGGCTCGCCCTCGGCCCGGGCCGGCGGCACCCCCCGATCGGGGACCGCGACGTGGTAGGCCTCGACCGCGCCGCCTTCGCGGGCGACGACCTTGGTGGTCCCCCGGTAGGCCGCGACCTCGAGGCGGTTGAGGAACGCGCGCCAGTCGGGCCGCGCGGTCGGGATCTCGCCGCTGCCGATTCCGTCGGTCATCGCGTAGACCGGTCGTGCCGCGCCGCCGTCGAGCGGGTCGAGCAGCGACCGCGCCGAGGCGTCCCCGAACGCGTTCCGGCCGACGAGGCCCGCGAGCGTGCGAGGGACATCGATCAGGCTCACCCACGCGCCGGGCCGCTCGCCGGAGGGGCGCCCGCCCGGCGCGCGCAGCCACAGGGGGATGCGGCAGATCGGTTCGTCGACCCGGAACCGGTGGTACATCGTGCCGTTCTCGAGGAACGCCTGCCCGTGGTCGCTGGTGAGGACGAGAAGGGTGTTCTCCCAGCGACGGTGACGACGGAACGCCTGGACGATCCGTTCGACGCGGCGGTCGAGGGTCCGCAGCGTCGCGGTGTAGGACCGTCGCACCGAGGCGACCTCCGTCGGGGTCGGCTTCCACTGGCCCCGGACCCAGAGGACGCCGTCCTGGCGGGACCGCGCGTAGCGGAGCCACCGCCGCGCGCTGACGCCGAAGCCGGCGTCGGCGAGGTACGGCTCGTGCGCCTCGATCAGGTTCACGAACAGGAAGAGCGGTCGACCCGGCGCCTGCCGGCCGAGCCAGGCGTCGATCGACGGCTCGATCCACGGGCAGACGGCCCGGGCGGTCTCCGCCGGCGTCCCGAGGAGCCGCGCGCCGACGCGGTTGAGGCCGTCCCAGACGGCCGGCGCCCGGCTGAGGGTGTCGATCGCCCACTGGCGCAGCGGGGAGGGCGCCTCACGGTCCGACGGCAGGACGTGCACGGGCCCCGCCCGCCCGAGGTCCGGGCAGGTCGCCCGCGGGATCCCGAGGAAGCGGAGAAAGAACTCCCGCCCGCCGCCCCAGAGCGCCTCGTCGAAGCCGCGGCTGAGCCCGGTCGCGTCCTGAACGTAGGCGTTGCCGGAGCAGAACGCGCTGGAGTAACCGGCCCGGCCGAGGCACTCGGCGATGGTCTCCGGTCCCGGCGGCAGGAGCGGCCCGCTCCGGGAGTGGGCCCCGTGGTCCCACGGGTACAGGCCCGTGAAGAGGCTCGCGTGGCTGGGGATCGTCCAGCTGCCGGTGCTCACCGCCGCGGGGAAGACCAGCGATTCGCGGCGCAGCTGCTCGAGGAACGGCAGCGTCCCGGGCTCCGCGAGCGCCGCCTCCAGCAGGTCGGCCCGGACGCAGTCGAGGACCAGGACCACGACGTCCGGCGGCGAGCTTCCCGACGCGGCGCCGGGGCTGCCGGCGGCCGGTGCGCCCGGGCCCGCTCCTCCTCCCACGCGCGTCGTCTCCTCCCTGCGGACCGGACCACGACCCCGCCGTTCCACCGAACGGCGACCCCGGGCGGGTCCCGGCGAGGAGCGAGACCGACCTCGGGAAAACCTTATTCCCCGTCCCCTTTCGGCGGGGCGCATGACCCCCAAGGATGGCCCGGCCGAAGCGACGACGAAGGCCGGCGAGCTCGTACGACTCGACTACGACCTGTGGGCGGAGCTCGGCGATCGCAAGGAGTTGATCGGCACGACCCACGAGGAGGTGGCCCAGGGAGCCGGAGTGAAGGTACCGGCCGGGAGCACCTGGGGGCCGCGGCCCCACGAGGTCGGCGGGGACGGCTTTCCCGCGGGGATCGAGAAGGCCCTCGAGGGGCTGAAGATCGGCGACGAGGTCGAGCGCGAGTTCGCCCCCGGCGAGGCGTTCGGCGAGCGCGACCCCGACCTGATCAAGCTGTTCAGCATGCACGAGATCGAGCGATTGCCGGAGATGCGGCGCGAGGACGCCCACCTCGACATCGGCACCACACTGACGATCGACGGCCGTCGGGGCCGTGTCGTGACGCTCACGGCGGCGCGCGTCCGCGTGGACTTCAATCCCCCGTTCTCGGGGCGGAAGGTCCGGGGGAAGTTCCGTGTCGTCGAGCGCATCGCCGAGCCGGCCGAGCAGGCTCGGGCGATCGTCGAGCTCCAGTACGGCTCCGGCACGGAGTTCCACGTCGAACACCGCGAGAAGACGTTCACGCTGAAGGTGCCGGACCGGACCAAGTTCGACCCGTACTGGTTCGCGGCGAAGGCCCGGATCGTCGACCGGATCCGCAACCAGCTTCACCCCGACACGATCCGCTTCCTCGAGGAGTGGGTGAGCCCACCGGCGGCCGACGCGAAGAAGGCCCCGGCCGCGGAGCCGAAGGCGGGCCCCGAGGGGTCCCACACGCCCAAGCCGAAGCGGGCCGGCGCCGCCGCGGAAGCGAAGCCGGCGGCCGAGAACGAACCGTAGCGGGATGAACCCCGCGGCGGTCGAACCGCCGATGACCGCCGAGACTCCCGACCCGAAGGTCCCCCTGCGGTTCGTGATCGTCACGTTCCTGGCCGCCGGGCTCGTCGGCGCCGCGATCCTGTACTTCGGCCTCGGGGGCCAGCTGGGCGGCCCAATCCCGTAGGCGGCGAATCCGAGCCTACACAGGATAAAGCCGGTCGCCCGTCCGAGCCCCGTGCCGGCACCGGCCGAGGCTCCCGAGAGCGCGCTGCGACGCCACTCGGGGTGGATCGCGGGCGCGATCGTGATCGTCGCGGTGCTCGCCGTCGGCGCCGGGTTCTGGTTCAGCTACCATCCGTGGTAGCGGCGCCGTCGGCCCGGCCCGCCTCGGGCCACCGGTAGAGGTAGACGTCCGTCCGCGCGTCGTGGACCTCCGGGGTCCAGCCGGGGATCGCATGGCAGTGGCTGACGACCCGGGCCCCCGGTCGCAGGGAGGCCTCGAGCCGGGGCCGCAGGCGATCCATCGCCCCCGGCCAGAGGAACGTCGCGACGACCGACGCCTCCGCGAAGTCGAGCGCGAAGAGGTTCCCCCAGTGCAGGACGATCCGCGAGGGATCGGGGGCGAGGGCGCGACGGATCCGGAGGACCAGGAACCGGATCGGTTCGACCTCCACGCCCACCGCGCGGACCCGGTAGATGCGCACGGCCCGGAAGATCAGCGCGCCGGTACCGGCGCCGAGGTCGTAGAGCGTGTCGCGCGGCGTCAGTTCGGCGAGCCGCAGCATCTCGAGGGCCGCGCCCCGCGGCGTCGGCTGGTAGCCGGCCCCGAAGAGGAACGAGGCGAAGACGAAGTAGCCGACGACGGCGACGACCGCGAAGAGGACGAGGGGGAGCAGGTACGGGTCGACCGCCATCGACCCCCGCTAGCGGCGCCCTTCGGCCAAGAGCCGCTCGGCCGCGGTGCGCGGGTCGAGCTCGTGGGCGACCACGCGATCGACCAGGCGACGCAGTCGAGGCTCGGTCCGCAGGCGCGTCGCGGCCTCCTCGGCGACCAGGTCCCGCACCCGACCGACGATCTCCTCCTCCAGCCGCCGACGCCGGTCGGCGAGGCGGCCGGGGGAGTCGGCGCTGAACCGTTCGTGCGCCTCGATCGCCCGCCAGAGCTCCGGCACCCCGCTCGGTGCGAGCGTGGAGGTCCGGACGATCCGCGGCCTCCAGCCGTCCGGCGCCGGACCCATCGAAGCTACCTCGGCGAGGTCGCGTTCGGCGACGTCGGCGCCCGGAAGGTCGGACTTGTTGACGCAGAAGACGTCGGCGATCTCGAACAGCCCGGCCTTCAGGGTCTGGACCTCGTCCCCGAGGTGCGGGACCAGCACGACGACCCGGGTGGTGGCGACGTCCCGGATCGCGACGTCGACCTGGCCGCTGCCGACGGTCTCCACGAGGATCACCGAGAACCCCGCGGCCTCCAAGAGGCGCGCCACGTCCCGCGTCGTCCCGGCGATCCCGCCCGGGGCCCCGCGGCTCGCCATCGATCGGAAGAAGAAGCCGGCATCGGCGGCCGGCCGGTCGAACCGGATCCGATCGCCGAGGACCGAGCCGCCGGAGAACGGGCTGGACGGGTCGACCGCGATCACGCCGACGGTCCGGCCCATGTCCCGGAGGTGGCCGACGAGCAGATTGATCAGGCTCGACTTACCGACGCCCAGCGGCCCGGCGATGCCGACGATCGGCACGTGGCCGGTGCGTGGGAACGCGGCGCGGAGCAGTTCGTCCGCCCCGTCCGCTCCGGTCTCGACCGCCGTGATTGCGCGGGCGAGCGCCCGTCGGTCCCCGGCGGGGCCTCCCTCCGAGGCGGCCCGCGCTCGCCGCGGGCTCATGCCGCGCCGCGTGCGAGACGCTGAGCGGTCTGGACGATCTCGGCCAGGGAGGCGCCGGGTCCGAAGATCGCCCGTATCCCGAGCCGGCGCAGTCGCTTGGCGTCCTCGTCCGGGATGATCCCGCCGGCGAAGACCGGGATCTTGGAAGCCCCTTCGCGCTTCAGCAATCGCAGGACCCGGGGGAAGAGCGCCATGTGGGCCCCCGAGAGGATCGACAGCCCGACGAGATCGACGTCCTCCTCGATCGCGGCCCGGACGATCTCCTCCGGGGTCTGGCGCAGACCGGCGTAGATGACCTCCATGCCGGCATCGCGCAGCGCCCGCGCGACGACCTTCGCCCCGCGGTCGTGGCCGTCCAGGCCCGGCTTGGCGATCAGGATCCGGACCGGGCCGCGCCGTGGCTTCGCCGTCGCCTTCGCCACGACCCTTCGACCGGGTCGGCCGAGAAAAGCTTTCGCTCGTTCGGGTCGCCGGTCGCCGGACGAGCGCGTCGTCGGCCCGGCCGCTCGGCCGATCGACGGGAAACGGTATCGGTGGCGGGGGCCTCGGGCCGGCGTGCAGCTGGACGGCTCCACGGAGCCGCTCGACGGCCTCCATCCGGCGACGCTCGCCGAAGGCGAGAGCGTGGTCTGCCACTGGCCGGCTCCGGGGGGCCGGGGGGTGCTCACCAGCCTCCGTTGCCTGCTGTTGAGCCATCCGCGCCCGGTCCACCGCGCGCTCCGGTGGAGCGTCGATCTCCCGGAGGTCTACCGCCTCGAGGTCGAGGCGGTCCGGGGTCTGCCCGGCGTGTGGTCGGGCGGGGCGGGCGGATCCGGGGGGGGCGCCCTCAGCAGCGGGGCCGTGGACCTGACCCTGTGCGTGATCGTGGACTCGACGATCGTTTACATCGGCGGTCCGAATCGCTGCGGCGAGATCCAGCAGGCGATCGACGAGGCGCGTTCCTCGCGCTGCCTCAGCGTCTACGGCCGACTCGTCCCGTACCGACCCGGCGCCCCCATCACCAGCCCCCTCGTCGCCCGCGCCGGTGGACGCGAGCCGGACGAAGAGCCGGCGGAGACGGCGGCGGACGGGGTGCCCGCACCCGCGGCCTCGGCGGCTCCGCTCGGATTCCTCTTGTTCATCGCCGGGGAACCGTTCGAGGACGCGGTGCCGATGGCCACGACCCGGATGACCTCCGCCCGGTTCATGGCCGGAGCCTCGCTCGGGGTCACTTCCGCCGGGGGCCACGCGCCGGCGGACTTCGAACCGGGACAGATCTACGGACCCCAGGCCGAGATGGCCCGCATGGTCCTCGATATCGCCCAGAAGTGCGGAGCCTCGGTACGCGTCGTCGACGTCGACCGCTCGGGCGCCGACCTCCCGCTCGTCCAGAAGTGGGTCGCGACGGACGATCCGCTCCCGATCCTGGTCCGCACGGACGGCGCTCGCCTCGTCGGTAGCGGATCCATCGTTCCGCTGAAGGTCGCCGAGTTCCTTCAGGGCCCCTAGCCGGGGAACGGCCCCCGCCGCCCGACGGGATGCCCCACCCGGGGTCAGGCGAGATCGAGCTCCGCCGTGCCGTACGGCCGGCCGCCCGGGGCTTGGCCGCCGGCACCCGAGGCGTCGTCCGCGCTCGCCGAAGCCGGCGACAGCGGCACGTCCCAGGCCTCGCCCCGGCCGTGCGGACCGGGCCCATGGGCCGAACGGCGCCGCGCGCACCACCGGCGACGGTCGGCGCTGGACTCCGGGAGGGCGGCCGCGTCCACGACGGACGACGGCCCGGGCGCGGGGGGAAGCCACGCCGAGGCCGTCACCTCCCGCCCGCCCGGCAGCGGGAAGATCGCCGAGTGGACGGCCGGCGGGACCGCGAGGTCGAGGACGGTCTCGCGCGCTCCCGAGGGTCCGCCGCTCACGTCCCGGAAGTGGACCGTCAAGCTACTTAACCCGTGACAGGATTAGTATGCTAAACTATTCCGCCGTCGGCCGGTTAGAATACTAAGTATCAGTCCGTACTTCGACGGACGCCTCGGTCAGCGGCCGACGAGGTGGCCGCGATCGACGAGGAGCTCGTCGTCCACCGAGAGGCTTCCGCCCTGCAGGTCGAAGTACGCGAACAGGTGCGGGGTGCGGGTCCGCCCCCCCAGCATCACGTTCCGGCCGATCTCGAGCGTGATGGTGCCGCGGCCCTGGTCGAACAGGAGCGGGATCGTCGAGATGCGGGGGTTCAGCCCGACCGAGATCTGCCCCGGTCGCAGTCGCGGGTGACCGAGGGCTGCCAACGCCTGGCCCAGCCGGCGACCGGCGGCACCGCGGTCCAGCTCGGTGAGCCATCCGTCCGCGAAGGTCCACCGTCCCGGCGGCAGCGGGATCTCCTCGCTTCGCGCGAAGAGGACGCCCGAGGCGTTGGAGACGATCGTCCCCTCGCCCCGCGCCTCGTCGACCGTGACGCTGGTGACTCCCGCCGGTACGATCATCATCACGTTCCCCTCCCGCACATCCCGCTCGTCGATCACGCCGTCGTCGACCCGCGGGCGGCGCCGGGCGAGGCGGAGCGAGAGGTCGGTGCCGTTGGGATGCGTGATCCGGAGCTCGCGTCCCCGGCGCAGCCGATCGGCGACGCGCGCCCCGTCCCGGCGCATCCCGGCCGGATCGACGAGCGCGGCGTCGATCAGCTCGCGCCGCCACGCCTCGAGGCTGACCCCGTAGCGGCGGGCCCAGACCGGGCTCGTGCGGCCGAGGTCCCATCGCACCGAGCGGATGCCGTACTTCTGGATCACCCGCATCAGTTCGTGGTTCGTCGCCTCGACGCGCCGGGCGGCCGCCGGCGGGAGCGCCTCCTCCCGGGCGACGTCCATCGGCCCCCAGAGGTTGATGTACGCGTCCGAGGCCTTGAGCGCCGCCCACTCGTGCTCGCCGACGCGGCCGAGCTGCTGACCCGGGCCGCCGGCCGCGTTCCGCCAGAACGCCTCCTCGTCGCGGACCGAGAGCAGCGGCCGGGCACCGAGCGCGGCCGCCTCCTGGCCGAGGCTCACCGCCCACGGAAGGGTGGCGCTCCAGGACTCGATCAGGACGTCCTCCCCACGGCCGACACGGAGCCCGTTCCGCACGACGTTGCGTGCGAAGGCCCGACGCACGGCGTCCGGGTAGGCCGGCAGCATCGGCCCGACTAGCCGCCGGACGCCTATATAAGGCGGACCCGCTTTAGAGGCCTAAATCCCCGGCCCCTGGGGCCGGCCCGGTCGCTCGCGATGCGGCTCCACAAGGTCGTCAATCGGATCTACGAGGGGGTGACGTACTACCGGTGGGTGGTTTCGCTCCCGCCGAAGCGAGTCCGCGAGCTCGGGTGGGTCAACGGCCAGGAGCTCGAGGCCGTCGTGCGTGGATCAAGCCTGTGGATCCAGCCCGCGCTTCACCCCCTGCCGGCCCGACGCGAGCGCGCCGCCTCCCCGTTGGAAGAGGAGCTGCGGCGGAAGACCCTCGGCCGTCGCTGACGCCGGCCCCCGCCGCCGCGGCCGGACCGGCAGCGCTAAGCATCGGGGCCCGTCCCCCGCGCGAATGGTCCCGAACCCGGCCTGGGACGCGCGCCAGTACCTGAAGTTCGAGCGGGAGCGGACGCAGCCCGCGCGCGACCTCGTCGCGCGGCTCGAGATCCCCGATCCGGAGCGGATGGTGGACCTCGGCTGCGGCCCCGGCACCAGCACGGCGGTGCTCCGTGCGCGCTGGCCCCGGGCGGAGTGCGTCGGGCTGGACAGCTCGCCGGCGATGCTCGAGGTCGCCCGTCGCTCCGACCCGGGGGTCGACTGGCGCGTCGGCGACATCGGCACCTGGGCCCCCGAAGCACCGTTCGACCTGATCTTCTCTAACGCGGCGCTGCACTGGGTCCCCGACCACGCGACGCTCCTCCCCCGGTTGATGCAAGGTCTCCGGCCCGGCGGGGCGCTGGCGGTGCAGATGCCCGCGAACACGGCGGCGCCGTACCAGCTCGCGGCCGAGCGCCTTCGCCAGCGGGACCCGTGGCGGTCCTACCTGAGCGGCCTGCCGACCGAGTTCGGGATCGGGGACCCGGCGACCTACTATGCAATGCTCGCCCCCCGCTGCGCCCGCCTCGACCTGTGGGAGACCCGGTACGTTCACGTCCTGGAGGGCGCGGAGGCGGTCGTCGAGTGGACGAGCGGCACCGGGCTGCGTCCCTGGCTCGCACGCCTCCCGGACGAGACGGCCCGCCGCGCCTTCCTCGCCGACTACCAGAAGGAGGTCGCGCGCGAGTACCCTCCGGCCGACGACGGCCGGGTG
The DNA here is from genome assembly GCA_030040625.1 of Thermoplasmata archaeon. Classification (GTDB taxonomy): domain Archaea; phylum Thermoplasmatota; class Thermoplasmata; order Lutacidiplasmatales; family UBA184; genus Lutacidiplasma. Next base: position 18,729 of record JASHTI010000146.1, read on the forward strand.
CTGTTCCCCTTCCTGCGTCGCTTCTTCGTGGCCTACGTCGGAACATCGCCGACCGCGCGCGAGCGGTCCGGCGCCGTCTAGAGCGCGGCGATCAGGTCCAGGACGAGGTTCCCCGCGAGGAACGCCGCCACCGCCCCGGCGGCCAGGAGCACCAGGAACGGCAGCTGCGGGGTCACCCAGACCCGACGGATCCCGCGCGCGCGGAGCCGGGAGGCGATCTCGCGGCGCAACCGCTCGTCCTCCGCCGACGTCTCCACGTCGGCCTCCATCGAGTCCTCCCCGAGCGTCGGGTCGCGGACCCAGACGAACCGTTCCGGGAGATCGTCGACGTCGATCGTGTAGCTCGTGAAGCCCCGGGCGAACGAGAACTCGCGTCGGCCGGCGTTCCGCACCGCGATCCCGACCGGGACGACGATCGCAAGGAGCGCGGCGTTGGTGAGCACGCTGATCGAGAACGGTAGAACGGCGAGCGCCGTGGCGTCGGTCGGCGGACGAAGGACGAGCGGGGCCGCGAAGACCGGGACCAGCACGCCCACGACGACCAGGGCCTTCGCATCGGCCCCGCCGTACAGGACGTTGAGCTCGAACAGCAACCGGGCGAGGATCACCGTCGCGAGAGCGGCGAGCACCGGTACCCCGACGGCGCCGATCCCCCACCGGAACGCCGCGCCGGCGACCGCGGCGATGACGGCCGCGAACGCCCCGAGGTCGATCGCGAGGACGAGGTGGTCCCGGGACTCCGCAAAGAGGGCGTCCCACGGGAAGAGGTGCTCCAGGACGAGCGCCCCGACGACCAGCCAGAGGACGAACGCCGCCCCGCCCTCCGGCGCGATCGCGACCGCCCCCAGCCCGACGCCCACGATGCCCAGCAGTTGCCAGAGTCGATCGGTGACCTCCCGGGCCTCCAGGTCCCAGCCGGCGGCCACGGCGAGGCCCAGCAGCAGGACGACGGCCCGGAGGGCCCCCAGCTCCGCGCCCGGCCCGCTCAACCTGCTCGACCTCGGGCCGGCGACGCGGTCCCGCCCTCATAACACCCCTGCGCGAGTGGGGGTCGCTCGGCCCGCTCCGGCCGCCGGCCGGGGGCCTCCGCCGCCGAACGCGCGTAAAGGCTTTTAAATCGGCCCGACTCGCGCGCCTTCGCTTCCACCGTCAGCATGGTCGAGTACAAGCTCGTCATCTCCGAGCAGGGGCGGTCGATCGCCCGCACCGTCGCCGACCCGCAGTCCGCCGGCTTCCTCGGCAAGCGGATCGGGGAGACGGTCGGCGGCGAGCTGCTCGGCGCGGGCGGCTACACGTTCCGCATCACCGGCGGGACCGACAAGAGCGGATTCCCGATGCGTCCGGACCTCCCGGGCGCCCGGCAGGTCCGACTGTACGTCGGCGACGGGTTCGGCTTCCACGCGCCCCGCCGGGGAATGCGCAAGCGACGAACGTACCGCGGGAACACGATCAGCGAGGAGACGGTCCAGATCAACCTGATCGTCGACCAGAAGGGATCGAAGCCGCTCGCGGAGCTGTTCGCCGCGTCATGAAGGTCCCCGAGCAACCGGAGGTCAGCATCGGCCTGGTCGGCCACGTCGACCACGGCAAGACGACGCTGACCCAGGCGCTCACCGGCGAGTGGACCGACCGGCACTCCGAGGAGCTGAAGCGCGGGATCTCGATCAAGCTCGGCTACGCCGACGCCGCGTTCTACCTCTGCCCGAAGTGCCCGAAGCCGACCGGCTACTCGGTGACCCCCGTCTGCCCGACCTGCGGCGGGGAGGCGAAGTTCCTACGCGCCGTCTCGTTCGTCGACGCGCCCGGGCACGAGACCCTGATGGAGACGATGCTCAGCGGCGCGGCGATCATGGACGGCGCCCTGCTGCTCGTCGCCGCCAACGAGCACGTGCCGCAGCCGCAGACCCGGGAGCACCTCTACGCGCTCGACATCATCGGCGTGCGCCGGGTGATCGTCGTCCAGAACAAGGTCGACCTCGTCACCGCGGAGGAGGCGGTCGCCAACGAGAAGGAGATCGCCGACTTCCTCCACGGCTCGCCGATCGCGGACGCGCCGATCGTCCCGATCAGCGCGAACCACCGCGTCGGCCTGGACGCACTGATCGGCGCGATCGAGACGACGATCCCGACCCCGAAGCGCGACCCCGCGAAGCCCCCGCTGATGTACGTGGCGCGCTCCTTCGACGTGAATCGCCCGGGGACCCGGCCCTCCGAGCTCCGGGGCGGTGTCCTCGGCGGCTCGCTGCTCCAGGGACGCCTGCGCCCCGGCGAGAAGATCGAGATCCGTCCGGGCGTCGCCGGCCCGGCGAACGCCATGACCGAGTCGCTCACGACGAAGGTCACGACGATCGTCTCGGGCGGGGACACGCGCCCGGAGCTTCGGCCCGGCGGGCTCGCCGCCATCGGGACCAGCCTCGACCCGTCGCTGACGAAGGGCGACGGCCTCACCGGGCGGCTCATCGGCACGGCCGGCACCCTTCCCGCGGTCAGCCAGCGGATCCGCCTCAAGGCGACCCTGCTCGACCGGGTGCTCGGCGCCCAGCGGGAGATCAAGGTCGAGAAGATCCGGACGAGCGAGCTCCTCGCCGTCACCGTCGGCACGACAATCGCTCCCGGCAAGGTCACCAGCGCGCGCGGGGACGACATCGAGCTCGCGCTCAACCGCCCCGTGACGGTCTTTCCCGGCGCCCGCGTCGCGATCTCCCGCAAGCTGAACGCCTGGCGGCTGATCGGCTACGGGATCGTCGAGGCGGGGGGCAAGTGAAGCCCGATCTCCTCGAGATCCTGCGGTGCCCGGTCTGCCGCGGCGAGCTCACCCTGTCGGTGCGGAGCCGGGACGCCGAGGAGATCGTGGCGGGCACGCTCCGCTGCGCGCGCTGCGGGGTCGACTATCCGATCGAGGACGGGATCCCGGACCTGCTGCCGCCGGACCAGCGCCCGTAGCCACCGGCACGGCGGCTCAGGCGGCGTAGTAGTAGCCGAACAGGGCGCCGAAGAGCAGCGCCGTCACGAGGATCGAGGGCAGGAGCCATCGGATCGCCCCGCGCGATCGGGCCTGGACGGAGCTGCCCACCGTCACGATCGGGATGGCGAGGGCGAGCCAGTAGCCGGCGAGGATCGTCTCGAACAGCGCGTAGGCGGTGCGGTTGCCGTGCGGGTCGTGGGCGACCAGCGCGAGGACGAGCGCGACCGAAAGGACGAGAAAGGCGAGACTGACGCCGGCGGCCTCGAGGTAGCCCTCCAGACCCCGCTTGCGCTGCGGGTGCGCGGCCCGAAGGACGAAGAGCATCGCGACGAACGCCGCCAAGGCCCCGATCAGGGCGTAGAACGAAGCGGTCGCGAGCGACAGGTCGTAGGTCCCGGGGCCGGGCGGGGCGAGCAGCTCGCTCCCTCCTAGGCGGACCGAAGGACGGCCCGCGCCGGCCCCCCATCGCCCCCGCGGAGGGCGAGGGGCAGGCACGTAAGTACGTAGGCGCCCGGGGCTACGGCTCCCAGCAGCAAGCCTTCCAGGACCGCGATCCCCGCCCCCAGCAGCTCGCGGTGCACGGGGAAACCGCCGTGCGGATCGAGCTCGACCGACAGGGCGTCGATCCCGACGAGGCGGACCCCGAGGGCGACCAGACGTTGCGCCGCCTCCCGTTCGAGGCCGACGTAGTCCTCGAAGAAGGCGAGCCGTTGCGTCCAGCGCGCCGAGTTCGCCGTTCGCAGGAGGAGCCGCGCGGTCCCGCGCCGCACGTGGAGAAGGTCCTCGACGCCGACGGATCGGCGCGACGGGTCGACCGCCACGACCTCGCAGGGACCGTTCAGCGCCTCGAGGTCGAGGGCGTCGACGCTGGCGCCGTCCGGTAGGAAGTGGCTCGGCGGGTCGAGGTGCGTGCCGGCGTGCGAGCCGAAGCTCAGCTGCGAGAGCTCGTACGGGTCCCCGCGCGCGAGCCGCCGGAGCGCCTCCGTGCGGAACGGTGGGTCCCCGGGGAACGCCGGCATCCCCTCGTACAGGGGCATGGAGATGTCGATCAGGGCCACGGCGCGCCTCCCGCGGAGCGTCCGGCGCGGGCCCATAACGGTTCACCGAACCGGGCCGGCTCCTCGGCGGACGCCGCTCGACACCAAGGGTTAAGCGCGCCCACCCCGGGTGGAGGGGAGATGCCCCCGCCCGCCCCCAGTGGCGACGACGACCTGGACGCCCAGCTCGAGGACGAACCGTGGGCCCGGCCCGCGGCCCGGCCCCACCGCGCGTCCCGCCGGCCGACGAGCGCGCCCGCGCCGGTCCGGCGTTGGAGCCCCACGGACGAACCGGGGCCGGCCGAGGACGACGAGCTCGAGCTGGACGACGAGCCGAAGCGACGGGACCGGCCCCCGGTCTTCTGGCGCGCGCGGGACTCCCTGTACTTCGAGCCGCTCGTCGCGCTCGCGATCCTCGCGATCCTTCTCGTCTCGCTGTTCGCCTACACCGCGAACTGGCCGCCGGTCTACGTCGTCGAGTCGAACAGTATGCAGCACGGCTCCGGCGACCACGTCGGCTACCTGAACGCCGGCGACATCGTGCTGGCGCAGCGGGCGAGCCAGAGCACGATCGTCCCCTACGTGCAGGGCTGGCAGACGGGATTCATGACCTACGGCGAGTACGGCGACGTCCTGCTGTACTATCCGGACGGCTCGTCGAAAACAACGCCGATCATCCATCGGGCGATCATCTACCTGCAGTTCAATCCGAAGACCGGCGCCTACAACGCCACCGGGCTCACGGGCGATGCGTGCGGGAACGACACCGGCGCCTTCTACAGCACGCCGGGGACGCTCCACGACTGCGGGACGACCAACCTGGACGACGTGCTGTACCTCAACGACGTCGGGGGCCGCTCCGTCACCGTCGACTTCTCGCGGGTCGCCGACCTCGGCGAGCACTCCGGCTACCTGACGCTCGGGGACAACAACTCGCTGCCGGACCAGCTCCCGGCCCTCGGCACGGCGCCGCTGAGCAGTCTGGTCGAGCCCGGCTGGGTGATCGGGGTCGCGCGGGGGATGATCCCGTGGTTCGGCGCGTTCAAGCTGCTGCTGGACGGCAACTCGCAGTACGTCCCGGACGCCTCGTGGGAGTACCTCGGCCTGTCGATCGCGGGGATCATCTTCGCCGGGGCGGGGGTCCACCTGCTGCTCCGCCGGATCGGGCGGGACCGCGAGCGACGGCGGCCCCGGCCGGCCGACGAGGAAGAGGACGACGACGAGCCGGTCGCTCCCCGACGGCCCGTCCGTCCGGTCGCCGGGCGCGGGGTCCGATCCTGGCAGCCCCCCCGCTCGGACGCGGACCCGGAGCCGCGGGACGCTCCCGCCCGTGCCGCCCGGCGGGTCCCGTACGAGCAGCGGCGCCGGAGCCACTTCGTGACGGCCCGGGAGCAGAACCCGGACCGACGGCACCGCCCCGAGCGGAAGGGCGGGCACACGGACGACGACGCTCCGGACGAGGCGGCGGAGGACGACGACCGCTAGGCCGCCCGCGCCCTCCCGCGAGCGAAGCGCTCTTTAACCGTCCCGCGGCTCCCGCCGCGCGCGCCGGAGATGCACGTCATCGGAGGGAGCGCCTCGACGGCGCTCGCGGAGCGGATCTCGCGCGAGCTCGGCAACGCCCCGTTCGGCATCCCGTTCACCAAGCGGTTCCCCGATGGGGAGCTGTACCTCCGGGTCGGCGGCCGCCTGGAAGGGGACGATGTCGTCGTGGTCCAGTCGACCCGGACCGACGCCGACCTCATCGAACTGCTGCTCCTCGAGGACGCCGTCCGCGAGGCCGGCGCCCGACGGACGTTCGTGGTCGTGCCGTACCTCGGCTATGCCCGGCAGGACCGGCGGTTCTTCCCCGGCGAGCCGGTGAGCGCGCGCGCGCTCTCCCGGCACGTGGAGCTCGACGCGGACGCGGTGGTGACCGTCGACCTCCACTCCTCCCAGACGCTGACCCACTTCCGCAAGCCGGCGTTCGAAGCGAGCGGTATCCCGGCGCTCGGCCGCCTCCTCCGGGAGCGGCCGGTCGATCTCCTGGTCTCCCCGGACAAAGGAGGCATCGACCGGACCAAACGGATGGCCCAGCTCCTCGACCGGCCCTGGATGGCGCTCGACAAGCGCCGCATCGACAGCGATCACGTCGAGCTCAGCCTTCCGGCCGGCGGGGGACCGTCACTCGCCGGGAAGGCGGTCGTCCTGCTGGACGACGTCATCACGACCGGCGGGACGATCGTCGAGGCGTCGCGCCTGCTCAAGCGCCATGGGGTTGGCCGGGTGACGGCCGCGTGCACCCACGGCCTCTTCCTTCGCGACGCCTTCGAGCGGATCAAGGCGGTCACCGACGAGATCCTCTCGACGGACACGCTGCTGAACCCGGCGGAGAAGGGCTCGGTCGCGCCGGACGTCGCCCAGATCCTCCTGCGCGAGTTCCCCGCCTGACCGTGGCGGCGGCGCGGGCCGTTCGGCCGACCGCCGGGGCGCGGCGCGACGAGCTGGAGGAGCTGCTCCAGCAGGTCCGCCGGGACCTCGCCGCGCGCGACGAGGGCCCGACCGGGGCGTGGGTCGCCGAGACCGCCGCCGAGCTGGCGGCGGGCACGAAGCCCGGCTGGTTCGTCCCCGGCGCCGGAGCCGCCGGCCTCGCGTTCTACGCGCGCCGCGGTCCGGCGGCGTACGGGCACCTCCACGCCGCCCCCGGAAGCGACCTCGGCCCGCTCCTCGCCGCGGCGCTGCTCGAGCACCTGCCGGGGGACGTCGCCTCGCTCGACCTCGGCTTCACCGGACTGGACCTCGAGCACGAGCGCGCGCTGGTCGCCGAGCTCGCGCGCCGACCCGGCTCGACCGTGATCCCCCGGCAGGCGATGGAACGGAGCCTCACGCCCGCCGACGCCCGAGGACCGGCTGAGCCGCCGGGCGGCCTCGAACGGCTGCCGGTCCGCGCGCTCACGCTCGAGGCGCTCGGGGAGCTCGACCGCGCGTCGTTCGCGGGGACCGTCGACGAGCTGCTCCTCGGCCGGGAGCCGGGGGCGAACCAGCGCGCCCTGGAGGCGCTCCTGGAGGGGCGGCTGGGGCGTTTCCTGGACGAGGCGTCGGCCGCGATGCTCGAGCCGGAGCCGGTGCGGCTCCTCGGGGCGATCCTGACGACGGAGCGGTCGACCCGACGCGCGATGGTCGTCGCGCTGATGGTCGACCCGTCCCGCCGCCGGCTCGGTCTCGGCCGGTTCCTCCTCGGCTGGGGGCTGCGCGCCCTCTGGGCCCTGGGCTACGAGTGCGTCCGCCTCTGGGTCTCGCTCGCGAACGAGCCGGCGATCCGCCTGTACGAGAGCTTCGGCTTCCGGCCGGTCGTTTCGGCGACGATCTACCGCTGGGACCGGCCCGCGTCCTCCGCGCAGGCGCAGTCGGCCCGGTAGGGACAGTCACGGGCCATCCAGGACGGACAGGCCGGAAGCGCCCGGGGGGCCCGGTCGGCCACGGAACGCGCGAGCAGGCCCCGGCGCTCGTCCGCGAGCCGACGGAAGCTCGCCCGCGCTCCCGTCAGGTCGACGCGCAGGACCTGGACGGCCGAGCCGCCGGCCGGCGGGTGCTCGAGGGCGATGACGACCCGACCGTGATCGAGGCCGGCCGCGGCGCAGCGCAGCCCGAGCTCGAGGAGGTACTGGGGGGAGTGCGGCGCGACGTCCCCGGGAACGATCAGCGCGTGGCGACGGCTGGCGCGCACCAGCACGGGCTCCCCGTCCCACGCGAGCAGCTCGTCCTCGGGGGCCCCCTCGCCGGCGGGGAGGCGGTGGAGCGCGCCGGGGCGCTCGGACTCCAGCGCCGCGATCGCCCGCTCGTAGGCGTCGAGAGGGGCGGTCGCCGGACGGAACGGCGGCGCCTCCGCCGGACCCCCGACGACCTGCCGGAAGTAGCTTCGCCGAGGGTAGAGCAGGTCGCGGTAGCGCAGCGCGTCGGGAGCGACCTCGGCGCTGACCTGCGCCAGCCGGCCCTGCCAACGGGCGGCGAGGTCGGGGCGGGCCTCCCGTCGCGTCACCATCTCGGCCAGCGGCGCCGGCGCGACGGGCTCCTCCCCCCGGCAGTCGCAGATCCCTCCCGTCTGATACTCGCAACCGCGGCCGAACCAGTGGCAGCGGCCGAGCCCGGCGGGCGAACCGGCCCGGAAGGCGATCTGGAGCTCCTCGGCACGTCGCGCGATCAGGGCCCGCAGCGCGCCGAGGTCGCCGAACGTCAGGTCGTGGACCTGCAGGGTCGGGGCCGCGCCGGCGGGGAGGCCGACGTGGACGAGCCGGCCGGTCGGTCGGTCCACCAGCGCGCAGTAAACGGCCAGCTGCTCGACCTGCTCGGGATACTCCGCGGGCGCTGCGTCGCTCGCGGTCTTGATCTCGACCGGAACGTCGGTGAGGAGATCGATCCGGCCGACCAGGCCGGCGCGACGGACCCGCGCCTCCAGGGCCCCCTCCGCGGCGACGGCGTCGCCGAGCCGGCGGTGCCAGTGCCGGCCGAGCTCGAGGCGGACCGCGCGGTCCGCGGCGATCGGCGCCGGCCCGCGGAGCCGTCGCCAGAGGGCACGACGGGGCGCGAGGAGGTCGGTGACCGTGATCGGCCGAGGTGCCTCCGGCGCCGGTAGGCGCTCCTCCAGCGCCCGCGCTCGGTCCGGCTCGGCGGCGATGGGCAGCGCCGCGAGGAGCGAGGCGAGCCGTTCCCCGGTCTCGGGCTCCGGCACGCCGGAACGCAAGCGCTCGAGGAGATGAACGGGCCGGGGGCGCCGTCAAGTTCAATCGGCCGGCCCGGCTCCCCGTCGCATGTCCGACCGGGCGCCGCGGCCGCTCATCGTCGGGAGCGGGATCGCCGGGCTGTACGTCGCCCTGCGCGTCCGCGAGATGGGGCTCCGCCCGACGATCGTCACGAAAGGCCGGCTCGAAGAGTCGAACACCCGCTACGCCCAGGGCGGGATCGCCGCCGCGGTCGGCCCGGACGACTCCCCCGCGCGGCATCTGGCCGACACCGTCCGCGCCGGCGCCGGTCTCGTCGATCGAGCGGCGGCGCAGCTCCTCACCCGGGACGCTCCCGCCCGGATCGCGGACCTCGTGCGCTACGGGGTCCCGTTCGACACCGTCGACGGGAGGATCGCCCTCGGGCGGGAGGCGGCGCACTCGCGGGCCCGCCTCCTGCACGCCGGCGGCGATGCGACGGGCCTCTCCATCGAGGAGACGCTCAAGCGTCGCGTGCTGGAGGGGGGCATCGAAGTCCGGGAGCGGACCGTGCTCCGGGCGCTGCGCCCGGGGGATCGGAACGGGCCGGTCGCCGTCCTCTCGCTCGCCAACGGTACCGCGACCGAGATCGAGAACCCGCGGCCGGTCGTCCTCGCCACGGGCGGCGTCGGGAGCCTGTACCGCCAGAGCTCGAACCCGTCGGTCGCGACCGGGGAGGGCGTGGCGATCGCGTTCCGGGCGGGCGCGCTGGTCGCGGACATGGAGTTCGTCCAGTTCCACCCCACCGCCTTCGCGCGCGCCGGCGCCCCCCGGTTCCTGATCACGGAGGCGCTCCGCGGAGAAGGGGCGGTGCTTCGCAACGAGGCGGGCGAGCGCTTCCTGGTCGGGCAGCACCCGGACGCCGAGCTCGCCCCGCGGGACGTCGTCACCCGCGCGATCGAGCGGGAGATCGCGCGCTCCACGCATCCGTGGGTCTACCTGGACGCGACCGCCCTGCCCCGGGAGCTGCTGTTCACCCGGTTCCCCTCGGTCTCGAACTTCGTCCTATCGCACGGGCTGGACCCGTCCCGCGAGCCGATCCCGGTCGCCCCCGTCGCGCACTACATGATCGGGGGCGTGAGCACGGACCTGTGGGGCCGGAGCTCGATCCGAGGCCTGTGGGCCGTCGGGGAGGTCGCCGCCACCGGCGTCCACGGCGCGAACCGCCTCGGGAGCAACTCGCTCGTCGAGGGGCTCGTCTTCGGGGAGCGGGCCGCGCGCGACCTCCACGCTCCCGCGCCGGGGGGCCCGAAGACGCCGCGGCGCCTCGTGACCGTTCCCCGGACCGAGGGCCACGGGATCCCGGAGGAGCAGGAGCTGTTCGAGGAGATCCGCGGGCTCCTCTGGGAGCAGGTGGGGATCGTGCGCGACGGCCCGGGACTGGCGGCGGCGTTGGCCCGGTTCGAGGAGATCGGTGCGCGGGTCGAGCCGGCGCGATCCGACACGCTCCCGGGTCCCGTGGCGAACGCGGCGCTCACCGCGTCACTCGTCGCCCGCGCGGCGCTCCTGCGTACGGAGAGCCGGGGCGCCCACTACCGCGCCGATCACCCGCGCCCCAAGCCCTCCGGTCGCCAGCACATCGGCCTGCAGCGCGAGGCGCCTCGCCGTCGCGGGTAGCGCCGGCGAAGCGTTATCCTCGGGGCGCGGTCCCACGGGCCGTGGAGCTGGGCCTTTCGGCCGACGAGCTCGCGCTGCGCGACGCGGCGCGCCAGACCGTGCAGCGGGAGGTCGCCCCGATCGCCGACCGGATGGACCGTGAGGACTGGTTCCCGCGCGACGTGTTCGGCCGGCTCGGCGAGCAGGGGTTGCTCGCCCCGACGCTCCCGACGGAGCTCGGGGGCCTGGGCCTCGGCTACGCGGCGCAGGCGCTGATCCTGGAGGAGATCGCCCGCGTCAGCCCGGCGCTGGCGCTGAGCGTCGGGGCGCACTCCAACCTGTTCGCCGACAACATCGGGCGCAACGGCACCCCGGCGCAGCGACGCCGGGTCCTGCCGGCGATCGCCGCCGGGCGCGCCATCGGGGCGCTCGCGCTCACGGAGCCGGACGCGGGCTCGGACGCCGTCTCCATCCGGACCCGGGCGGAGCGACGCGGAGAGCGCTACACCCTCAACGGCTCGAAGCAGTTCATCACCAACGGCCCGGTCGCCTCCGATCTCCTCGTCTATGCGAAGACCGCACCGGAGCGGGGCGCCCGGGGGATCACCGCGTTCCTGGTCCGCTCCGACGCCGCCGGCTTCTCCGTGTCTCGATCCCTCGACAAGATGGGGATGCGCGGCTCGCCCACCGGCGAGCTCGCCCTGCGCAACGTCGAGGTCTCCGCCGACGACCGGCTCGGGGCCGAGAACGAAGGGGTCCGCGTGATGATGAGCGGGCTGAACGTCGAACGGGCGGTGCTCGCCGCGATCCCGATCGGGATCATGGAGGAGTGCCTCGCCCGCTCGGTCACCTACGCCCGCCAGCGGAGCCAGTTCGGCCAGCCGATCGGCCGGTTCGAGCTGATCCAGGCGAAGCTCGCGGACCTGTACACGGAGCTGACGGCCTCCCGGTTGCTGCTCCGGGCGGCGCTCGAGGAGGTCGTGCGGGCGCCGGAGCGGCGGGCGGCCGCCGCGGCGGCGCTCACCTACGCCTCCGAGGCCTCGACCCGGGGCGCGCTCCAGGCCGTGCAGATCCACGGCGGGTACGGCTACATGCGGGACCTGCCGCTCGAGCGGCTGGCCCGCGACGCGAAGCTCCTGGAGATCGGGGCCGGGACGTCGGAGATCCGCCGGCTGCTGGTCGCGCGCGAACTCCTCGGCCCGGGATTCGAGGGGGACGCGCCGCCCGCCGCCGGCGGGGCGCCGGGCGCCCCGTGAGCTCCGGCGTCTAGCGCCGGATCCCGAGCCCGTCCTCGATGTACATCGCCGCCTGGGTCGACGCGGACCGGCGATCGCGGTCCGCCGCTTCCTTGAGCCGGCGCAGCACGCTTGGCTCCAGGTAAACAGCCAATCCGATTCGTCTCTTCTCTTTGGACTTCGCCGGTCGTGGCATCGTACTTCAAGCTCCTTTGTTTGGGTAGCCACGTCCGGACACCGTTCCCGGCGGCGTCCCGACGTGCGTCAGCTAGTAATCAGCGCCGAAGTCCTTTTTAATTCAAGCGGTCGCAGACGTAACCGACCACCCTCGGGAGCCGCCGGCGTCCGACCGGCACGGCGGCGGTCGCCGGTTCGCTCCGCGCGCGGCCAACGTATATAGGCAGAAACCACCCATCCGCGCTCGATGGCCGGCACGCCTCCGTCCGGCTCCCCACCGCCCTCGACCGTACGGGTCGAGGTGCTGAAGGAGCTGCAGGCGATGATCGACGACCGCGAGGTCCGCGATCGCGTCGATCGGGGCCCCCTCGCCGAGGCGAAGGGGCGGGAGCACTGGGTCCTGCACCTGCTCCTCCGGGCCCAGGAGCTGAGCCAGGCGAGCCTGACGACCCTCGTTCGGACCGCCTACACCAACCTGACCGGTCGGCTGCAGACGCTCGAGGAGCGAGTGCAGCGGATGGAGGCGAGCCAGCGGAGCCTCGCCGAGGACGTGAAGGGCGAGCTGGCTGGCCTGCAGGGCGGTGTGCGCGAGACCGTCGGGGCCGCGGTCGACCACGGCCTCACCGAGGGCCGGGAGCGGATCGGCACCGCGCTCCTCACCGACCTCGACGCGAAGTGGAAGCCGATCGGCGAGTCGGTCGAGACGTTCGCGCGTTCGTCGCACCAGTTGAGCAAGGACCTCTCGGACACCTACCGGGTCTCGACGCAGACCCGCCTGCTCCTCAACGAGAACGCTCGCCGCATGATCGACCTCGGCCGCGACCTGGTCGCGCTCGAGGAGAGCCTGAAGCTCGCGCTGACGAAGGCGCTGGAGGACGGCCTCCAGCCGCTCGAGGAGCGAATCGCGTCGCTCGAGGGGCGTCTCGGGGTCGGC
>JASHTI010000147.1 GCA_030040625.1 Thermoplasmata archaeon
CTCCGCGCCCCCCGCGGCCGCCGCGTGCCAGCCGAGACCTGTCCCCCGACGAGATCTGAGCCTCCGGCCCGGGCCGTCGGCGGTGACCGAGTGAGCCGCTGGCCGCTAGCCTAAAGCGAAGCTCGAGTGTCCGCGTGGCGGGAAGGCCCGTGGGCGCCCGTCGGACCCGCAGCACCGCCGTCACCCTCTTCGCCGTCGCGATCATGGTCGGCTCCGTTGGAGCCGGGACCGTCCTGCTGACCGGGGCGCCCGGGGCACGGGCCGCGTCGCCGGCCGATCCCGTGCCGGCCCCCTCGGGGCATGCGGCCCTCCCGTCGCCTCCGCCCGCTCCCGAGGAGAAGAGTGTCCCGAGCGCGGCCGCCTCCAACGTCGGCTCCGCCATGGCCGCCCGCGCCCTGGCGGCGAGCCGGGCCGCCGGGATCAAGCCGGGGGACGTGTTCGTACCCCGCGCCTCCGCCTCGGCGGCGCAGGAGGCGGAGAGCCGCGCCCAAGGCCACATCGTCCCGCTCTACTCGGGCAGCCCCGCCCCGCTGGGCCTCTCGGACCTCGGCCTTTCGGCCGGGGCGAGGGGGCAGGTCATCCCCAGCATCCTCAACACGACCAGCGTCGAGGGGGCGATCGCCTTCAACGGGACGGGGGTCGTGCCGGATACGCTCGTCGACACCTCGCCGGACGCCTTCACGGTCCAGCTCAACGCCGTAGTGACGAACGTGACCCTCTTCGGTCACGACAACTACTCGTTCTGGACGCAGAACGTCCTGGAGTACCTTCCGTCGTCCGAGGCGCTCCTCCTGCTCACGAACGTCTGGAACTTCACCGGGCCGAACCTCTCGCTCAACGCGTTCTACCAGCACGGCCCCTACGGCGTCCAGGTCGGGACGGAGTACTACTACGCCCAGTGGCCGTACGCGCTCCTCCCGGTCGCCTACCCCTTCACGGCGAAGCTGTGGCTGAACTCCACGATCACCGACGGTCGGGACGCCGTCGACTTCGACGTCCAGGTGAACAGCAGCGCCCACCCCTCGGAGAACGTCACCGAGCCGTACGACTATGTGATCTTCAACTCGACCGCCCCCGGGGGCCGTCCCCTGACCCAGCCGTCCCCCTACACGGCGAACGGCTACCGGTACAACCCGGTCGGCCTGCCGGACGACTTCGAGATCGATCTCGGTGGTCCGGGCGGCGGCAGCCAGGCGACGCTCTTCGCCGCCGACGCCGACCTTCAGCTCGCCTACTGGGACGGCACCGGCTACGCTTCCGTCCCCTCCGCGTTCGACTTCGGCAGCGAGACGGGCGAGACCTCCACGGGCGCCGCGATCGGCTGGCAGCCGGTCGACGCTCCCTCGGAGCCGGCCCCGCCGTCGGGGATCCCGGGGGTCGCGCAGTACGCCCAGCTGACGACCGGTCCTGCCGAGCTCACCGGCCTGTGGAACGCCTCCTCCCCGAGCGGCACCACGGCGGTGACGCTGGCGACGAGCCCCTCGAACGCGTTCAACCTGTTCGCGGCGGCCGGCTCGAACTTCACGGTCGCCGAGTTCTCGCTCGCGCCCCAGATGTACACGAACACGGTCTACCTCGTCCCCGGGGTCTACACCGTCCAGACCGAGCTCTCCGACTACGCCCCGGTGCTCACGACGCTGACGGTGGGTGCGACGCCCCTGACGTTGAGCGTGGCGCTCGCTCCCAATTCCGCGTTCGGGATCTATACTCCGTTGTGGGCCTTCTCCAACGCACAGATCCCGGCGCTGGCGACCGGCGGACTGGGCACGCCGCACCACCCGTACCTGATCGATAACAATCAGTACGGCACGATCGGATCGGCGTTCGGGCTGTACAACGACTACGGCTTCCCGGTCTACCCGGCCGTGTTCTTCGCCAACACCAACGCGAGCGTGGAGTTCCTGCACCCTCCGAGCTTCGCGACGGCGACCAACACGCTGCAGGCCCCGGGGCCGCAGCTGCCGTCCTCCAACGACCTGCAGTACTGGTTCCAGAACGTCTCCAACGTCTCGATCGTGGGCGCGGCATCGATCGGGGGCTGGTTCGACGCCTACGTGTTCTATCCGGCGTTCTTCAACACGTTCAGCGTGATCTTCTGGGCCAGCACCCACGACCTGATCGCCGACGACGCCTTCGCCGCCACGGCGGGGGGGTTGCTGCTCGCCAGCAGCGGCTACTTCTTCCCGGCGCTCGTCCTCGGCGAGGGGAACAACACCGTCTGGGGCGACCACTTCGTTCGCGGCGTGGACCCTCCGTCCACGGCGACGCTCCTCAGCACGGTCTTCGCGGTGGGCCTGGAGATCGCCGAGCCGAACGACACGGTGTACAACAACTACTTCGGAACGCCGACGACCGCGTGGGCCATGCCGATCGACCTCTACTCGGGTGCCAAGAAGACGTTCGTCACGACCTGGAACATCAGCCGCCAGCCGGCGACCGCGGTCCACTACGCGCCCGGGTTCCCCCTCGAGCCGTTGACCGGCAGCATCCTGGGAACGAGCTACCAGGGCGGGAACTACTGGTGGGACTACGGGCTCGGCTACAACCCCTACAACGGCGCGAACAACCCGTACGGCCTTCTGCCCTACGAGGAGAGGGCGACGACCCTTCTCGCCGAGATCCTTCCGGGCCTGGCGTACAATGCGACGTACATCTACCCCGGCGGCGACTACGTCCCCCTGACCAACGTCACCGCGCTCTACCCGTTCAGCGTGAAGGAGACCGGCCTACCGACCGGGCTCGACTGGGTCCTGGAGGTCGGCACGTCGAGCGGCTCCGAGCTGCTCTGGTTCTCCGAGGCGGCGGCGCCGACGGAGACGGCCGAGCTGCCGGACGGCAGCTACCTGGCCCTGGTCGCGGCGCCGGACGGCTGGCAGCTCACCTACGGGCACGTCGCGTTCACGTTCTACGTTCTGACGATCGACGGGGCGGGCCAGTCGCTGGCGGTGAAGTTCCAGCTGGCGAAGGGCTTCTCCAAGCTGACGTTCCACGAGAGCGGGCTCCCGAAGGGTACGGATTGGTCCGTGACGATCAACGGTACCGGCCCGATCTACGGGGAGCT
Source organism: Thermoplasmata archaeon (assembly GCA_030040625.1). Classification (GTDB taxonomy): domain Archaea; phylum Thermoplasmatota; class Thermoplasmata; order Lutacidiplasmatales; family UBA184; genus Lutacidiplasma. Next base: position 3,062 of record JASHTI010000147.1, read on the forward strand.
GAACGCCACCGAGAGCACGACCGCCGCATCGCTGGCCTTCGCCGTCCTCAAGGCGGGAACCTACAGCTACGCGGTGGCGCCGATCGCCGGCTACCTGACGGCCGCCGCCACGGGCCACGCCTCGAGCGGGGTGGTCAAGGTGAAATTCGCGCCGTACACCTACGCTGTGACGTTCACCGAGAGCGGGCTCGCTCCGGGGACCCTGTGGAAGGTCACGGTCGACCATAAGACGCTCAGCTCCCACACCGACACCATCGTCTTCGAGCTCGCGAACGGAACCTACCGCTTCACCGTCCACGCCCCGAAGCACACCACCGCGGCGCCCGCGACGGGGACCTTCGAGGTCGTCGGAGCGGCGGTCCCGGAGAGCATCTCGTTCGGCGGGTAAACGGGGGTCGACCGACCCGCCTCCCGCGTGGTTCGAGGCCCCGGTCGCGGGTCGAGGCCCGACAGCCACGGAATGGAGCGCTCCCGGTACCCGCTCGGGCCCGCCTCCCGGCCTCGCGGGGCCGCGCGGTGAGCTCGGCGGGCGCCGCCGCCTAGTTCGAGTCCTTGGGGCTCAGCAGGGTGCGGCCCCGGCCTCGGCCCGAGCGGTGGAACCGCACAGAGTCCGGCTCCACGATCACCCGGCCGGCCCTCGTGTCGACAACGATTCGATTCGCGGATGCCTCGACCAGCAGGACCCCGGCTTTTCTGGCCGCCATTAGTTTGGCGAGCAGCTCCCACTAATTGAACCTACCCGTAACGGGGCTCGGCCGTGAATTCTGCGCGCGACCACCCGGCGTCGCGGAGCGCGGTACCGTGCTCCGAGGGGCCGGAGGGTGCGGACGGCGCAGCGTGTTCTCGGGATGATTGAGGACCGCGGGCGCAGCCGTCGCCGGCTCGACCCCCTCGCTTCGCCGGGCGCAGCCGGGCAATCCCGGCCACCCTACCCTCGCCAAATCCTGTTTCTCGTCTCCGGGAGAGACCATTCTACGAGGGCATTCCCCGGCGACCCTGCGGACCGCTGGATCCGCCCGCGGCACGCGCGCAAGGCAGTTCCAGCCTCTAGCGGCGGGCGCCTCTTACAGCGGG
>JASHTI010000148.1 GCA_030040625.1 Thermoplasmata archaeon
TCGGGGCGGCCCCGCAGGGACCGTGACCGCGCGGGCCGACGGCGCCCGGCGCCGCACCGCCGGGGCGGCGACGCTCGCGGACGGCCGGCTCGTCGCGGTGTTCCGGTGCGGCGGGGCCCCGCTCGCCTACCTGCCGCCCGCGGACCTCGCGCTGCAGTTCGACCGCTACCGCGATCTCCTCCGTTCGGTCTCCTCGGGCCTCGTCGTCGTCGCCACGACCAGCGCGACGCACGCCGCATCGCTGCTACCTCCGCCGGGACCGGGGAGTGGTACGGAGAGAGCCGCGCGCGAAGGCTACCGCGAGCTGGTAGCGCTGCTCGCGCGCCGCCGGCCGCTGCGCCGGGTCTACGTCGCGCTCTACGGAGCCGGCGGCGGGGCGGAGGCCCTCGCGCGCCTCGAGACCTCCGCCGGCCTCCTCGCCGCACGGCTCGCCGGGCTCGGGGTCGCGGCGGAGCGCCTCCGGGACGCCGACCTCCTCGGGACTCTCCGGCGGCTTGGCTGGGAGGCGGCCCCCGCATGAACGCAGCGGCCGACCGCGGCAGCCCCCTCGGCTTCGAGGCGTTCGGCACCGCGAGCGGCCTGGCGATCGTGAGCGGCGCCCTGGCGCTCCTCGTTCCCGGCCTCGCGATGCTCACCGCCGCGCTCGCGGGGCTCGCCGTCGCCGGCTGGGCGTCGATCGGCGCCCGCCGGAGAGCGGCCGACCGGCTCCGGTCCTCCCCCGCGCTGCTCGTACTCGGCCTCGCGGCCGTCGGCTTCCTCGACCCGCCGGTTCCGCTCGTCCGCGCCCGCGCGCTACTGCTCGCGCTCGGTCTCGTGCCGCTGTGGCTCGGGGAGCGGCGGCGGAACCCCGCGCGCGCGACACCGACGGAGGGTCGGTGAGCGCTCCGTCGAGCGCACCCGGCCCCCAGGAGGGGGCCGGCTGGCGTCGGGTCGGTCGGCAGTTCGCCTGCCCGCTGCTCGTTCGTCAGTTCCCGCCGGAGCTCCCGTTCGGCTTCGTCGGACGGGCGGCGCCCCCCTCCTCCCGGCTGGAACTGTCCCTCGAGGTGGAGCGGATCCCCGCGCCGAAGGCGCTGGCGATCGTCCAACGCGCCCGCTCGGTGAGCGAAGCCGAGCTCGCGCACGGGGGCGGAGGGGCGTCGGCCGCCGAGCTGGAGGTCGAGCGTCGCTCGGCCGAGGAGCTCGGGGCCGCGGTCGCGGGGCGTCGGCAGGAGCTCTGGAGGGCCGGGCTCCGCTGGGTCGCCCGCGGCGGTTCGCGGCCGTCCGCCGAGCGGGAGCGGCAGCGCCTCACCGAACGCCTCGCGGCGCTCGGCTTCCGCAGCCGGGTCCCGCAGTACGAGGTCGCCGGCGCGCTCGCGCCGGCCGGCACGACCGTCGCCCGGCCGAGCGGCTACTGGCAGACGCTGACGACCGACGGGCTCGCCGCCCTCTACCCGTTCGGTGACGAGAGCCTGCTGGAGCCCGGCGGGATCCTCGTCGGTCTTGCCCTCGCCGACGCGAGCCCGGTCGTGCTCGACCGCTGGCGCCAGTCGAGCCACTCCTGGGGGCTCTTCGGCACGACCGGCTCCGGCAAATCGTTCGCCGCCGGCCTCTGCCTGCTCCGGAGCCTCTGGATGCGGCCGGAGCTCCAGGTGACGATCCTCGATCCCCTCGGCGAGTACGCCGGCCTCGTCGAGCGGCTCGGGGGGATCGTCGTGCGGCTGCGAGACCCCACGTCCGGCCGGCTCAACCCGCTCGACCCGATCACCACCGGCGGCGACCGGCGGGAGAAGGCCGGCCGCGTCGCGACGATGCTGCGCGCTCTCTGGCCGAGCCTCCGCGACGAGGAGGGGGCCGTGCTCGACGCGGCGGTGAGCCGCCTGCTCGCGCGGACGGAGGGGACGCCGACGTTCTCGGCGCTCCGCGCCGAGGTGGCGGGGGCCGGCGCGGACGCCGGGCGCCTCACGGCGCTGCTGGACGTCTTCACGCACGGCTCGCTGCAGGGGCTCGACGGCCCGTCGACCCGGGAGCTCGCCGGGCCGCTCGTGGCGATCGATCTCGCCGGCCTGCCGGACGACCAGCTGCCGTTCCACCTGACCTACCTTCTCGACTGGACGTACCACCGGCTCCACGCCGGAACCGGCCCGAAGCTCGTCATCCTCGACGAGGCCCACCTCCTCGCCCGGAACGAAGGAACGACCGAGTTCCTCGACCGGACCGTCCGCCACATCCGGCACTTCGGCGCTGGCCTCTTGCTCCTGAGCCAGAGCCCGGACGACTTCCTTGCCCGGGCCGCCGGCCGTTCGCTGCTGCGCAACCTCGCGGCCGTGGCGCTGCTGCGGCTGCCGGAGGTCTCGGAAGCGAGCCGGAGCTTCTTCGGCCTCTCCGGGGCCGAGGCGGACTGGCTGACGAAGGCCCGCCTGCCGACCGAGGCCGGCTACGCCGAGTCGCTCTGGAGGGTCGGCCCGTGGCACCTGCCGCTCGCCCTGATCGCCTCGACGCCCGAGTTCACGCTCCTCCGCGAGACGCTCGGCGGCGGGCGCGTCCCGGACGCGGACGGGACTACCGCTGAAGGCGGGGGTTTATAGGGCGGGTCGCCGCCGGTCGCCGGCGTGGCCGACGCGCCCACGCCCGACGGCCCTCCCCGGCGCCGTTCCAGCTGGAGCCTGAAATCGATCGTCGAGGACGTCTCCGGTAAGTCGATCGGCGACTTCCAGGAGCCGGGCCGGCCCGTTCACCCGTACCTGAAGGTCAAGGGAGCCGAGCCGCCGAGGCCGGTGATCTCCCCGCCGCCCGCCCCCGAGGGTGCAGAGGACGCCTACGACCCGGTCGGGCACCTCTACCCGCCGCTGATCGGAGCCTCGGCCCGGGCCTACCACGGACCGGAGAACGAGCACCACCCGGAGACGCTCGCTCGGCACCCGGCGGTCCCCCCTGGCGTCGGGGAGCGGCCGCGGGGCTCGGCCGGCCCGCTGCGCCGTCCCGAACGGCTGTACCTTCACTACCTGCTCCTCCACCTCGACCGCCTCGGCGACGCGGCGCTCGCCTACCTCCACCACGCCGTCGAGGAGGAGGTGGCGCACCGCAGCCGGCCCCCGCCGGCCCCTGAGACCCCGCGGGCCCCGGCGCCCGAGCCCGCGGCCGACGCACCTCCCCCGCTCCCTGCCGTCTAGGCGGGCGTGCGGCGGCGGGCCTCCGCGGCGAGCGCGCGGTAGACCCCCGGGTCGAGCTCGACCCCGATCGCGTTCCGCCCGAGGGCGGCGGCGGCCCACAGGGTCGTGCCGGTGCCGGCGAACGGGTCGAGGACCGTGTCGCCGACGACCGAGAACATGCGGACAAGCCGCGCGGCGAGCTCCGGCGGGAACGCCCCGGTGCGGCGTCCTTCCGCGCCCTGCCGAGCGCCCCGGACATCCCCCCAAACCTGCGAGAACCAGCGGTCCCGCTCGGCCCGGGAGAAGCGGCTCGCTTCCCGGCGCGGCTCGTGCGCCGGGAAGCGCCGGGGGCCGCCGTTGCGGAAGAGGAGCACGTACTCGCAGTCGAGCGTCACGTAGGCGTTCGGCGGCAGGAAGCCGGAGCCGAGGTAGGCGTTCGGTCGGTTCGTCGGCTTCTTCCAGAGGAGGTACGGGAGCGGGCGGAGCCCCGCGCGTTCCGCGTCGATCAGCGTGTGCGCGTGGTTCGGCCACAGCCGGAATCCCCCAGCGTCGCGCCGCAGCGCGTCGCCGATCACGACCGCGAGCAGGCCGCCGGGGACGAGGACCCGCCGACAGGCCCGCCAGGCCTCGGCGAGGAGCCGTCGCATCGCGACGGGACCGCGGGCGCCGAGGGCGCCGAACTGGGCGTCCCACTGCGGGATCATCGGGTACGGCGGGCTCGTGAGCACGAGATCGATCGAGCCGGCCGGGATCCCGGGCAATCGGCGCGCGTCCCCCCGGATGACGCGGACCGCGCCCGGGACCGTCGCCGCCACCGCCGGGCGACCGAGGGGCCGCGGGGTTATGAGCGGGCCCCTGCTCGATGGAGCGATGCGGCTCGAGAAGCCGGTCCTCCAGGTCGCGCTCGACTTCGAGAACCTCTCGCGCGCGCTGGACGCGGCCCGGGAGGCGGTCGCCGGCGGGGCCGACTGGGTGGAGGCCGGCACCCCGCTGATCAAGAGCGAGGGGCTCAACGCCGTCCGCGAGCTGAAGCGGTCGTTCCCGACCCGGCGGATCGTCGCCGACATGAAGATCATGGACACCGGCGCCTTCGAGGTCGAGATCGCCGCGAAGGCGGGCGCCGATCTCGTCACGGTCCTCGGGGCGGCGGACGACGGGACGATCGCGGAGGCGGTCCGCGGCGGGGAGCTGTACGGAGCGGAGGTCGTGGTCGACCTGCTCGGGGTCGCCGACCCGGTCGCGCGGAGCCGTCGGGTCGCCGAGCTCGGCGCCGCGGC
>JASHTI010000149.1 GCA_030040625.1 Thermoplasmata archaeon
TACGCCCTCGCGGAGGTCCCCTTCACCGTGACCGCGATCAACGGCTCCGGCGCCCGACCGTTCCGATCGGCGTGCCTGGACGTCGGCGGCGGAGCTCCGGCCTGTCAGACGACCCCCGGCCCCTCGTGGGCGTTCGCGCCGGTGTTCCTCGCCCCCGGGAACTATTCCGCGCGGGTCTGGGTCGTCGATGCGGGCGACACCAACGCCTCGCTCGCCGTGCCGATCACGGTCGCCGCGGCCCTCTCGGTCGGATCCATCGGCCTGCCCGAGGGGAACGCGAGCGCCGCCGCCCCGTTCGAGGCCGCCGCCACGGTCGCCGGCGGCGTTCTGCCGCTCCGCTACTGGTGGAACGTCTCGGGGCTCGACGCCCCGGTCGCCTCCGGCACCGTCTCGGGCGACGGCCCGATCGCCACGACGATCACCGCCGCGCTCGCGGGCCCGCTCGCACTGACGCTCACCGTCGTGGATCGGCTCGGTTCGCTCGCCCGCGCGTCGGGGGTGTTCAGCGTCGCGCCGGCGGCCGCTCGGACCGTAGCTCCGATCCTCGTCCCGCCGGCCGGGGTCGTCGCGGCCGGGACGCCGGTCGCCCTCGCCTGGGGCGCGTTCGTCGCCGCCGGGCCGCTCGATCGTTCGTTCTCCGAGCCGGCCGAACTCACGCTGACGAGCCCGGCGGGTCCCCCCCGGGCCTGGGTCAACGCCTCCGGCGTCGGCCCCCTGACCGACCTGGGCGGTGGCCACTACGCCGTTCCGGCCGCGAGCTGGGTCGGGGGCGTCCTCAACCTCAGCCTGACGGTCGCGAACGCGAGCCCGACCACGGTCGCGCTCGGAGGCCCCGAGCTCCCCGGCGTCGTCCCGTCGATGACGCTCGAGATCGTCGCCGACCGGTCGCAGGTGCGTCTGTTCGCGCCCGCGGTCCGGGACGCCGGCGCGCGGGCGAACGCCACGCTCTGGCAGATCGTGGACCGGTTCGGCAACGCCGCGCCGGGGGCGCTGCTGAGCGTCGACCTGGCGTTCGGGGCGGTGCGCACGTCCACGGTCGTCGCGGCGATCGCCCTCCGGGGCGGGGCGAGCGGCGTCTGGGTGAACTACTCCGCGCCCGCGGACGGGGCCGGGGTATTGACGGTCGCCGACGCGGCGGGCGCCGTCGTTCTCGGCCCGATCGCGATCCCGGCGGCGCCGACGCCCTCGGGTCTCAAGCCGGCCGTCACGGTCGCCGCGACCGCGATCCCGATCGGGAGCGCCGGGGCGATCGCGGTCGCCGCGGTGCGCCGGCGCCGGCGTTCGCAGTCGGCCGGGATCGCGGACCGCGAGCTGCACGATCTCGCCGAAGGCCGCGCGCAGGTGGTGGCGCTGGTGCGCCGGGCCGGCGCGATCGATCTCGCCGGCGTGGAGGCGGGGTGGGATCCGCCGCCGGCGCCCCCCGCCCTCGCCGACTGGCTCGCCTCCCTGGTCGCGGACGGTACCCTGACGGCGACGCTCGGCGAGGACGGGCGGGCCCGCTTCTGCCTCGCCGAGCACCCGCGGACGGGACCGCGCGTGACGCTCGACGTCGAGGCGCTCGAGCGGAGCCTTCGACGCCGGGACGATGCGCTCGGCGAGCGGCCCCCCGAGGCGGACGACTAGGCGTCCGGCTCGCGGCCGACCAGGTCGTAGTAGCGGTACGCCGCTTCGCCGGCCCCGAAGCAGTAGCGCAGCGTCGTGAACCCCCGCTTGAGCGCCGCCGCCTTCGCCGCGACCTCGGCGACCGGCCGGCCCTGGTGGAGGAGCTCGTCGAACAGCTCGGCAATCACCGCCATCTCCTTCGGCCCCATCCCGAGGCGGGTCACCTCGGGCGTGCCGAGCCGCACGCCGCCGGGCTGCTTCGGGCTGCGGTCGCCGGGGAGGAGGTTCTTGTTCGAGATGATCCCCGCCGCCGCGAGGCGCTGGGCCGCCTCCGCGCCCCCGCCCTCCCGCACGACCCGCACGGCGATCGTGTGCGAGCGGGTGAAGCCGAGCTCCGGCGCCAGCACGTCGAACCCCCGGTCGTGCAGCGCCTGGCCGAGCGCCCGGGCGTTGGCGACGGTCTGGCGGGCGTACTCCCGCCCGAACTCGAGGTGCTCGGCGAGGCTGACGGCCAGCGCGGCCATCGCATGGAGGTGGTGGTTGCTCGTCACGCCGGGGAACGCCGCCGACTGGAGGCGCTGCCGGACCGTCGGCTCGGCCGTTTCGCCGAGGAGGATCCCGTGCTGCGGACCGGGGAGGGTCTTGTGCGTCGACGCGCTGAGGACGGAGCAGCCCTCGTGCAGCGGGTCCTGGAACTCGCCGCCCGCGATCAGGCCCAGGACGTGCGCCCCGTCGTACCAGCCGAGGGCGCCGATCTCCTCCAGCGTCGGGCGCAGCTCGTCGATCGGGAGCGGGAAGAGGAAGAGGGAGAGGCCGAAGAGGCAGAGCTTCGGCCGTACCGCCCGCAGGATCTCGCGGGTGCGGCCGACGTCGATGGTCATCCGCTCCGGGTCCCACGCGTAGTAGACCGGGCGGACGCCGCGGAGCCCGAAGGCGCCGAACGCGGCGCTGGAGATGTGCGCCCCGTCGGCGAGGCGCGCGGTCCCGACCAGCTCGCCCGGCTCGGCGAGCGCCTTCAGGACGGCGAGGTTCGCGACGGTCCCGGAGATCGGCCGGACGTCCGCGAAGCTGCAGCGGAAGAGGCGGCGGGCGAGCGCGAGGGTCAGCTCCTCGATCTCGTCGACCTGCTCGTTCCCCTCGTAGTACCGCTCGCCGGGGAGGCCCTCGGCGTAGCGGGAGTGCAGGTCGGAGATCAGCAGCTCCTTGGCGTACGGCGAGAGGAGGTTCTCGCTGGCGATCAGGGGGATCGCACGCTCGAAGCGCGTGGAATGCGCCCGCGTGAGGTCGCGAACGCGTCGGACCGCGCCGGCCATCTCGCCGGGCGCGGGCGGGGACCCCCCCACCCCTCCGTTTCCACTGGAACCTCCGGTCATCGCAGCGACCGCGGCTCGGGCCACGGTACGGTCGGCGAGCGGTTCGCAAGGATATAGGGAGCAGGGACGCTCCCGCGTTGATGTCCCCGGGCCCCGCTCCCGCCCGGCCCTGGCCGGTCCGTCGCCGCTTTCCGGTCGTCTACCACGATCTGGACGTGCTCCGTCACCTGAACCATGCCGCCTACCTGCCGATGATGGAGACGCTGCGCTGCGAGTACTACCTCGGGCTGATGGGAACCCGCGACCCGGCTGAGCTCGACATCATCATCGCCGAAGCGGCGTGCCGCTACCTGGCGCCGGTCGCGTACGGGACCGAGCTCGTGGGCGAGGTCGCGCCGGAGCGCCCGCTCGGCCGCACCAGCTTCGCGCTTCTCTACCGCTTCCGGGACGCCGCCGACGACCGACCGACCGCGATCGGCCGGACCGTTATCGTGACCTACGACTACGCGACCGGTGCGAAGAAGCCGATCCCGCCCGAGCGTCGCCAGCGGCTCGAGGCCGACGCGGTGGATCCGGTCGCCGCGGGCTGGGTCGCGTAGGGGACCCGCTCCACAGGAAACGGTGGGGTGGGGGTCCCGCCGCTAGCTGCGGCGGCCGTACGCCGGGTGGCGCGCGGGGTCGGAGTCCCGGATCGGCGGGGGCCAGGGGATCGGCGCCACGAACGTCGGCTCGTCGCGCACCGTCTCGACGCGGTAGAGGACCCCGCTACCGGCGAGCGCCCCGTGGAGCCGGCCGAGCATCCCGCGGAACTCCTCGACGGTCGCCCACTCGAAGGCGAGGTCGTGCGGGCCGATGACGAACTCGAGCCCGGTCCGCTCCCGGATCTTGGCGGCGAGGTCGAGCGGGGAGACGTTCTCGGGGGAGAAGTAGAGATCGATGAACGTGTGCACGGATCCGTTACCGTCACGGGGGACCCTTCCTACATAAGGCCGCGCGCGGAGGGGCAGCCGCGCGTGCTAGGCCGGCAGGATTGCCGTCCGGACGGACCGCACGGAGACCCCGCGCGCCCCTCGGCCCCGTCACCCCGCCAGCGTCGACGGGTCACGGTAAGGCTGCTCCCGTCAGGACCTGACCCGGTGCCCGTGATGGTTACCCGCTAGAGCGCTCCTCCGAGCGCCCGTCGCGGGACCCGCGGCCCGACGGAACAGAGCGTCTACGGAGCCACGCGGGACGCGCGACCCCTCCGAACGTCGCTCCTGCCTGTCACCCCCGCTAAGGACGGTTTCGGTGTGTAAGGGGACGCCCAACCCCCCGGTCTAGCCTAGCGGCGCTTCGACCGTCCGGCGCGTACTTAGCCCTATGCTCCGCGCCCCGCGGACGGCCCGGCGCCTAGCGGATGTGCTCGAGGCTGAACGAACCGAGGTTGAACGCCCGCTTCGTGAACGTGTAGCCGATCCAGCTCCGGGCCTGGGCCTCGCCGATGCCCCGCACGGCGAGGAACGTCTTCATCTGCTCGAGCTTGAGGTTCACCGAGCCGTCGACCATGTGCTCGAGCGTCTCCAGGTCCGCCTCCGCGTGCATGCCGCTCTCCAGCTCGTAGTAGCCGACCGCGCCGTCGATCTTGCGCCGGCCCACGAACGGCTGGAGGAAGCGGAACGTCGCGGCGGTGTCGAGCTGCGCGGTGACCGTGGAGACCGACTCGAAGATGAGCCGGTAGCCGACGCCCTTCTCCTTGAGCTGCTCGGCGTAGCCGTCGACCGCGCGGGAGAGCTGCTCGAGCGCCCCGCGGTCGGTCGGCGAGAGGAACCGGACCCCCGGGACGGAGGCGGAGGCGCCGACGGCGAGCGAGTAGAGGTCGACGAACCGCAGCAGGCCCTTGCGATCGGCCTCCGCGATGCCGGGGTACAGCTGCGCGAGATCGTCGCGCACCTGGCCGAACGTCTTGTCGGTGACGACCCAGATCGACGGGATCCCCTGGCGCAGCCCGTCGACCGAGAAGAGCCGCGCGAGAACGTCCTTGCCGGAATGGGCCGGGCCGTTGAGGAGCAGCTGCGTGCCGGGCAGGTAGCCGCCGTAGAGCAGGTCGTCGAGCCGCCGCACGCCGCTGTGCACCCGCGGTGTGGCGGAGTCGGCGACGCTGTCGGCGTGCAGGCGGTCCGCCTCGGCGGTCGCCGCGACGCCCGCGAGGCGCTCGAGCTCGCGCGCCCGCTCGGCGAGCAGGCTCTCCCGGCCCCGCAGTTCGTCCTCCTTCTTCGCGAGCTCCTGGCGCAGCGCGTCGAGCTGCGCGTCCCGGCTCGGGGCGTTCACCGACGCGGCCCCGAGCTCCCGGCGGGTCGCCTCGAGCCGCTGCGCCTCGATGTCGAGGGCCCGGCGGCGGCTGTCGAGCTGCTGGTCGTAGGCGGCCAGCTCCCGCTCCTTGAACTCCATCGGCGCCCGCTTGCGCTCGGTCTCCTCGCTGGCGATGCGGATCTCCTCGAACTTGGATCGGAGCTCGTTCTCACGGCCGACCAGCTCCCGCTCGCGCTGCGTCACCTCCTTCAGACGCCGGTCGATCGCGTCGCCGGTCGCCGCCGGCGCGTCGGCCGCCGGCGGCGCCGCCCGGGCCTGCTCGAGCTCCGAGGTGAGCCGGCGGCCCTCGCCCTCGAGATGGACGACCCGGCGGCGGAGCTCCGTCTCCCGGTCGATGTACTGCTGTTCGCGGGCCGCGAACTCCTCCCGGGCGCCCCCCTCCGGTTCCGGCGCGCGCGCCGGCGCCTCCGCCGGCGGCGTCCCGGCGGCCCGGGGGGCGGGGGCGGCCCCACCGAGACCGGTGAGCCGCTCGCGGAGGTCGGCGAGCTCCTGGGCCTGCGCCTGGAGCGCCGCCTCCCGCTCCTTCGCCTCGCGGGAGCGGACGTACTTGATCACGGCGATCGAACCGCGCTTGACGTGCTCGACCTGGTCCTCGAGCTGCTTGCGCCGGGCGCGCTCGTCGTACAGCTGGCGCTGGAGGTCCTGGACCTCCTGGATCATCCCGGCGGGGTCGAACTGCTCGCTCTTGACGCGGTCGAGAAGGCCGGTGAGCCACCGGACGACGGTCTCCTCCCGTTCGAGGACCGTCGGCGGGACCCCCGCCTCGGCCGGCCCGACCTCGCGGCCGGGCGTCGACGGGGCGACCGGGGCCGGCGCGCTCGGGGCGTTCTCGGAGGCCCGGATCCAGTCCTCCATCGCGCGGTCGTCGCCGTCGACCCAGCGCTTGAGGACCTCCGCCGATCCGCGTCCGCTCGCCGCGGGCTTCGGCTTCCGGCTCCGCTCGGCGCGGGAGACGGTGCCGACCCACCGCTCGACGATCTGATCGGGATCGACGCCGGCCGCGGGCCCCGCGCTGCGCGCGATCGCCTCGCGGTCGGCGGTGCTGAGCCCGAGCTCCCGCAGCTCGTCCGCGGAGAGCGCCCGGGCGGCTTCGGGGGTCTCGTGACCGGCGTCGAGCAGCCGTCGCGCCGCCTCGCCGCTGACCCCGAGCGCGCGAACGAGGTCGCTCGCCCGTGCCGCCACGGCCTCCGCCTGCGTCGCCGCCCCCTCGGCGGTACCTTCCATGGGACTGGGAACGATACTAGCGAGGCGGGGGTCATAATAGTCCCCCCGGACCGCCGGGGCCCGCCTGACGGCGCCGCCCCCTCCGCCGCCGCTCCCTTTATACCGGGCGGCCTCCGGCGGCCGTGGAGCCGACCGAGCGGCTCGCGCGGATCGTCCGGGACACCGCGGAGGTCCTCACGGTCGAGGAGCTCCGGGCCCTGTGCGAGCGGCCCGGGCCCCCCCGCGCCTACATCGGCTTCGAGCCGAGCGGCGCGCTGACGATCGCCCACCTCATCACGGCCCGGAAGATCGTCGACCTCGCCGACGCCGGCTGTGACGTCACGGTGTTCCTCGCCGACTGGCACGCCTGGATCAACGACAAGCTCGGCGGGGACCTCGCGCGCATCGAGGCGGCCGGCCGGACGATGGAGGCGACGTTCCGGGCGCTCGGCGCCGACCCGGCCCGGGTACGGTTCCGCTGGGCCCACGAGCTGACCGGCCGCGCCGACTACTGGGCGCGCGTGGTCCGCGTCGCGAAGGCGACCTCGCTCGCCCGGACCCGGCGGGCGATGAGCGTCATGGGCCGCGCGGAGGACGAGCCGAACCTCGACACGGCCAAGCTGTTCTACCCGGCGATGCAGGCGGCCGACATCTTCGAGCTGCCGGTCGACCTCGCCTACGGTGGCGTCGACCAGCGACGGGCGCACGTCCTCGCCCGCGAGGTCGCCCACCACTACGACTGGCCCGTCCCGGCGGCGATCCACACGCCGCTGCTCTCCTCGCTGCGCGGCGGTCGGCGGATGGACCCGCTGGAGGAGACCGGCGAGGGGAAGATGTCGAAGTCCGACCCCGGCTCGGCGATCCGTCTCCCGTCCACCCGGGCGGAGATCGACGCGAAGCTCGGCGCGGCGTTCTGTCCCGCGCGCGAGGCCGACGGCAATCCGGTCGTCGAGATCGTCCGGTACATCGTCTTCCCCTGGGAAGGGACCCTCCGCATCGAACGCGCCGAGAAGCACGGCGGCCCCATCGCCTTCGATCGGGCCGGAGCGTTCGAGGCGGCGTGGGCCGACGGCCGGGTGCACCCACAGGACCTCAAGCAGGCGGTGGCGGCGGCGCTGGACCGGCTCGTCGAGCCGGTCCGCCGCCACTTCGCCGCGCATCCGGAGCTCGCACCGCCCGAGCCCGCGGCCCCGGCGACGCGGCCGGCGTAGTTCCGCAGAGGCACCGTTAAGTAGGCGGGCTCCTCGGAGGGACCCCACCCGTGAGCCGAGGACCCTTCGGGGTTCCGCTGACGCGAGGAACCATGGCGCGACCGATCTACGTGCGGTTCGAGACCCCCGACGACCTCTCCGAGAAGGCGCTGCAGCTCGTCCAGGTGGCGAGCGAGACCGGCAAGATCCGGGTCGGCACCAACGAGGTGACGAAGTCCAGCGAGCGCGCCGAGGCGAAGCTCGTCGTCATGGCCGAGGACGTCGACCCGGTCGAGATCCTGGTGCACGTGCCGATGCTCTGCGAGGAGAAGCGAATCCCCTACGTCTACGTCCCGAAGAAGCAGCGGCTCGGCCAGTCGGCCGGCCTCTCCAAGTCCGCCGCGAGCGTCGCGATCGTCGAGCCGGGCGAGGCGAAGGGCCTCCTGGACGAGCTCGCCGGGGCGTTCGCGAACCTGAGGAAGTGAGCCGCGGAGGGTCCGCGCGTCGATGCCCGAGGAGAAAGGCTCGCCGGCCGAGGTCGTCGAGCTGGTCGGCCGCACCGGCATGGCCGGCGAGGCGACGCAGGTCAAGGTCCGGGTCCTCGCCGGCCGCGACCGCGGGAAGATCATCACGCGGAACGTCGCGGGGCCGATCCGCCTCGGGGACGTCCTCATCCTGCGCGAGACCGCGCGCGAGGCCCGCAAGCTCTCCGTGCGCTAGGGGGGTCGACGGTTGGTCGCGAAGCGCCAGTGCTCGTTCTGCGCCCAGGAGATCGAGCCGGGGACCGGCACGACCTTCGTCAAGCGCGACGGGACCGTCTACCAGTTCTGCTCGTCGTCCTGCCGCAAGCAGCAGCTCAACCTCGGCCGCCTCGGCCACCGACTGAAGTGGACCCGGGCCTACGCGCTCAAGAAGGCCGCCGAGCGCTCGAGCGCCACGCGGGCCCCCGCGCCCCGAGCGGCGCCGGCCAAGCCGGCGCCCCGCGCGCCTG
>JASHTI010000150.1 GCA_030040625.1 Thermoplasmata archaeon
TTCCAGAACCCGAACGGGCCGCCGGAGAGGCTCAGCTCGGAGGCGAGGACGCCCAGGAGCTCGATCGTGCCGATGACGACGGCGACGAGGACCGAGATGACGGTCATCGTGAGATTGTAGTAGACCTTGCGGATCGGGCGCATGAACGCCCAGCCGTAGGCGAACCGCATCCCGAAGCCGTCGGTGGTGTCGGTCAGGACCATCCCGCAGGTGAACATGAACGGCAGGACCATCACCATCCAGAGCGGGAAGTGGGCGGTGCTGGTCGCCGTCGTCACCGTGATCGCGATGAGCGCCACCTCCGAGGCGGTGTCAAATCCGAGACCGAAGAGAACCCCGATCGGATAGATCTGCCACGGCTCGTTCACGAACCTGAACAGCTTGCCGAAGTAGCGGTTCATGAACCCCCGCTTGAGGAGGGTCTCGTCCAGCTTCTTCTGGTCGAGCTCGCCGCTCCGCAGCGAGCGGAAGATGAGGTAGATCTCCCAGAAGATCAGGAAGTTGATCAGCGCGATGATGTAGAGGAACGCGCCGGAGATCGCCGTACCGAGGACGGCGCCGTCGGCCTCGAAGGCGGGCAGGTTGCTCGCGATGAACTGGGTGGCGACCACGAGCACCGCGATCATGGCCACGACGATCGTCGAGTGGCCGAGCGAGAACCACGTCCCGACGGTCGTCGGGCGCTTGTCCTGCTGGATCAGCTTGCGGGTGGTGTTGTCGATCGCGCAGATGTGGTCGGCGTCGACGCCGTGACGCAGGCCGAGCGTGTAGGCGAGGATCCCCAGCGCCCAGAAGATGGCGTACTGGGTGCCGACCCAGAACGTCGCGTAGATCCCGACCGCGGTCGCCGCCAGAATTCCCACGTAGATCAGGACGACCTTGACCCACTCCGCGCGGGAGAGCAGGATCGGGTTCCGCACCTCGGTGAGAGGATTGGCGTCGGTCGCGAGGGCCGGGGGCACGGGGTGCCCACGGCAACGTCTATGTAAAGCCTTGTGGGGCTTTCCACAATCGTAACACTGCTAGGGGCAGCGGCCGGGAGGGCCGGACGCGGCGTTATGAGCCGCTCGCTCGTCACGGGGACGTTGGGGGTCGAATGGGGAGGGGACCGCCTCGTGCCGGTCGGGCGGCCGACTCGCTGCGCCGCCTCCCCCGAGTTCGGAAGCGGAAGGAGAGGTACGTCGTTCGGCTCGGCGTCTCGCTCGAGCCGGACCTCTTGGCGCTGCTGGACGGCTGGGTCCGAGAACGGAATTCACCGAGCCGCTCGGAGGCGCTCCGCGCCCTGATCCGCAAGGAGCTCGCGGAGCACGAGCTGGGCGACCCCGACTCCGATTCGGTCGCCAGCGTGCTGCTCATCTACCGCCATGACGCGCCGAACGTTCTGCGACGGCTGACGGCCGTGGAGCACCGCTGGGGCTCCCACGTTCGATCGTCGTCGCACGTCCACCTCGAGGGGGGCTCCTGCATGCAGCTCATCGGCCTGGTCGGTCGGCGCGACGAGGTGGTCAACGCCGCCGAGGACCTCCGCGGTGTCAAGGGGATCGCCTTCGGGCGTTATGCCCTCGGGAGCCCGGTCGTAGCGGGGGGAGCGACCGGGCACCAGCACCCGCATCGCGAACCGCCGGAACCCTCGGAGCCCCGTTCCCGTCGCCCCCTGGGGCGCGAGTCCGTCCACCGGCACCCCTCGGCAGTCCGGTGAGCGGGCGGGCCCCCTTTGCAGGGGGTTCCGTGCGTGACGCTCCCCCGGGGCGCCCGGACTACCAAGGCGGCGGGGCTCGGCCCGGCCGGCGGATTAGCAGCGCGGT
Source organism: Thermoplasmata archaeon (assembly GCA_030040625.1). Classification (GTDB taxonomy): domain Archaea; phylum Thermoplasmatota; class Thermoplasmata; order Lutacidiplasmatales; family UBA184; genus Lutacidiplasma. Next base: position 1,806 of record JASHTI010000150.1, read on the forward strand.
ACTGCGGGCGAAGCGCTCTCCGCAGACCAGCCAGCCGCCCCCGGACCCCGCCTCGTGCCGCTCGACGGCCCCGAACAGGAACGACGGCTCGAAGACCGCGGCGACCTCCGTGAGCGAAGGGCGATGGGGCGGTCCAACGGCGGACCGAACCTCGCGGGGGATCCAGGTGAGGAGGAGCGGGCTACCGGCGCGGAGGACCCGGGCGATCTCCCGGGCATAGCGCCGACGGAGCCGGATCGGGAGCGAGTGGAAGCAGCCGGTGTCCAACGCCGCCCCGAACGAGCGATCGGCGAATGGCAGCGCGGCTGCGTTCGCGACGCGGAAGTTGGGCGTGAGCCCGGCCGCGAGCGCCCGCCGCTGAGCGACGGCGATCACCGTTCGCGAGACATCGATCCCGGTCGCGCGGAACCCCCGCTTCTGGAGCCAGAGACTGTTGCTGCCGCTACCGCAGCCGACGTCCAGCACCGAGCTCCCGGGCGGGATCCGCCGCGTCCGGACGGCCCGGACGAGCCAAGGCGATGGCCCCGGCGAGTGCCACGGCATCTTTCGATAGTCTTGCGAGGCATACCAGGCATCCCACTCCTCGAACTCGCGCGCATCGGTCCGAGCCTCGCTGCGGGGGCGGGCCGGAGAGCGCCGCGTCGCCGCCATCGCGGCGCCCCTGAATGCTTCGCGCGATAAGTAGCTCCGGAGAGCGCCGCGGCGAGTGCGCTCGCCGTGTCCGTAGGGGACGCGCGTTCCCGCCGGGGCGGACCGACGCGAGGAGCGGCCGCGGAGAGAAAGGCCGCGGGCCCCTACGCGTCGCCGAACGGCGCGGCGGCGATGGTCGGCCGTACTGCCGGGGAGGGGTGGAGCGCACCCCGGGCGACGTGCGTCTCGCCGGAGATCGC
>JASHTI010000019.1 GCA_030040625.1 Thermoplasmata archaeon
AGACCGAGCCGCGCGCGCGAGTCGAGGCGGGGCTCGCGGCGGCCGTCTACGCCGCCGAGCACGGGGTCAGCATCGTCCGGACCCACGACGTCGGACCCACGGTCCGGGCGCTCCGGCTGTGGGAGCGGCTCGAGGCGGAGCGGCGGCGCTCCCCGCAGAGCGGCGAAGGCCGCGCGGGGGCCGAACCGACCCTCTAGCCCCCGCGACTAGCGGCGCGCGTAGAGGATCCCGTTCTCGAGATGGCGCCAGACGACGTCCACCGTGGCGAAGCCGGCGCGGCGGAGGCCGAGGACGTGGGTGGAGAGCGACGGGTCCGGGTGCTCCGGATGCTGGCTCTGGCGGCGCGCGCGTTCGACGAAGAGCGGGGCGAGCTCGGGGTCCTTCTCGGCGGCCGCCCACCACCGGTGCCAGCCGGCCCACTCGCTGTCGACGCGGGCGCCGCGGAAGTGGACGCGCCGGACCCGCTCGCTGAGCCGGGCGAGATCGGGGCGCTCCGGCGACCAGGGGAGGCGGTCCCCGTTCAGGAAGATCCCGCCGCGCCGGAGCAGTCCTCCGAGGTCGCGGTACAGGCGCAGCAGGGGCCGGCGTTCGAGCCAGTGGAGCGCGGTGGTGCTCAGCGCGACGTCGAACCGGCGGAACGGCATCTCCCGCTCCCAGCCGGGGCTCCCGAGCCGGGCGTCGACCCAGTGGAGCCGGCCGCCGAACGTGCCGAGGGCCCCCCGGCCGACCCGCAGGACGACCGGGTCGTAGTCGACGGCGACGCACCGGGCCTTCGGGAACCGGTGGAGGAGCCGCGCCGAGAGCGCGCCGGGGCCGCTCCCGAGGTCGAGCGCGGTGAACCGCGCCGGCAGGCTCGCCTGGACGAGGTCCAGCATCGCCGTGAAGCGCGCCTCGCGCGTCGGGTTGAAGCTCTCCTGCTGGGTCTCCCAGCGCCGGTACCAGCGCTTCCAGTGCGACGGGCCCGCGGCCATCGGCGCTCGCAGGAGCGAGAGCGGTTACGATTGGCGGTCGTCCGTCGGGTCCCGGGGCAGGTCCTTCTCGAGGACCAGCGAGCCGACGTAGTCGCACGCCAGGCAGTGGTAGACCTGGCCGACGATCTGGCCGGCGATCAGCGTGATCCTCGGCGACCCGCACTTCGGGCAGACGAGGACGCTCTTACGCCGGGGGCGGCGCGGCATCGTCCTCCTCGTCGTCCGTCGGCTCCGGCCCGGCCCCCTCGGCTCCGTCCCCGTCCTCTTCGGCGTCCGGCGCCACGGCGGGCGGGCCCGGGGAGGGCGCGGGGCCCGGCGTTTCGCCGGGCGCATCGACCGAGGGCTCGAGGGCCGTCGCGTCGCGCACCTCGTCGCCCTCGTCCAGACGGATCACCCGGACCCCGAGCGTGTTGCGCGCCTGGACGCGGATGCTGGCGACGGCCGTGCGGATCGTCACGCCCCGCTGCGTCGTGACGAGCAGCTCCGACGCCTCGGTGGTCGGCAGCACGGCGACGACGTCGCCGTTGCGGTCGCCCGTCCGGATCGTCCGGACCCCCTTCGCCCCGCGGGCCGTCTTGCGGTAGTCCTCGACCGGGCTGCGCTTGCCGTAGCCGGTCGTCGTGAGCGAGAGGAGCGTCGGGAAGCGGCCGCTCACGGGCGCCATCGCCACGAGCCGGTCGCCCTTCGCGTCCGAGAGACGGACGCCGATGACCCCGTACGTCGCGCGCCCCATGGGCCGGACCTCGCTCACCGGGAAGCGGACGAGCTGGCCGGCGGCGGTCGCCAGGATGATCTCGGTCGCCTCGCCGGTGACGTGGGCGACGTCCACGAGCTCGTCGCCCTCCTCGAGGAGGATCGCCTGGATCCCGCTGACCCGGATGTTCTGGAACTGGTCGAGCTGCGTGCGCTTGACGGTGCCGCGCCGGGTCGCGAAGAAGAGCGCCCCGTCGCCCTCCAGGCCCCGGAGCGGGAGGAGGGTCCGCACCCGTTCGCCGTCCTTCAGGCGCGGGAGGAGGTTGATCAGCGCCTTTCCCTTGGAGTGTCGGCTCCCTTCCGGGAGCTCGTAGGCCTTGAGCTGGTAGACGCGGCCGAGGCTCGTGAAGAACAGGACGTCGTCGTGGGTCCGGGTGACGAACTGCCGGGTGACGATGTCCTCCTCCTTCGTCTCCATCTGGACGAGCCCGCGCCCGCCGCGGCGCTGGCGGCGGTACTGCTCGAGCGGCAGGCGCTTGATGTAGCCGTCCCGGGTGACGAGGACGACGACCTCGGTGTCGGGGATCAGGTCCTCGAGCGACCGCTCGGTGAACCCCGGGACGATCCGCGTGCGCCGCTCGTCGCGGAACCGCTCGCGGACGTCGCGCAGCTCCGCGACGATCCATCCGTCCAGCCGCACCGGCGAGCCGAGGACCTCGCGCAGGTCGGCGGCGAACGCCTCCTTCTCCGCCTTCTCCTTCTCGATCGCCTCGCGCTCCAGCGCGGTGAGCCGCGCGAGCCGGAGGTCGAGGATCGCCTTCGCCTGCTCGCTGGAGAGCAGGAAGCGGCCCATCAGACCGGCCTCGGCGGTCGCCGGGTCCTTCGAGCGCCGGATGAGCCGGATCACCTCGTCGATGTGGTCGATCGCGGTGAGGAACCCCTCGAGCAGGTGGAGCCGCTCCTCGGTCTTCTTCAGGTCGAAGGTCGCCCGACGGCGCAGCGTCTCCCGCCGGTGCTGCAGGTGGTGGAGCAGCAGCTCCTTCAGCCCGAGGACCTTCGGTCGGCCGTCGACCAGGCAGAGGTTGATCACGCCGAAGCTCGTCTCGAGCGGCGTGTGCTCGTAGAGCCGGTTGAGGACGATCTCCGCCGGCGCGTCCCGGCGCAGCTCGAGGACGACGCTCGTGCCGTTGCGGTCCGACTCGTCCCGAAGGTCGGTGACGCCGTCCAGCCGCTTGGTCTTGACGAGGTCGGCGATCAGCTCGAGCAGGCTCGACTTGTTGACCTCGTAGGGGATCTCGGTGATCACGATCTCGTCGCGGCCGCCGCGCTCCCGGGGCTCCGCCCGGCCGCGGAGGTGGAGCATCCCGCGGCCGGTGGCGTAGGCCTCCCGGATCCCCTCCGCCGACAGGAAGCCGCCGGTCGGGAAATCCGGGCCGGGGACGATCGCCATCAGCTCGTCGAGCGACGCCTCGGGGCGCTCGAGCAGCAGCAGCAGCGCGTCGACGACCTCCGCGAGGTTGTGGGGCGGCATGTTCGTCGCCATGCCGACCGCGATGCCGGCCGAGCCGTTGACGACGAGATTCGGGATCTTCGAGGGAAGGACGAGCGGCTCCTTCAGCGACCCATCGAAGTTGTCCATCCAGTCGACCGTCTCCTTCTCCAGGTCGGCGAGCAGCTCCTCGGCGAACGGGGAGAGCCGCGCCTCCGTGTACCGCATCGCGGCCGGCGCGTCGCCGTCGATCGAGCCGAAGTTCCCCTGTCCGTCGATCAGCGGATAGCGCAGGCTGAACGGCTGCGCCATCCGCACGAGCGCGTCGTAGACGGCGAGGTCGCCGTGCGGGTGGTACTTCCCGAGGACCTCGCCGACGGTCCGCGCGCTCTTGCGGTACGGCTTGTCGTGCGTCGCGCCGGACTCCCACATCGACCAGAGGATGCGGCGCTGGACCGGCTTCAGGCCGTCCCGGCCGAGCGGGAGCGCCCGCCCGACGATGACGCTCATCGCGTAGTCGAGGTAGGAGCGGTGCATCTCCACCTCGAGCGGGCGGTCGCGCAGCCGCTCGGGCGCCCCCGGTTTGGCGGGCGCCGCCTCGGGACCGGCCGTCACGCGGTCGCCTCGGGTCGCGCGAGCTGGCGGCCGAGCTCCTGGTCGGCGACGGCGAGGAACCGATCGCGCGCGCCCGGCGGGATCGTCGCGCCGCTGGCGATGCGGTGCCCGCCGCCCTCGCCGCCGACGGCGCTCGCCGCCGTCCGGCAGACGGTGGCGAGGTCCATCCCCCGGTCGACCTGGGGACGGAGCCCGCGCGCGCTCACCTTCGTGGGCGCCTCGCCCATCTCCGAGAAGACGAACACCGGCCGGTCCGCCGGCAGTAGGTAGTTCATGGCGAGGCCCGCCTGGGTGCCGGCGAGCGGCATCTCGGGGCTCTCGAACCAGAAGAGCGAGGGCATCGCGCGGACCCCCTGCTCCTCGATCCGCCGGAGCCCCCGCATCACCCCGCGGCGCCAGTCCCCCTCCGTCGCCCGCGCCCGCTCGGCGGCCCCGTGGTCGCCGAGGCCGTAGGCGACGCCGACCCCGGGGACACCCATCCGGCCGGTGGCGGCCTGCAGGTTCGAGACCTCCTCGGCGTCCAGGCCCAGCGAGGGAACGAACCACCGCTCCCCGTCGATCAGCCCGGCGAGCTCGGGGAGGACGTGGTCAGCCTCGAGCCGGGCGCGGACCGCCGCGGCGAGCCGCTGCGCCTCCTCGGCGGTCAGCTCGCCCGGCGGGCGGCTCGGGTCCAGACCGAGCGTGCGCGCGAACCGCTCCGCCTCCGCGGGGCGGTCGGAGATCCCGCGCAGGAACGGATCGATGCTGCCGCTGAGCGCCTCGCCGACGGAGCGGCCGAAGAGCCCGAGCCCCCGGCGGCGCTCGAGGAGGCCCTGGCGGCGGGCTTCGTCGACGAGCGTCGCGTTCAGACCGCGGAACCCGCCGACGTGCTGACGGTCGTGGATCGCACCGGAGAGCCCCCAGACGGCGTTGTCCCAGTTCGCCGGGTCGAGGAAGACGGTGAACAGCCAGCTGAGGGTCGCCGCGCACATCTCGTCCATCCCGTCGACGCCCCAGTCGAGCGGATTGACGAACGCGACGTGCGGGGGCAGCTTCGGCGGCTCCGGGACCCCGGGGTACCGGTGGTGGTCGAGGACGACGATCGGATGGGGGTGTTCCGGGAAGAGGTCGAGCCAGCTCGCGCCGGTGTCGGTGACGAGGATCGGACCCGGGGTCGCCCGGGAGAGGGCGGCGAACCGCTCCCGCTCCACGCCGAAGAGCGGCGTCGCCTGGGCCGGGTAGCCGAGCCGGGCGAAGGCGCGCAGGAGCGCCGAGGCGGCGGCGATCCCGTCACCGTCGTAGTGGTAGACGATCCGCCAGCGGCGCGGGTGGCCGAGGACGAGCCCCCGGGCCTTCGCGAACTCTTCCGGATAGCGCGGGTGGGGAACGAACGCCTCGGGACCCGAGGCCATCACTCCACCTGGAGCGCCGCCCCGGCGGCCGAATACCGCCAGCTCTCCGGGATCCGCTTGTGCTGCCGGTAGTACCGGGCCAGCCGTCGGATCCGAGACTCCATGAGGGTGAGGCCCCGCCGGTTCGCGAGGTCGTTCGGGTGGCCCTCCAGGTGGTGCTGGAGGTGGACGACGCGCTTGAGGAGCGCCTGGAGGTCGTCCGGGATCTCCGGACGGATGCCGGCCTCCGCGAGCACGGCGGCGAGGCGCTTGCCCGTCACCAGGCGCGCGCTGGGCACGCCGAGCCCATCGCGGAGCTGGAGCCCGACCTGGGCGGCCGAGCGGCCCCCCTTCGCGAGCTGGACGGCCTGCCCGATGACCTCCTCCGCAGAGGCGGTCACCCACTCCGGCCGGGTCATCGGGTACGGCTTGTGCGAGCCGGCCCGGCCCTTACGCCCGGAGTGAATCCGCGACATGGCCGCGTCTCGACCGGGGTGCCCTACTTAACGCTTGGTGCGCGGAGGCGCTCCGCCGGTCGCCGGTGGCTACTGGATGCGGTCGCTCTTCGCCACGGACTCGATCAGGAACTGCTTGCCTTCCGCGGTGATGCGGTAGCGGGCCGGCGGCGCCGCGCCCCGCGCCGGGCGGGGGCCGGGGGCCTCGGCCCGCACGAGCCCGTTGCGGACGAGCAGCCCGAGCGCGGTCGGCAGCTGGACCCGCCGCTCCTCGATCGCCCAGAAATCGCGCAGCGAGTAGGCGAGGTCCTGGAGGGGGAGCGCCTGGTCGTGGACCCGGCCCTCGTGGACCGACTCGGCGCGATTGAGCTGCTGGAGGATCGCGACGAACGTCGCGCGCACGGGATCCGTCGCGGGGCCGGAGGCCATCGCGCTCTCCACGTCGGTGCCTCCTCATAATCGACGCGGCGGCGTCGGGGATGGGCCGCCCCGGCCGGAGACCGGGGGTTTTTAGGAAGGGCGCGGGGTACCCCCGGTCCCATGGCCTGCACCTGCCGCAACCCGGCGCGCTGCCCGGTCTGCAACGCGTCGGTGCGCGTCCCGCTCTCGAACCTGGAGACGAGCTCGGGGGCGGCGATCCTCGTCGACAAGTTCGCCCGCCGTGACTCGTCGTCCTCCCGCGAAGGGCTGCGGCGCCTCATCGAGGGGTGGGCGACCTGCCCGGCGTGCGGCCACTCGATCCACGTCGAGCACTCCCGCTCCTGCGTCTCGAGCGCGCTGACGTCCCTCGGGGTCCCCGCGATGGACCGCGAGGCGATCCTCGCCCGCATCACCTTCCCCGAAGGCTAGGGCGGGCGATCGATGCCCGCCGACGAGTTCGTCGTCACCCCCTACGAGGTCCGGGGGAAGGTCGACTACGACCGGCTCCGGGAGCTGTTCGGCACCCAGGAGCTCTCGGCCGAGCTCCTCGCCCGCCTCCGTTCGCTCGCCGGCGGGGAGCTCCACCCCCTCCTGAGCCGGGGGATCTACTACTCGCACCGGGACCTGGCGCCGCTGCTCGAGGCGCACGCCGCCGGCGCGCCGTTCTTCGTCTACTCCGGCCGGGGCCCGTCCGGGCCGCTCCACCTCTCCCACCTCGCCCAGTTCGACCTGTGCCGGTGGTTCCAGGAGCGCCTGCACGTGCCGATGTACATCCAGATCACCGACGACGAGAAGTTCTGGTCGCGCGCCGGGCTCACGCGCGAGGAGACGCTCCGCTGGGGTCTCGAGAACCTCTACGACATCCTCGCCCTCGGCTTCGAGCCGAAGCGGACGCACGTCTTCTTCGACTCCCGGTCGATCGCCGCCCTCTACCCGCTGGCGATCCGGGTCGCCCGCAAGATCACCTACTCGAGCGTCAAGGCGGTCTTCGGCCTGGAGCCGTCGGCGAACATCGGCTGGATCTTCTACACCGCGCTCCAGACGGTCCCCTGCTTCTGGCCGTCGTGGGCCGAGGGGAAGACCGTCCGCTGCCTGATCCCGTGCGGGATCGACCAGGACCCGCACTTCCGCCTGACCCGCGACATCGCCGAGGGGCTCGGCTACCCGAAGCCGGCGCTGCTGCACAGCCGCATGATCCCCGGCCTGCTGGGGGAAGCGGCGATGTCGACGACGGGCAGCTCCGAGGACAGCGCGCTGTTCCTCAACGACCCGCCGAAGACCGTCGAGCGGAAGGTCCGCAACGCCTTCACCGGCGGCCGCGCGAGCGTCGAGGAGCAGCGCCGCCTCGGCGCGAACCCGGAGATCTGCTCGATCTGGGCGCTGTGGCGGAGCCGCTTCGCCGACTCCGACGAGCAGCTCGCGCGGCTGACCGCCGACTGCCGGAGCGGCGCGCTGCTCTGCGGCGACTGCAAGGGCCAGCTGCTCGAGCGGATCCACGCCTTCTACCGGACCCACGCGGAGCGACGCGAGAAGGCGAAGGAGTGGGCCGAGTCGGCGATCGTCACCGAGGCGCCGCGGCCGGTCTAGCCGCCCGGCGTCGTCCGGCTCAGCCGACCTCGGGCCGGGCCGGGGGCCGGACCGCCTCGGGACGGGGCGGGGCGCCGGGTCGCTCGAGGGCCTGGAGGGCGTCGATCGGGGCGTTCTGCCCCTCGTCGCCGACGGCCGTAAGGAGGCGCAGCATCGGACGGAACAGCGATCGGGAGGCCCGCCCGGGGTCGAGCGCGTAGGCCCGCTCGTACGCCGCGACCGCCTCCTCCTCGTCCCCGAGGGCGAGCAGCGAGAGGGCGAGATCGAGCCAGCTCTTCGCCTCCCGCGCCCCTTCCCGCTCGCCGACCTCGAGGGCGTGGTCGTCGGCGTTCGGGTTCCTCGGCGGCGGGGCCGGACCGGCCGCGCCGGCCGGCATCTGGCGGGAGAGGACGAGCGCCCGCTCGAAGGCGGTGGCGGCGGCCGACTCGTCGCCGCTCTCGGCGAGGGCGACCCCGAGGCGGTGCCAGGCGACGACGTCCTCCGGCTCGAGCGCGACGGCGCGCCGGTAGGCGCTGGCGGCGTCCGCCCACTCGTCGCGCAGGGACCGGGCGACGCCGAGGTGGAACCACGCCTCCCCGTTGCGGGGCGCGAGCGCGACGGCCCTGGAGAGCGCCGTCTCCGCCTCGGCGGCCTTGCCGAGGTGCGTGAGGGCGAGGCCGTAGTTCGACCAGCCGTCGGCGTCCTTGGGGTCCTCCCGGACGACCTCGCCGAACGCCCGGGCGGCCCGGTCGTACTCGCGATCGCGGAGATGCTGCACGCCGACGCGGAACCGCTGGGTCATCCCGGCGTTCGGTCGACGAGAGTCCCCCTCCAAAAGGCTAGCGTTCGACCCCCCGCGCGACCGGGCGGGATCACGGGCGCCCCCGGGAGGGGGGCGCGCGGCGCCCCTCCCTTCACGCGACGCCGTCGCACGACGGCCCGCTTATATGCGGCGCCGACGATGGGGCCGGCAAGGAATTCGCGAGCCGCCCCCGATCGAGCGTACCCTCCGTCCTCTTTCTGCGACGAGTGTTCGCGCTTCGAGCGGCGGCTTTCGGACTCCGAGGAACCAACGCGGAACGCGAACGAGGCGAGCTGAGACCATGGTGGACAAACCCCTGACAAAAGTGCGAGACCTGACGCCGAACTCGAAGCAAGTGAACGTATTGGCCAAGGTGCTGAACGTGGGTGAGCCGAAGGAAGTGATGGGCAAGTTCGGCGATCCGAGGAAGGTCTGCGAGGCCGTCGTCGGCGACGACACGGCGACGATCATCCTCTCCCTCTGGAACGAACAGATCGGGACGATCGCCAAGGACGAGATCATCCTCGTCGACAACGGCTACGTCTCCCTGGTCCGGGGCCACATGCGCCTCAACGTCGGACGCTACGGCAACCTGTCGAAGTCGACCGACGCGATCGCCGAGGTCAACCAGTCGCTTGACATGAGCCAGCAGGAGTTCGAGAGCGAGCGCCGCTCCTTCGGGGGCGGTGGCTACCGCGACCGCGGTGGCTACGGCGGCGGCGGCCGTTACGGCGGCGGCGGCGGCGGTGGTGGCGGTGGCGGAGGCCAGGGGCGCGAGCGCTCCGACTCCTACAAGCGCTACTAGCGCCCCGGGCGGGCGCGCGGCGTCAACCCTTTCCTCCCGTTCCCCGGGCTTCCCGCCCGGGGTCCGACTTTTATATCGCGGCCGCGGTCTCCGCGGGCGATGGCCGATCCGGCGCACGAGCTGACCCTCTACGTACAGTCGCGCAAGGCCGTGACGTCGTTCTACCAGCGCGCCGCCGGCCCGCCGACCCTCGGCGTCGGCCCGATGACCTCGACCTCGGTGGTCGCGGCGCCGACGAGCTCCAACGCGGTGGACGCGAGCCCGGTCGAGGGCCCGGTCTACTTCCTGTCGGACGACCAGTCGCGCGTCGTCGCCCTGGTCGAGGAGCTCGGCGTCGAGCGGGGCTACGCGGTGAAGGTCGTCGACGTCGAGAAGGCCGGACGCCTCGAGCGCCTCGTCACCGAACACCTGCGCGGCGTCACGAACTTCCCGGTCCTGGTCGGACCGGCCGGCCAGCGCCTCGCCGGCGCCGCCCAGTTCACGGAGGACGCCGTCGCCGCGATGATGCCGACCGAGCTGAAGAGCGTCCGCGCGCTCAGCTACCTCAAGGTCAAGGGCGGGGACCTCGACCGCATCCGCCGGCTCCTCGAGGGGCTGGAGGAGGTCAAGGAGCTCCACTTCCTCACCGGCGACTGGGACATCCTGGTCGTCCTCGACTTCCCCCCGACGAGCGCGAACCGGCGCCGCGGGGTCCTCGACTTCGTGACGGAGCGGATCCGGGGGATCCCCGAGATCCTCGACACCTCGACCCTCGTGCCCGAGTTCTCGGTCACGAAGTTCCCGTAGCGGGTTAGCCGCGGCGGGCGCGGCGGCGCCGCGGGACGACCGGGATCCGACCGCCCGCCGGGCGGGGCGCGCGCGCGGCGCCCGGGTCCGGGCTGCCGTACAGCGGCTCGACGGTCAGCGGGTGCTCCTCCAGCCAGGCGACCCCCTCGACGTACGCCGCCAGCGTCTCCAGGCTCGTGAACAGCGGGATGCCGAGCTCGACGGCGCGGCGCCGCAGGACGTAGTCGTCCTCCAGCATCCGCTCGAACTTCTCCTGCGTGAGCGAGGCGGGGACGTTCAGGAGCAGATCGATCTCGCCCCGGTCGATGGCCTCGGTGACGTTCGGGTGGCGCTCCGGCTCGCTCACCTTGTGCAGGATGCGGACCCCGCGGAGCCCGCGGCCGGCGAGGAACGCGCCGGTGTCCTCGGTGGCGGCGAGCTTGAGGCCGAGCTCCCGCAGGCGGCGGGCGATCGGCCACAGCTCCTCCTTGAGGCGCGGACCGCCGACGGAGAGGAAGGCGGTCCCCCGGCGCGGCACCAGCCGCACGCCGGTGGCGACGAGCGCCTTGACCAGCGCGTCGCTGAACGTCGGGCCGAAGCAGGCGACCTCGCCGGTCGACTGCATCTCGACCCCGAGCAGCGGGTCCGAGCCGGTCAGCTGGAGGAACGAGAACTGGGGGACCTTCACCCCGAACCGGCCCGGCGGCAGCGGCGCGACGCCCTCCCGCTGGAGGGGCCGGCCGAGGAGCGCGCGGGCCGCCTCGCGCAGCAGCGGGACCCCGGTCGCCTTCGCCAGGAACGGCAGCGATCGGCTCGCCCGCAGGTTGAGCTCGATGATCCGGTAGGCGCCGTGCTCGACGAGGAACTGGACGTTGAACGGCCCCCGGATCTGGAGGGTCCGCGCGAGCCGGCGGGCGGCGTCGAGCATCTCCTCCTGGACCTTCGGCGGCGTGTGCCGGGGCGGAAGGCAGAAGATCGCGTCGCCCGAGTGCACGCCCGCGCGCTCGACGTGCTCGAGGATGCCGGCGACCAGGACCTTCTGCCCGTCGCTGATCGCGTCGAGCTCCACCTCGTCGGCCCCCTCCACGAACTTCGTGATGACGACCGGGTACTCCGGCGAGACGCGCGCCGCCTCCGAGAGGAACCGGCCGAGGTCGGCCCGGCCGGCGATGACCCGCATCGCCTGCCCGCTGAGGACGTACGACGGCCGGACGAGGACCGGGTAGCCGACCTCCTCGGCGAAGGCGCTCGCCTCCTCGATGGTGGTGAACGCCCGCCACGCCGGCTGCGGGATGTCGAGCCGCTCGAGGAGCTTCGCGAACTGGGCGCGGTCCTCGGCCTGGTCGATCGACGCCGGGGCCGTCCCGAGGACCGGGATCCCGCACATCGCGAGCAGCGGCGTCAGGTTCTGCGCCAGCTGGCTGCCGACGCACGTCACGACCCCGCGGAACCGCTCGAAGTCGCAGATGTCGCGGAGCCGCTCCAGCGTGATCTCCTCGAAGTAGAGCCGGTCCGAGCGGTCGTAGTCGGTGGAGACGGTCTCCGGGTTCGAGTTCAGCAGGGCGACGCCGCCGAGCCCCTCGGCCCGGAGGCCGTCGACCAGGTTCATCGTGGACCAGTCGAACTCCACGCTCGAGCCGATGCGGTACGGGCCGGCCCCGACGACGAGCGCCGAGCCCGCCGGCATCGGGCGGACGTCGTCGGCGTCGGCGCGGTAGGTCAGGTAGAGGTAGTTCGTGCGCGACGGCCACTCGCCGGCGAGCGTGTCGATCATGCGCACCCGCGGGCGGATCTCGGCCGCCAGGCGTCGCCGGCGCACCTCCTCCTCGTCCAGGCGGGCGGCGCGGCCGATCGCGCGGTCGGAGAGCCCGAGCTCCTTGGCCCGGCGCAGCAGCGGCGCCGGCAGCTGGCCGCCGGGCAGCGCGGTGAGGGCGCGGTCGGTCTCCTCGATCTCGGCGAGCGCGTCGACAAACCAGCGGTCGATGTAGGAGACCGTCGCGATCGTCTCCGCATCGATCCCCGCCCGGAGCGCCTCGAGGACGTGGCCGAGGACCGCCGGCTTCGGCTCGGAGAGGTCCGCGAGGATCGCCTCCCGGGGCCGGGGCGTCGAGGGCGGGCGAAGGTCGGCCCGCGGATCGGCCATCCGGACCGCCTTGCCGATCGCCTCGGGGAACGAGGCGCCGATCCCCATCGCCTCGCCGACCGACTTCATCGCCGGGCCGAGGCGCGGGTCGGCGTGGGCGAACTTCTCGAGGTCCCAGCGGGGGAGCTTGACGACGACGTAGTCCAGGCTCGGCTCGAAGCAGGCCGTCGTCACCCCGGTGATGCGGTTCTTCAGCTCGGGAAGGGTGTAGCCGAGCGCCAGCTTCGCCGCGACGTAGGCGAGCGGGTAGCCGGTCGCCTTGCTCGCCAGCGCGCTCGAGCGGGAGAGCCGGGCGTTGATCTCGATCGCGTAGTACTCCAGGCTCTTCGGATCGAGGCAGAACTGGATGTTGCACTCGCCGACGATCCCGCACTCGGCGACGGCGCGGAACGCCGCGCGGCGAAGCAGCTGGTACTCCTCGTCGGTCAGCGTCTGGCTCGGGGCGATGACGATGTTGTCCCCGGTGTGCACGCGCATGGCGAGGACGTTCTCCATGTTGCAGACGGTCAGCGCGTTGCCGCGCGCGTCGCGCACGACCTCGTACTCGATCTGCTTGAACGCCCCGACGTACCGTTCGAGGAGGACCTGGCGCACCGGGCTGGCGCGCAGCCCCCGGGTCACGACCGCCCGCAGCTCGGCCGGGTCCCGCGCGGCGCCGCCGCCCTTGCCGCCGAGCGTGAAGGCGACGCGGACCATCAGCGGGTAGCCGAGCTCCTCGGCGGCGCGTTCGGCCTCCTCGAGCGAGCGGACGGCGCGGCTGGGGAGCGTCGGGACGCCGGCGCGCGCCATCGCGCGCACGAACTTCGCCCGGTCCTCGGTCGCCCGGATCCCGGCGAGCGGCGTGCCGAGCACGCGCGTTCCGGTCCGTGCGAGCGTCCCCCGGTCGGACAGCGCGACGCCGCAGTTCAGCGCCGTCTGGCCGCCGAAGGAGAGGAGCAGGCCGTCCGGCCGCTCCGCCTCGAGGATCGGGGCGACGAAGTCGGCGACGAGCGGCTGGAAGTAGACCTTGCCGCGGCGCGGCGGATCGGTCTGGAGGGTGGCGATGTTCGGGTTGACGACGATCGCGTAGACGCCGTCCTCGTCCAGCGCCTTCAGGCACTGGCTGCCGGAGTAGTCGAACTCGCCGGCCTCGCCGATCTTGAGCGCGCCGCTGCCGAGCAGGACGACCCGCTCGGGGAGCGTCGGGGTCATGCGCGCCGCCTCGCCTTGCGGACGAACTCGTCGAAGACGAAACCGGCCTCCTGGGGGCCGGGGTGGCCCTCCGGGTGGCCCTGGAGCGCGAGCAGCCGCCCGCGGTCGTCGCGGAGCCCCTCGAGCGTGCCGTCGTCCGGGTTCGTCGCCCACGCCTCGAGGCCGGTGCCGTCCAGCGAGCCGGGCTCGACGGCGTAGCCGTGGTTCTCGCTGACGATCACCGCGCGACCGTCGGCGAAGCAGACGGTCTTGTTCTGCCCGCGGTGGCCGTACTTCAGCTTGAACGTCCGACCGCCGCGCGCGAGCGCCAGGAGCTGGTGCCCGAGACAGATCCCGAGCGTCGGGAGCTCCCGGTTCGCCGGACGCCCGAGCTCCTCGATCGTCGCCGTCAGCGCCGCCGGGTCACCGGGGCCGTTGCTGACGACCAGGCCGGCCACGCGCCGACCGTGCCAGCGCTGCGGCACCTCGTGGCCCGGCGGGAGCCGGAGGACGCTCGCCCCCCGGTCGAGGAGGGCGCGGAGGATGCTGGACTTGGTGCCGCAGTCGAGGAAGGCGAGGAGCGGGCCGCCGTTGCGCCGCAGCACGGTCGGCTTGTCGGGAGCGACCTCGGCGACCAGGTCCTCCTCCGGGTAGGCGGGGGCGCGGCGGATCGCCCGGGCGAGCTCGTCGGCCGGGGTCGGCCGACCGCCCTCGGCGACATCGATGACCCCCCGCAGGACGCCGTGGCTGCGCAGGTGCTGCGTCAGCCGGCGGGTGTCCACGCCGGCGACCCCGGGGACGCCCTCGTCGCGGAGCCAGCCGTCCAGCGACCGGTCCATCGCCCAGTGACTGGGCTTGGTCGTCCCGCGGACGATGACGCCCCGGACCTGGAGGCCGTCGCTCTCGAGACGCGGCAGGCCGTCGGCGTCCCGGGCCCCGCGCTTCGGGACCCCGTAGTTGCCGAGGAGCGGGTAGGTGAAGGCGAGGATCTGCCCGCGGAACGACGGGTCGGTCAGCGCCTCGGGATACCCGACCATTCCGGTCGTGAAGACGACCTCGCCGACCCGACGCCCGCTCGCGCCGAGCCCGACGCCGTCGAACCGCGTCCCGTCCTCCAAATAGACCGTCCCCGCGCGAGGGTGCTCGGGCGCGTCGGACGGCACGGGTCGGGGAACCCGACGCGTCCGAGGCGAGCGTCCCGCCATAAGATTTGCGCGGCCTGCGGGCGCCGGAACGCCCTCGCCCGGCCGCTCCGGCGTCGTGAGCCGTCAAATCCCCGTGACCGGTGCTCTCCGCGTGCCCGGGCTACCGCGCCTGCGTGAGCGCTACGATCTCGCGATCGTCGGCGGGGGCCACGCGGGGCTGCAGGCGGCGGAGAAGGCGGCGCTGCTACGCCGGAGCGCCGCGCTGATCGACCGGGGGCCGAAGTACTCCCGCTCGTTCTACGCGCCCCGGATGGACAACATCCCCGGCTTTCCCGAGGGGGTCTCGGGTCACCGTCTCCTCGACCAGCAGGTCGCCGCCGTGCGCGCGCAGTCCGCGTGGGTCGACTACTTCTCGCCCGCGCGGGCCGGCGCGGTGGAGCGGACCGACGGGGAGTTCGTCGTGCGGTTCGACTGGCTCAAGCAGTCGCTGGCCGCCCGCGCCCGGGTGGTCGTCCTCGCGATGGGGGTCGTCGACCGCATCCCGGAGGTCGGCGGCCGGATCGACCCGATCTTTCCCTGGGCGAACCAGGCGCTCGTCGATTTCTGTCTGGTCTGCGACGGCCACGACCTCGTCGACCGGAGCGTCGGCGTCCTCGGGCACGACGCCTTCGCCGCCCGGACGGCGCTCGACATCCTCGACTTCGCGCCGAGATCGGTGGAGATCCTCACCCACGGGGCCCCGCCCCGCTTCGGCGCGACCGAGGAGGAGCATCACCGGCTCGCCTCGGAGCTCGAGGCCCGCGCGGTGCCGATCGTTACCGGAACGATCGTCGGCTTCGACGAGATCCGCGAGCACCGGTTCGGTGTCCGGTTCGCGGACGGCGTCCACCGCTCCTACGATCGGGGCTTCTCCGCCCTCGGCTGGTACGACATGCACGACGCCGTCCCGCGCGCCCTCGGCTGCGCCTTCGATGACGAGGGGTTCGTCCGGGTCGACGACGACTCCCGAGCGCTGGACGGCGCCGGCCGGCCGATCGCCGGTCTCTACGTCGTCGGGGACCAGAAGAGCGGCTGGAACCAGATCCCCGAGGCCTGGGCGTCCGCCGAGCGGGCGGTGCTCCACGCCTGGAGCGCCTACCTCTAGGCCGGGGGCGCCGGGGCCGCCGTCAGGAATCCGGCGAGCTCGGCGAGGTCGCGGGCGATCGCGCTCGCCCCCGCGGCCCGGAAGCGGTCCGCGGTCGTCTGCGCGTCCGACCGCTCGCTCGGGTCGGGCAGGAGGCCGTAGAACCGGACCCGGGCGGCGACGGCGCACTCGGCGTCCAGCAGGTGGTCGCCGACGAACAGCGCCCGCTCGAGCGGGATCCCCATCTCGTGGAGCAGCAGCAGGAGCGCTTCGGGCGACGGCTTGGCCGGACCCGGCGTGCTGCGGCTGCGCAGGTACGGGAAGAACCCGGCGAGACCCGTGCGGACGAGCGCGGCCCGCGCGAACGTCTCGGAGCTCCGCGTCAGGATGCCGAGCCGGAAGCCGCGTCCCTTGAGGCCGGCGAGGAGCGCCTCGGCGCCCGGGCGGACCACGGTCCGGGGCAGCGCCTCCATCTCGATCGCGTCGATCGCCTTCTGGTACTCCGCCTCGAAGCGGTACAGATCGCCGTCCGGCGCCCCGGCGCTCCGTAGCGCTTCACGGGCCGTCTCGACGATGCGGTGGACCGGCTCACGGACGCTCAGGCGGCCCGGGACCACCCCGTGCCGCTCGGCGATCCGGACGACCTCCGCGCGGATCCGGCCGAAATCGTGGTGGGAGAGGACGAGCGTGCCGTCCAGGTCGAAGGCGACGCCCAGGAGCGGCTCGACGAACTTCGGCTCGGTGGAGGTCGCGGGCACCGGCACCACCCGTGGGGGTTGTGCCGGCGGGAGTCGGAATAAGGGTTTGCCTGCAGAGGAGCGCGACCGTAAACTCGGGTGAGGACCGGCACGTGGTCACCGACGGCGGACCCGGTCGTAGGCGATGGCGATGACGTTCCACATCGCCACGCGATAGAGGATCTCGATCCGCTGAGCATGCCGTCGTCGGGCCCGAACCTCGGCGGCCCGGCGCTCGCCTGGGCCCCGCCGTCCCGCCCCGAGAGCCGCATGTCGCGCAGCCGCGAGCTCGCGAGGGACGCGCTCACCAGGTCGCCGCCCGTCTGGGACGCGATCAACCGCAGCTCGGGTAAGCTCCTCGGGACGTACGGCGGCCGGCTCCCCGGCGTCTGCTCGTGGATCGAGCCCCAGCTGCACGCCTGGCTCGCCGGCCGCCCGGCCGAGACGCCCGTCTTCGCGTTCGTGAACCTGCTCGAGGCGCACGAGCCGTACCTGGCGAACGGCGGCGAGCCGTTGCCGTTCGGCGACTGGCTCGACTACGCCCGCCGCGCCCAGCACACGGTCCGGTGGATCCGGGGCGACTGGACCCCGACGCCGCAGGAGGTCGACGGGATCCGCGCCTCGTACCTGGGCGCGCTGCGGGGGCTCGACCGGCGGATCGCCGGGATTCTGCGGACGTTCGCGCAGCACCGCCCGTGGGACCGGACCGTGTTCGTGCTGACGAGCGACGACGGCCAGGCGTTCCTCGAGCCGGACACGCTCTACCACCGGTTCCGGGTCGACGAGCCGCTGACGCGGATCCCGCTCTGGGTTCGCGTGCCCGGCGGGCGTCCCCGGCCCGCGACCGTCCCGGAGTGGGTGAGCCTGATCGACGTCCCTCGCACGCTCGCGACGCTCGTTGGCCGCGACACGTTCGGCGACCCGCAGGCAGGATCGCTGCTCGAAGCGGACGGCCCGAGCGCCGATCGCACCGTCTACGCCATGACCGACGGGATCGCGCCGAAGGAGGTCCCCGGCGTCCCCGAGGGGCGCCTTGAGTTCCTCAACCGGCTCGAGGCCGCGGCGTACGAAGGGGAGCGGAAGGCGGTCGCCGGAGAGTCCGGGGCCGATCGCGCCTATCGGGTCGAGCGTCCTCTGTCGGACCCGTGTCCGCCGGTGGCTCCCGCCGACGCGGCCACGGCCGGGGCCACACGCTCTGCCCGGAGCGCCGTCAAGCTCGCCCTCGCCCGCATCGCCTCCAAGCCGTACCACGGCTCGGTCGAGCGTCGGATCGCCGGCTGGGGATGCTAGCCGACCGCGGAACGGCCCGGCGAGCCCTCCGGCCCTCGGGCGGTCGGGGTCCGTGCGGT
>JASHTI010000151.1 GCA_030040625.1 Thermoplasmata archaeon
GGCCGGCCTTGGTCGCGACCTTCGCCTGGCCCTGCACCTGGACGCGGATCTGCTCGACGATGTCCGGATTCGCGAGCGTGGTCACGTCGCCGACGTCCATCGTGTTCGAGATCGCCGCCAGCACGCGGCGCATGATCTTGCCCGAGCGGGTCTTCGGCATGTCCGGCACGATCCGCACGACCCGCGGGCGGGCGATCTTCCCGATCTCGGTCTCGACCGCGTGGATCACCTGCCGCTCGATCTCCGGGCTCGCGGCGATCCCCGGCTTCAGCGCGACGTAGATTTCCGGGATGCGGCCCTTCACCTCATCGGTGACCGGTACGACGGCCGCCTCGGCGATCGCGGGAACGGTGAGGCAGGCCGACTCGATCTCCTTGGTGCCGAGCCGGTGGCCGGCGACGTTGATCACGTCGTCGATGCGACCGAGGATCCGGTAGTAGCCGTCGGCCGACTGCATCGCCCCGTCCCCGGCGAAGTACGGCCAGTCCTTCCAGTCCTTGCTGGTCGGCGCCTTGTTGTAGCGCTGGAAGTAGGTCTTCTTGTAGCGCTCCGGGTCCCCCCAGACCGTCGACATCAGCCCCGGCCAGGGGTTGCGGATGACGATGTTGCCGGCCCGGTTCGAGCCGGGGCGGATCTCCTGGCCGTTCTCGTCCATGATCGCCGGGTGGATGCCGGGCATCGGCGGTCCCGCGCTCCCCGGCTTCATCTTGTCGAGGCCCGGCTTGGTCGTGCAGAGGAACCCGCCGGTCTCGGTCTGCCACCAGGTGTCGGTGATCGCCGCCTGGCCCTTGCCGACGGTGGTGTAGTACCACTTCCAGGCCTCGGGCTCGATCGGCTCGCCGACCGTGGTCATGTTCTTGAAGCGGTAGTTGTACTTCTTCGGCTCCTCGGGCCCGAGCTTGCGGAGCTGCCGGATCGCGGTCGGCGACGTGTGGAAGATGTTCACGCCGAGCCGTTCGGCGATCCGCCAGGGCCGGCCCGGGTCCGGCCAGGTCGGGACCCCCTCGTAGAGGACGCTCGTCGCGGCGAGCGCGAGGGGCCCGTAGACGATGTACGAATGGCCGGTGATCCAGCCGATGTCGGCCATGCACCAGTAGACGTCGGTCGGGTGGATGTCCTGGATCCACTTCGAGGTCGCCGCGACGTACGACAGGTAGCCGCCGACGGCGTGCTGGCAGCCCTTCGGGCGGCCCGTCGTCCCGCTGGTGTACATCAGGAACAGCGGCGCCTCGGCCGGGAGCGAGACCGGCTCGACCCGGGCCCCCTGGTGCTTCTTGAGCAGGTCGTTGAGGAGGCGGTCCCGGCCCTCGACCATCTTCGCCTGCGAGAGGTACTTGCCGGGGTGGCGCTGCCAGACGAGGACCGTATCGATCGTCTGGCCCTCGCTCTTCGCGGTCGCCACGGCGGCGTCCGCGGCCGGCCGATGGTCCGTGAACTTGCCGTTGCGGTAGTAGCCGTCCATCGTGACCAGGACGCGGCTCCCGGAGTCGGCCGCCCGCCGGCCGGCCGACTCGCCGCTGAACCCGCCGAAGACGACGGAGTGGACGACCCCGAGGCGCGCGCAGGCGAGCATGGTGATCGGCAGCTCCGGGGTCATCGGCAGATGGATCGTGACCCGGTCGCCGGTCTCGAGCCCGATCTCATCGCGTAGGAGCGCCGCGAGCTCGTTGACCCGGACGTACAGCTCCTGGTAGGTGATCACGACCGGCGCCTCGTCCTCCGGCTCGGCGATGAAGATGAACGCGGCCTTGTTCCGGTACTGCTCGAGGTGGCGGTCGATGCAGTTGAAGCTCGCGTTGAGCTTCCCGCCGAGGAACCACTTGTAGAACGGTGCGTTGGAGGCGTCGAACGTCGTGGTCCACTTCTTGTCCCAGCTCAGCATCTCGCCGAACTCGCGGTAGCACTCGGGGAAGTGCTTCAGCGAGAACCGCTCCATCACCTTCGGATCGGTGAGGTTCGCCTGCTTCGCGAACGACGCCGGAGGCGGGTAGAGCTCCTCCTCCTTCCAGTGGACCGCGATCTCCGCCTCGGTGAGCTCCGTGGACTCCGGGCGCTTGGCCGCCGACGAACCGGACGACTTCGATGGCATGCGATTCCCTCGCGTGCGTCAACCTAGCACGTTATTTACTGATAACTGGGGCCGGCGGCGATCCCGCCGGGCCGGGGGCGGCGCGGGAGCGTCGGGGGCCGCGCCCTCGGGCCGCCCCCGCAGACTCGGTAGTACAACGAAATAGCTTTAGTAATCCGATTTCTCCCATGAGACGTGGCGACACCGAGCACGCCAGAGAATAGCAAGGACCCATTCTGGGCCCCGGCCTCGGTCGTCGGTCTCTGCGGCTTCGGCATGACAACGATGCTGGCAGGGATCGCGACCGCGACGAACGGGGCCCACGCGTGGAGCGTCGACAACGGGGTCGTGTTCCCGATGGCCCTCGCCTTTGGAGGCAGCGCCCAGTTCATCGCCGGGCTGATCATGACGCGACGGGGCGAGATCTTCCCCGGCTCGGCGTTCATGGGCTACGGGGCGTTCTGGTGGGCGTTCACGCTGTTCCTGGGCGGAGTGTTGCCCGGCAGCGCCCTCGGACCGGGGACCTCGCACTACGACATCGCCTGGTTCATGGTCGTGTGGGCGTTGTTCACGTTCTCGTTCGCGATCAACTCACATTACCATGGCTTCGGGATCGCCTTCGTGTTCTGGACCCTGGTCCTCGCCTTCATCCTGCTCGCCGTGGACTTCGGGATGCTCGGCGCGGGCAAGACCCCCAGCAACGGCCTCTGGATGGCGACCGGGATCGAGGTCTTCATCTGCGGCGGCGCCGCCTGGTACGTCGCGACGGGGATCCTCACGGCCGCGCATCACGGCGGCAAGAAGGTGCTCCCGTACTAGGGAGCCCTCGGCTTCGAGGCCGGCCGGACCGGTGTCCCCGGTCCGGCCCAACCGTTTCCCGCCCCTTCTTCGACCCGAAACGAAGTGAATCCGACCCGTCCGGCGATGGCCCTACCGCGGGGACGAGTGGGCGCGGCCAGATTCGAACTGGCGACCTTCACCATGTCAGGGTGACGTCATAACCACTAGACCACGCGCCCGACGCGGCGCCCACCAGGGTTCGGTTCTTAGCGGTGTCGGACGCTCAGCCGTAGCCGCCGGGGTACTGGCCCGGGTCGGGGTGCTCCGTCCAGTGGTAGTAGCCCATCGACTGCCGCTGCGCCTCGGTCGACTCCTGCCGCACCCCGCCCTGGAAGGAGCCGTACGCCTCCCGGACCTGCTCCTCGATCGAGCGCGCCCGTTCGAGGGCGCGCCGGACGTGGTCGGCGTCGACGACCTCGCTGCCCGAGACCGCGGCGAGGTCGCCGGCGGTCCGGATGAGGCCGCCGAGCTCGCGCAGGCGCAGGGAGAGCGCGTTGCGTCGCCCGTCGAGCACCTCCGCGCGGCGCCGGGCCTCCTTGACGAGCTCCATCACCGCCTCGCGGGTCGCCGGGCGGATGCGCCCGTCGACGGCGATCTCCTGGGCGCAGAACTGGGCGATGCGGAGCCGGTTCGCCTCGTTGTCGGGCATCGTCGTCTCGAGCAGCACCTCGTAGCCGGAACCGGCGATCCGCGAGCGGAGCGGCGAGAGGATGCCGTGCAGGTCCTGGATGTTCGCGGCCGCGACGAGGATGAAGTCGCACGGCACGCTATCGACCCGGACCGCGGCCCCGCCGCTCTGCGGGTTGCGGCCGGAGATCGGGAACCGCTTCTCCTGCATCGCCGTGAGGATGTGGCGCTGCAGGAAGCCGAGGTGCGGCAGCTCGTCGATGAACAGCACCCCCTCGTG
>JASHTI010000020.1 GCA_030040625.1 Thermoplasmata archaeon
GCCGCGGAGCGCGCGGAGCAGGCGGTCCCGCCTCATCGACGCCCCCCTCCCCGCGCCGCCCGCATCCCCGCCCGGACGGCGGGTATCGCCCGGGCGAGGTCCCCCGGCGTTGTCGCGGCCGAGACGAAGGTCGTCTCCAGCGCCGAGGGCGGCAGGTACACCCCGCCGTCGAGCGCGGCGTGGAAGTAGCGGGCGTAACGCCGGCGGTCGGATCGCTCGGCGCCCGCGGCGTCGATGACCGGCCCGGCGGCGAAGAACGTCCCGAGCAACGAGCCGACCCGCTGGACGGTGAACGGGCTCAGTCGCTCCTGCTCGGCCGCGGCCGCCAGGCCCTCCTCCAGCGCCGCGCCGAGCCGCTCGAGGCGACGGTACGTCTCCGGTACGAGCTGGTCGAGCGTCGCCCGGCCCGCGGCCATCGCGATCGGGTTGCCGGAGAGCGTTCCGGCCTGGTAGACCGGCCCGAGCGGCGCGAGGTGGCGGAGGAGGCGGCGACGCCCGCCGTAGGCGCCGACCGGTAGTCCGCCGCCGATCACCTTCCCGAGGGTCACCAGGTCGGCGTCCAGGCCCAGCGAAGCGTGAACGGTGCCGCGGCGGAGGCGGAAGCCGGTGATCACCTCGTCGGCGATGACGAGAGCGCCGTGCCGGTGGACGAGGGTCGAGATCGCGCGCAGGAACCCCGGCCGCGGCGGCACCAGGCCCATGTTCGCCGCCACCGGCTCGACGACCACGGCGGCGACCCGTTCGCCCTCGCGCTCCAGCAGACGGGCGAGCGCCTCCGGGTCGTTGTACGGCAGGACGCGCGTCAGCGCGGTGACGGCGGGCGGCACGCCGGCCGAGTCCGGCAGCGCGAGCGTGGAGACGCCCGAGCCGGCGCGGGCGAGGAGGCCATCGGCGTGGCCGTGGTAGCCGCCGGCGAACTTCACCACGAGCTCGCGTCCGGTGGCGCCTCGGGCGAGCCGCACCGCGCTCATCACCGCCTCGGTGCCCGAGCTGACGAACCGGAGCTGCTCGATTTCCGGGCAGGCGGCCCGAATCGCCTCGGCCAGCTCGTGCTCGCGCGGCGACGGGGCCCCGAAGGAGACCGCCTCGGACGCCGCCCGGGTGATCGCCTCGCGGACCGCCGGTGGCGTGTTCCCAAGGATGGAGGCGCCCCACGAGCCGACGAGATCGAGGTAGCGACGGCCGTCGACGTCCCAGAGGTAGGCCCCGCGACCGCGGGCGAAGAACACGGGCGTCCCCCCCACCGCGCGGAACGAGCGGACGGGACTGTCGACGCCCCCCGCGAGCGATCGGTTCGCCCGGCGCCACAGCCGCCGGGAGCGGGGGCCCGGGGCCGGGGTCACGGGAGCCCTTCGACCAGCTCGAGCAACGGGGCGGGCGGCGTGAGCACGCAGGTGAAGATCGGCGTCTCGAGCTGGGTGTAGCGGCTCGCCTCGGACGGTCGGAGGTCGTAGACGAGGTCGAGGAACTGGCCGGGGTCGTCCGCCTCGAAGGCGAGGATGAACTCCGCGTCGTCGAGCCCGAAGGAGTAGCCGGTGTGGATCTCGACGCTGCGGTACTTGTGCCCGACACGGAAGTGCTCGCCCATCACCCGGCGCCGCTCCTCGTACGGCAGCCCGTACCACTCCCGCTTCTTCGTGAACGGGTAGACGAAGAGGTACGGCCGTCCGCTCGCCTGCCGGCGTCCGCTGGAGCCCTCGGTCCCGACCGCGTTCGCCCCGACGTACTCCGAGACTCGGCCCATCCCGAGGTAGGAGTGCGTGACGTCGAGGTAGCCGCCGAGCGGGGAGCCGGCGACGCGAGCGTGAAGACGGCCGATCGGCTCGAGCGCCGGAGCGATGGCCCAGAGGAGGAAGTCGGCGTCCGCCTTCAGCCCGACGAGCGAGTAGGTCCGAAGCGACACTCCCTCGGGGGGGTGATCGAGGACCTCGGTGAGCGCCTCCCGGCCCTGGCGACGCGCCTCGGCGTCCAGCCGCCGCCACTCCGGTCGCAGGCGATAGAACGTGTACTTGACGAAGTCCCGGGGGCCGGGCGGAAGACCTTCCGAAGCGCCGCGTCCGCTCATGCGCCCCCGGCGAGCCACCGGGCCGCCTCGCGGGCATAGTACGTGACGATGAGGTCCGCCCCGGCTCGACGGATCGCGGTCAGCGTCTCGAGAACGGCGGCCCGCTCCTCGAAGGCGCCCGCCTGAGCGCCGGCCCGCAGCATCGCGAACTCGCCGCTCACCTGGTAGGCGGCGAGCGGCAGGTCGAGCCGCCGTCGGGCGCGTGCGAGGAGGTCCAGCGAGGTGATCGCCGGTTTGACCATCAGCAGGTCGGCTCCCTCCTCCGCGTCGAGGCGGAGCTCGCGCAGCGCCTCGCGGGCGTTGCGGGGATCCATCTGGTAGCCGGCCCGGTCGCCGAACGCCGGAGCGGAGCCCTCCGCCTCGCGGAACGGGCCGTAGAGGACCGACGCGTGCTTGGTCGCGTAGGCGAGGATCGCGGTCTGCGACGCCCCGGCGTCGTCCAGCGCCGAGCGGATCCCGGCGACCTGTCCGTCCATCATGGCGCTCGGCGCGACGACGTCGGCACCGGCGGCGGCGTGGGCCGCCGCGACCCTGCCCAGGAGATCGACCGTCGCGTCATTGGCGACCTCGCCGTCGCGGACGACGCCGCAGTGGCCGTGCGAGGTATAGGCGCAGAGGCAGACGTCGGTCACCACGACCAGCCCCGGCTCCGCCCGCTTGAGCGCGCGCACCGCCTGCGGGACGACGCCGTCGGAAGCCCACGCCTCCGAGCCGTCGGCGTCCTTGCGGTGGGCCGTACCGAAGAGGAGCACCGCGAGGATCCCTTCGCGTCGGAGCCGATGTGCGAACGAGGGGAGGGTGGTACGCGACTGCCAGGCGTGCCCCGGGAGCGACGGGATGGGGGCCGGCGCACCGGTTCCGGGCCGAACGAAGAGTGGGAGCACCAACTGTCGGGCCGCCAGGTCGGTCTCGGCGATCCACTCTCGCAGCGCGCCGCTGCGTCGCAGACGGCGCGGCCGGATCCTCGGCCGTGACACCAAGGGCCCCGGAAGCGGGGGCCCGACGCTACGGGAGGTCATCGCCGAGCGCCCGGACCAGTTGGCGGACTAAGCGTTGCGGGTCGGTGGAACCGACGACCACCACGCGCCGAAAGCCGGCGCGCCGCGCCGCCGCCCCCGTGCGGTTCCCGAGCACGAACGCAGGGAGCCGGCGAGCGAGGAGGCGGAGCCGTGCGGGGCCCACGGCGGCGCGGGTCGCGCTGAGCGTGGAGGGGCTCGTGAAGATCGCCGCGGCCCCCTCGGCGAGGCGCGCCGTCTGCCGCCGGAGACGCGGCCGGTCGGTCCGGAGCGCGTACGTGACTCGTTCTTGGACCCGATGCCCCCGGAGCCGGAGCGCGCGTGCGAGCGTCGGCCCGGCCTCGGCCGATCGGACGTAGAGGATCGTCCGGCGCGCCGGGCCGATCGCACGGGCGATCCCCGGGCCGCCGAGAACGAGGCCCTGCCGGACCGTGCTCAGCCCGAGGCGGCGGAGCGCCGCCGCGGTTCCGGGGCCGGCCGCCCAAGCGGTCCACGTTCGCTCCCCGCGCGGCAACCATCGCCGGAGCCGACGGTCCGCTGCGCGGCGGCTGGTGACCACGAGGGTGTCGAAGTCGCTCAGACCGAGCCCTCGCCCGGAGACGATCCGCGCCCGACAGGCCACCGCTCGAATCGCCTCCACCCGCCGGAGCCGGAGGCCGGCCGCCGCTGCGGCGGGACGCAGGCCGGCCAGGGCCTCGCGCGAGGCGAAGACGTAGACGATCGG
Source organism: Thermoplasmata archaeon (assembly GCA_030040625.1). Taxonomy (GTDB): domain Archaea; phylum Thermoplasmatota; class Thermoplasmata; order Lutacidiplasmatales; family UBA184; genus Lutacidiplasma. Next base: position 3,806 of record JASHTI010000020.1, read on the forward strand.
GCCCCGCGGGCGCGTCACCGTCCCGCCGCCAGGAGGGGCCCCGCACCGAGCGCTAGCAGCCGTTGCCCGAGCGCCTCGCCGAGACTCTCCGCTTGGTCGCGGTCCCCGGCCACCCGCGCTCGGAGGCGGCGCCGGCCGTCGGGCGACAGGAGCTCGCCCCGAAGCCGAAGCCGACGACCATCGACCTCGGCCAGCGCTCCGAGCGGCGTAGAACAGTCCCCGCCCAGCGCCCGAGCGAACGCTCGCTCGGCATCCACGGCGCACCGCGTGGGACGGTCGTCGAGGGCGCCGGCGATCCGGAGGGCCGCCGTGTCGTCGTCGCGAGCGAGGATCGCCAGCGCCCCCTGGGCGGGCGCGGGCAGGAAGTCACGGACGGGGAGGAGCCGATCGATCTCCGCCCCCCGGCCCAGTCGGCGAAGACCGGCGACCGCCAGTGCCACTCCATCGAGATCTCCCGAGATGAGCCGGCGCAGGCGGGTGTCGACGTTGCCCCGGATCTCGACGACCTCGAGATCGTTGCGCCAGCGGAGCAGCTGCGCCCGCCGGCGGGTGCTGCTGGAGCCGATCCGCGCCCCCCGGGACGGCGCCGCCGCGCGTTCGGTCGGCGCCAGGACGAGGCAGTCCCGCGGGTCCTCGCGCGAGGGGCACGCCGCGAGGACGATACCTTCCGGCAGCACCAGCGGCAGGTCTTTCGCGCTGTGGACCGCGAGATCGATGTCGCCGTTGAGAAGTGCGCGGTCGAGCGCGTCCGTGAAGTCCGGGCTGCTTCCGATCGATCGGTCGCGGTCGCCGCCCGTGAGCATCGGCCGCACGGACCAATGCGGGGTCCCCCGCCGCCGATTGAGGCGCCGGAGCACCAGTTCGGTCTGCGCCCGGGCGAGCGGGCTCCGCCGCGTGCCGATCGAGAATCGACGGGAGCTCACGGCTCCCGGGGCTTCGGGCGCCAGAGCTCGACCGCGAGCCGGCGCAGCCGCTCCCCCTCCGCTCCCGCCGGGGCGTCGCGCAGCACGGCCGTCGGGCGCTGCACGAGGCGCTCCACCAGCCTCCGCGTGAGGCGGTCGACCGCGGCTTCCTGCTCCGCGGTCAGCGACCCGAGGAACCGGTGGGCGACCTGAAGCTCGTCGGCGCGAACGCTCTCGACCTCGCGCCGGAACGCCGAGACCCACGGCTCGAGCGCGGCTCGCCCGATCCGCTCGGCGGCGCGCTCCGCCGCGCGATCGACGGCGTCCGCCGTGGGTGGTTCGACCGCCGGAAGGAGGGAGTCGCGCAGCGCGGCGAGGTCCACGAGCCGGACCCCGGGTCGGCCCCGCACCGACGGATCGATGTTCCGGGGCATGCCCAGGTCGACCAGCAGGATCGATCGACCACTGGAAACGTCCGCGGGGCCGAGCGATCGATCGCCGCTCTTGGCGGCGGTCACGACCGCATCCGAGAGCGCGATCTCGGCGGCGAGGTCCGCGGCCCGCACCGCCCGCGCGCCGGTGGCGCGCAGGAACCCCTCCTCGGGCGGGCGGTGGCGGTAGACGATCGTCACGCGCGCGGCGGCGGCGAGGTGGGCGGCGACCGCCTGCCCGACCGCGCCCGCGCCAACGACCACCACGCGCGGGAACGGCCGGCCGGTGAGCTCGAGCACCCGGGTCGCCGCGACAGCGGCGATCGACCGGGAGGGAGGGACAACGGGGTGGATGCGGTCCGCCTCTCGAGCCGCCTCCCCGAGCAGATCGCGCAGGAGTCGGTGACGGTGACGGGTCTGCGTGCATCGGGCGGCGGATCGGACCTGGTCGCGGATCTCACGCTCGCCGACGACCATCGACTCGAGTCCGGCCGCTACCCGGTAGAGGTGACGCACCTCGGCCGGGCCGGTGCGCCGGACCCAGGTGCCGAGCGTCTCGGGCAGGGCCTCGGCCCATCGGTCGAGCTCCGTCGCGGAGCGGGTGAGGACGACAAGCTCGCGCCGCGAGCAGCTCGCGAGGAGCGTCGCCTCCTCCGTCTCGACCTGACCGGCGAACGCGCGCTCCAACCAGGGCCTATCCAACGCCCGGGCGAGGCGTTCCAGAGCGTCGAGCGGCGCGGTCGACAGGCTGAGTTCGAAACCCCCCAATGTCAGCGACTCGGGTGGCGCCGTCGTCGCTGTACCTCCGGCCGCCGCTCGCGTGCGCCCGGCGGAGGGGGCCGCGATGGACGGGAGGAGGGCCGAGGTCGCCGGCACGCGAGGCTCCGACCGCCCTGCCGCCTTTACAAGCGCCGTACGAACGGTCCGGACCGGGCCCGGGGTCGCTGGGCGGCCGAGGGGCTCCACCGGCGGCCGCCGGAGGAACTTTAAGGTCAGGGGCCTAGCCGCGCCCGTGGCGATGAGCGGTGGTCGGTCGGCGCCCGACGTGGCGGATCTGCTGGGCCGTGCTCCGATCTTCGCGGCGCTGAGCGAGCGCCAGCTGAAGACCCTCGCCAAGACCGCGAAGGTCGTTGGTTACCCCGCGAACACCCGCATCGTGAAGGAAGGGGAGCCCGGCATCGGTCTCTACCTTTTGCTCTCCGGGGCCGCCGAGGTCCGAAGGGGGGAGCGGACGCTCGCCAAGCTGGCGGCCGGTCAGTTCTTCGGCGAGATGACGCTGCTCGACGAGCAGCCCCGTTCGGCCGACGTCGTGGCGGTCCAGCCGAGCGAGTGCGCCGTGCTGTCCCGATGGGAGTTCTGGGGCTTCGCCAAGGGCGAGCCCGAGGTCCTTCAGAGCGTCCTGAAGGAGATGGCCCGCCGCCTCCGCGACTCCAAC
>JASHTI010000152.1 GCA_030040625.1 Thermoplasmata archaeon
CTCGGCTTCGGCTTGGTGGCGACCCGCTCCAGGTACTGGAGGAACGGCGCGAGCCCCTGCGTCTCGAGGCGCTCCTGGGCGTGGTGCAGGTGCAGGAGCACCAGCTGGTGGAACAGGGGACCGAACCGCCGCACCATCGGTCCGGGACGGGCGAAGATCTCCGCACGGAGCGCGATCAGGTCCTTGACCGAGAGCGAGGTGATCGGCTTGTTCCGCAGGTAGCCCATCTTCTGGAGCTTCCGGGCGGTCGCCCGCGCCGCCGAAGAGAGCAGGTCCCGGACGTGCGCGGTCGCCGGCGGGAGATCGACCCAGCGTTGCTCCACCTCGACGGGCTGGACATGCTCCCGGACCCCCTCGTCCTCTCGGCTGCGGGCCTCGATGCGGGCGACCCCCAGGTGTCCGACGACCTCCTCGATCCGCTCGTCGCGACCTCCCGGGGAGGCCGTGAGCCCGAGGACCCGGCCGTCGGCCGGCCGTTCGGCCCGGTACCGCTCGGCGATCGGCACGTAGGCGTACTTCCCGACCGCGTGGTGCGCCTCGTCGAAGACGAGCAGCGCCACGTCGTCCAGGCGATAGCGGCCGTCGGCGAGGTCGTGGGCGACGATCTCCGGGGTCGCGAAGACGAGGTCGGCGGTCTCCCAGGCCCCCTCGCGCACCGGCTTGCGGACGGTGCCCGTGAACCGTGCCACTACGAGCGGGACGAGCCACCGGCGGAACGACTCGGCGTGCTGCTGGACGAGCGGGCGGGTCGGGGCCAGCACCACGACCTTCCCGGTCGAGCGTCGGAGGACCTCCGCGGCCAGAAGGGCGGCGATGACGGTCTTGCCGAGGCCCGTCGGCAGGACGACCAGCAGGTCCTCGGTGAGCCCGATCCGGGCCAGGTCGAGCTGGAACGGCAGGGCTCGGATCGTGTCCGGACGGAGGAGGGGGTGCTCGACCGATCCCTCGTGGATCCGCCAGGTGCCGGGAACCTCCGGTGGATGGGCTCGACCCGGGACCACCCGCTCCGTGGGCGCCCCCGGCTCGCCGAAGTCGTCGAGGAGGTGCTGACGGACCATCGGTGTCGCTCGAGGGTGGGCTCGCCGATAGGGGCTTCGGCGCGCCCGTCTCAGGGATGCGGGGCGGCCGGGGCCGGGCCGCTCAGCTCGGTGCGGCCCCCGAGGTACGGACGCAGGACCGGGGGCACTTCGATCGTCCCGTCCGGCCGCTGGTACTGCTCGACGATCGCCACCATCGCGCGCGAGGTCGCGACGGCGGTGGAATTGAGCGTGTGCGGGACGACCTTGCCGGGCCGACCGGCCCGGCCCAAGCGGATCCCCAGGCCCCGCGCCTGATAGTCCGTGCAGTTCGAGCAGCTCACGACCTCGCGGTAGGCCTGCTGGCGCGCGAACCAGGCCTCGATGTCGTACTTCCGCGCGGCGACGGTCCCGACGTCTCCGGTGCAGACGTTCACAACGCGGTAGGGGATGGCGAGCCGGCGGAACACCTCCTCGGCGTTCGCCCGAAGCTCCTCGTGCAGCGCCGGGGACTCCTCCGGCCGGCAGAAGACGAACTGCTCGACCTTCGTGAACTGGTGGACCCGGAAGAGCCCCTTCTGATCGACCCCGTGACCGCCGATCTCTCGACGGAAGTTCGTGCTCAGGCCCACGAGCTTGATCGGGACGGCGTCCTCCTCGAGGATCTCGCCCTGGTAGAGCGCCGCGAGCGGATGCTCGCTGGTCGCGATGAGGTAGAGCTCGTCGCCCTCGATCTTGTACATCACGTTCTCGAAGTCGTTGAGGTCGGTGACGGCCTCGTACGGCTCGCGGCGCAGAACGAACGGAGGCAGGACCGGAGTGAATCCGCGCTCGACCAGAAGGTCGAGGGCGAACCGCTGGAGCGCGAGGTCGAGCAGGACCATCGGTCCCCGCAGGTAGTAGAAACCGGCGCCGCTCGCCCGACGCGCCCGGTCGAAATCGGCGAGGCCGAGCGTTTCCAGCACCTCCCCGTGGGGCCGCTGCCCGGCCCGCGGCGGGCTCGGCGTGCCCCAGGTCGCGACGACGACGTTCTCGGTGTCGTCCTTGCCGTACGGCACGCCCGGGTCGAGCAGGTTCGGCACCCGCTGGAGGAGCCGATCCCGCTCGAGCCGGCGGGTCCGCTCGCGCTCCTCGGCCTCCTCGACCCGCGGCGGCAACGCCTTCGACTCGGCGAGCAGGGCGTCGAGCGGGTCGCCGGCCTTGCGGGCCGCGGCGATCCTCTGCCCGAGGCTGTTGCGCTGGGCTCGGAGCCGGTCGGCCTCCTGGACGCTCTCCCGCCACGCGGCATCCTTCGCGCGGACGTCGTGCAGGAGCTGGAGATACGGGGGGTGACGCCTCCGCTGGAGGTTCTCCTCCACCTTCGCCGGCTCCGAGCGGAGGAGCTCGATGTCGATCACGGCGAGGCCGGAGGACGGGCGGCCGTTAATCTTTCCGCGGGGAGGGCGGCCAACCCTATGTACCTACGGCGCGGCTGCCCGAGCGGCGCGGCCGCAGGGCCGGAGGATCACCATGGAAGGGGAGTTTGGGCTGTTCATCGGAGGCAAGTGGACCACCCCGGCGAAGGCGAGCCGGTTCGAGACGAAGAACCCGGCCAACGGCGAGCGGGTCGGCTCGTTCGTGAGCGCCACCCCGGCCGATGTCAAGGCAGCGGTCGACGCTGCGGAGCGAGCCGCTCCGGACTGGCGCGCCACCCCCGCGCCGAAGCGCGGGGAGATCCTCCTCGAGGTCGCCCGCCGGATGCGGGCCGCCAAGCCCGAGCTCGGGCGGCTCGTCACGCGCGAGATGGGCAAGGTGATCAGTGAGGGGCTCGGGGACGTCCAGGAGTCGATCGACTTCGTCGAGTACATGGCCGGCGAGGGCCGGCGGCTGTTCGGCGAGACGGTCCCCTCCGAGCTCCGCTCCAAGTTCTGCCTGACCGTACGCCAGCCGAAGGGCGTCGTCGCCTGCATCACCCCCTGGAACTTCCCGACGGCGATCCCGAACTGGAAGATCGCCGCCGCGCTCGTGACGGGCAACACGGTCGTCTTCAAGCCGGCGAGCGCCACCGCGCGCTGCGCGGCCGAGGTCGTCCGCCTCTACGAGGCGGCCGGCGTCCCGGCGGGGGTCCTCAACTTCGTCACGGGTTCCGGCAGCGTCGTCGGCCACGCCCTGATCGACGACCCGCGCATCCGCACGGTCTCCTTCACCGGCGGGGTCGAGACCGGCCGGGACGTCTACGTCCGCGGCGCCCA
>JASHTI010000153.1 GCA_030040625.1 Thermoplasmata archaeon
GCAGCGCCTTCGGCATCACCATCAACCACCGGGAGAACTTCACCGGCGTGCCGGACAACGACCGCGCGCTGACGATCCGCACCGTCGGCGAGATCGCCCGGGAGGCGCCGGCGCTCTCCGACGCGCAGCTGCGGGAGCGCTTCCGCGCCGCGTTCATCTCGCCGGGGCACGTCACCCTCATCCAGGCCGCCGGTCCGCTCCTCGCCGAACGCAAGGGCCATACGGAGCTCGTCATCTCGCTCGCCCGGATGGCGGGCCTGAGCGAGTCGGTGACCGTCTGCGAGATGCTCGGCGACTCCGGCGGGGCCCGCTCCCCCGAGGCGGCGCGCAGCTACGCCGGCGCACACGGCTGGCCGTTCCTCGAGGGGCGCACCGTCGTCGAGGCCTGGGATCGATGGTCGTCCGCGTGATGGCGACGGGGGTCTTCGACCTCCTCCACCCCGGGCACCTGTACTTCCTGACGGAGGCGAAGAAGCTCGGCGACGAGCTGGTGGTGGTCGTCGCCCGCGACCAGACGGCCCGGCGCCTCAAGCACGAGCCGTATGTCCCCGAGCACGTCCGCCGGGAGATGGTCGAGGCGCTGAAGCCGGTCGACCGGGCGATCCTCGGCTCGACCACCGACATCTACGAGACGGTGGTCCGCGAGCGCCCGCAGCTCATCGCCCTCGGCTACGACCAGGTCTGGAACGATAAGGAGGTCGAGCGCGAGTGCGCGCGCCGCGGCGTGCCGGTCCGGGTCGTGCGCATCGGCCCGCTGCCGCACAACGAGCTCGCCACCCGGCGCCTGGTCGAGCGGATCCTGGAGCGGGGCGCCCCGCCCCCGGGGGCCCGGCCGTGAAGCGGATCGGGGTCGCCGACACGACCTTCGCCCGGGTCGACCTCGCCCGCTACGCGGTCCGGGCCCTCGGCGGCGCCGGGACCGGCTTCCGCGTCGTCCGGCGGACCGTCCCCGGGATCAAGGACCTGCCGGTCGCCTGCCGGAGCCTCTTCGACGCGGGGGCCGACCTCTGCCTCGCGCTGGGGATGCCCGGGCGGGCGGAGTACGACCGGACCTGCGCGCACGAGGCGTCGATGGGCCTCATCTTCGCGAGCGTGCTCGCCGCCAAGCCGATCGTCGAGTGCTTCGTATTCGAGTCCGAGGCCGCCGACGACCGCCAGCTCGAGGAGCTCGGGCGACGGCGCGCCGAGGAGCACGCCCTCAACGCCTACCAGCTGCTGTTCCGCCCGCAGGACCTCGCGCGCCACGCCGGCCGGGGGCTCCGCCAGGGGTTCCCGGACGCCGGGCCGGCGCGCTAGGCGCGGGAGCGGGAGGCAACGAAGATGGCACCAGCACGGACGGCGAAGGGCGGGATCCGGATCGCGATCGCGGCGAGCGAGTTCAACTTCGACGTGACGCTGCTCATGCTCGAGCGGGCGAAGGAGGAGATCGCCTTCCTCGGCGCGGAGCTCGGCCCGGTCCTCAAGACCCCGGGCGTCTTCGATATCCCGCTGGCGGCGAAGCGGCTGCTGGCCCGGCCCGACGTCGACGCCGTCGTCGCCCTCGGCGCGGTGATCGAGGGGGAGACCCACCACGACGAGGTCGTGATGCAGCAGGCCTCCCGGAAGCTCGCCGACCTCGCCGTGGAGACCGGCAAACCGGTCGGCCTCGGCATCTCCGGCCCGGGCGAGACCCGGCTGCAGGCCCAGGACCGGATCGAGAACGCGGCGAACGCGGTGCGGGCCGTCGTGAAGATGGCCCAGCGGCTCCGCGAGCTCGCCTAGCGCGCACCGTCTCGGGCCCGGCGGGGCCGGCCGCGCCCCGGCATATACTCGCCGCGGGTAGATGCCCTCGCGCGCCCACTTACGGGTGATGCACGCGGGTATCGGGCTCGAGCGCGGTAAGACGACCGAGAACCTAGGGCGGCGTCGCCCGGCTCCTCGCACCTTCCTCCTCGTCCTGGTCGTCGCGGCCCTCGTCTCCGTACCACCACTGTCGGCATCGGGCCTCGGGGCTCGGATCTACGCGCACGCGGAGACGCCGGGGTCCGTTCCTCTGGGCGGGCTCGCCGGGGCCGAGGCATCCGTTGCCTCGGGCGGTGGTCCGGCGGCCGGGGCTCCCTTGAGCTGCCGGACCGCAGGAACCGCCGGTTCCGCCATCTGCGGAGATCCCGCGTCCGGGCCCGCGGGCTGGGTCTATGGGGGGCCGGGTCCGGAGAGCCTCTCTCACGGTGGTTCGCTGGAGCTCGCCTACGACCCGGCCGAGGGCTACACCCTCGTCTTCGCGACCTATTCCAATGCCTCCGGCCCGTCGTCCACCTGGTCGTACCGCGACGGGGACTGGACCCGCCTCGAGAACAGCTCCGCGGGCTCGCCCCTGGCGCCTCCCGGCTGTGGCGGCGACGCCTTGAGTTACGACCCGACGGACGACTACGTCGTGCTGGTCACGCCGGGGAGGTCGCCCGGCGAGCCGTGCGGGACCTCCCCGGAGACCTGGATCTTCTCGTACGGGGGCTGGCAGCAGTTGAGCCCGGTCCTCTCGCCCCCCTCGGCCCCGGATGGCTCCTTCGCATGGCTCGGGTCTGCACCACCGCAGAGCGGCCTCCTCCTGTTCGAGAGCAACGACCTGAACCGACCCTGGTCGTTCGTAGCTGGCAGCTGGACCCAATCGGAGAACGTCTCAACCGAGGCACCGGGGAACGGCTCGCAGATGTACGGGGTGATGACCTACGACTCGACGGATAAGGAGCTCCTCGATTTCGTCGGGTACGCGCCGCCCAGCGCTACGAACCAGACCTGGGTCTACGCGGCCGGAGAGTGGTCGGAGCTGTCCCCGACGGCCGCCCCGTCGCCACGAAGGGGGGCCCTGCTGATCGATGATCCATCCGATCACGACGTGGTGCTGCTGGGAGGGGTGAACGACTCCGGTGATGCAGCGCGGGACGTTTGGTCGTTTTCGGCGGGAACCTGGACCCGTCTCGTCGCCACGGTGCCCTACCCGGAATCCTGTGGGACCAGTTGCTACGCCTCGTTCGGCGAGTTCGATCCGTTGAGCGGGGCGATTGTGGTGGTCACCACTGGCCGAGGGTCGTTGCCGGTCGCGAACGGAACGCTCGTTTGGAGCTACTCCAACGGAACGTTCACCAACGTCACCGCGCCGTCGCCTCCCGCGGGCGGGGTCGCTGGCTTCGCTTGGGACCTCGCGGACGGCTATGGTCTGTTGCAGACCGACGGGGGCGCGACATGGATGTTCCAGAACGGGAACTGGTCTCCGGTCTCGGGGAGTCCCCGCCCGGCGCCGGGGCTGATGGCCTACGACGCATCGGACGGCTACGTTCTCCTGTACACCGACACCGGAGAGACCTGGCAGTTCCTCGGCGGCCGCTGGGCCGAGCTGACACCACTTCGGTCCCCGCCAATCGTCGGCCTCGGACTGGCCGACGATCCCTCGGAAGGCTACGTGCTGCTGCTCGCCTGGACTCCCCGGGGTGACGTCAGCTGGGAGTTCGACAACGGCAGCTGGGCGAACCTCACGGGCGAACTCTCGGGCGAGCCGTTGGGGACGCCCGCGAACTCCCTCGTGTTCGACCCCGACCTCGGTGGCGTCGTCGCGTTCGGGACCTACTACGACGGGAATGGGACCAACGCGACGTGGCTGTTCACGGGGACGGGCTGGAGCCGGCTCACGACCAGCGGCCCGGCGCCGCCCCCGCTGGGCGCCGCGGCCGTCGCTTACGATCCTGCGGCCGGGGCCCTCGTTCTCTTCGGAGGCGAGTCGACCACGGATGTGCTCACGAGTGGCAACGCCACTTGGTTGCTGACGATCGCAGGCTGGGCCCGCGTGGCGGCGGGACCGACACCGCCGGCCCTCTACGATGCCGAGATGGTCTATGACCCGTCGCTCGAGGCCCTCGTGCTCTACGGGGGGTACGATAGTGGATCCTGGTGGAGCTGGAGCGGCGGGCCTGCGGTTGGTCCGCTGGTCCGTGCGGTGGCGGCGGATCCCGACCCGGCCGAGGTCAACGCGGACCTGGGGATCTCGGTTGACGTGCTCGGGGGCGCCCTCCCGCTGACCTTCGCGTACGCCGGCCTGCCCGAGGGCTGCACGTCCGCCAACTCGACGTCGATCTCGTGCGTCCCATCCGAACCCGGGACGTCGTCGATCAGGGTGACGGTCGTGGACGCTCACGGGAGTCGGTCGTATGGCTCGCTCGATCTTGTCGTTGAGCCCGCCCCGAGCGTTGCGTCGTTCGTCGCTTCTCCTGCCTCCCTGCCCGTAGGGACCCGCACGGTCCTCGCGACAACGGTCACGGGCGGTAGCTCGCCGTTCACCTACGCGTACTCGGGTCTACCGGACGGTTGCGCCGACCAGGATGTCCCCCTGCTCCCTTGCGTTCCCGAGGTCTCTGGGACGTACAGCGTGGACGTGCTCGTGACGGACGGCGCCGGCGAGACGGCGCTTGCGAGCACCGTGCTCGGGGTCCGGCCCGCCGGTGCGACGGGCGGTCCCTCGATCGAGTCCTTCACGGCGAGCCCCTCGGTCGTGATCCTCGGCAACGGCACGGTCCTCGCGGCGGTCGCGGAGTCGGCCCAGGGCCCGCTCAGCTATTCGTACGCGGGCCTGCCGGGTGGGTGCGTGTCGGCAAACTCATCCTCGATTCGCTGCGAGCCTTCCGTCGCCGGCGCCTACGTCGTCACGGTGGGCGTGGCCGAGCCCTCAGGCCGTTCCGCCGAGGCGAACCTGACGCTGGATGTCGTTCCGGCCGGGGCTGAGGGCCATCCCATCGTCGTATCGTTCCTCGCAACTCCCGCCTTGATCTCGCTCGGAACCTCGACCGTCCTCCTGGCCACGGTCTCGGGAACGGTGGCCGGGCTTTCGTTCGTCTACGCCGGCCTCCCGGTCGGCTGCGTCTCCACCGATAGCCCGAGCGTCACCTGCCGGCCCCAGGCGGCCGGGGCCTACGCCATCGCGGTGACCGTCGCGGAGCCGAGTGGGAATCGGACCACCGTCCCCACGACGCTGGCGGTGGTCGCCACTGCGCCCCGACCCAGCAGCACCTATGCCGGTCTGCCCGCCTGGGGCTTCGCGGCGCTGGTCGGGCTCGGAGCCGGACTAGCGGCGGCGCTGGGAAGCTGGATTGGAGTGGAGCGCCTAGCCCTGCGGCGCCGCCGGGACGGCGAGCGGTGGCTCGCCGAACTTTCGGAAAAGCCCCCTCATGTCGGGAAGGAGAGCGATCGGGTGGCCGAGCCGGGCGAGGGCAAGAAGTAGGAGTCCCTCGTTCCGAACCCCACGGTGGACGGAGCGATCGCGTGACGGTCGTCGACCTCGAGGTCGCCTCGATCGGGGTCGGCGGGGGCGTGGTCGGATGGCTAGCCCATTGGGCGTGGGTCCGATCACGGAGCCGCGGCGGGCGACAAGCCGCCCGGCCGACGGACTTCACGGCCCGCGGGCCACCCCCGGCCGCCCCTGAGCCCGCGCCCGGAGCTCCGAGCGCGCCGCTCGCGCCCCCGGCGGGGTCATCTCTCACGCTCGGGGCCGGAATCGCCCGGGCCATCCTCCTCCATCTGCTCGCTCAGGGTCCTTCGGCGCCGGAGGAGGTCGCGCGGCTCTCCTTCACCCAAGCGGGAATCGCCGAAGCTCTCGGCATCCGCCAGGGGAACGCGTCCCGAGTGCTCGGTCGCCTGGTGGCGGCCGGGGCGCTCCGCGTGGACCGCGGGCATGTCTCCGGGGTCGATTACCGTCGAAAGGTCTATCGGCTGACCGCGCTCGGCGAGTCGATCGCTCGTGAGCTGAGACGACGGAGCCCGTGACTCTTGGGCTAAAGGCCGAACCGCGGTCGAAGGTAGTCCAGAACGGCCTTGCCCTTCGGCGTGTGCGGGGTCACGCTCACCGACCCCGGAGGTGGCCTTCGCGCCCCGCGGCTCTCAAACGCGGCGTGAATCGCGGACTCGGGCCCCTCCACGGTCACGTCGGGGGAGGGCAGGGCTAGGGGCTGGACTCGGGCGTTGCCCTGTCCATCGATGACCAGCGACGCGCTCTCGCGCTCCGTTCGGAAGACCCAGGTCTGCGGCAGGTACGCGCGGACGAACCCGCCGAAGAGCCCGGACAGGCGGGGCTTGACCTCGGCCTCGATTCGCGGCCGCAGTGCGGCGAGGAGATCCGCGGTGGCGCCCACGCTGACGCGGGAACCGGCCCCCGCATATGGGCTTCGCTCCCTCGACGGCGCGTTCCCCAACCATTATGGCTCGGCCCTCATCGCGTTGCCGGGGTCGACGGTGGAGACCCGACGCGAGTTCTACGAGGAGATCCCCTCGACGCAGGACCGGGCGATCGCGCTCGCAAGGGACGGCGCCAGCGACGGCTCGGTCGTCGTGGCCCGGCGCCAGCTCCAAGGCCGGGGCCGGGGCGAGCGCCCGTGGGTCTCTCCCGCCGGTGGCCTCTATCTGTCCATCGTGCTGCGCCCGGTGACCGCCGCGGGGCCTCTGCCCCTCGCCATCGGTTCTGAGCTAGCCGAGGCGCTGGCGTGTTCGTACGGGGTCCGGACCCGCCTGAAGTGGCCGAACGACCTCCTCTCGCTCGACCGAGCCGGCCGGCGGCGCAAACTCGCGGGGATTCTGGTGGACCTAGTGGCGGATCCTCTCGGATCGGCGACGGCCGTGGCCGGCATCGGCGTGAACGCCCGCAACACAACGGCGGACTTCCCGCCCGAGCTCCGACCGACGTCGGTCGCGCTCGAGGAGCTGACGCTCTGTGAGGTCGGGCTCGACGCCCTGGAGAGGACGGTCGTTCGGGCTGTCGTCGCCGCGAGACGAGCCGTCGCGGAGGCCGCGGGGGCTCGGGCGACCTTGGTCCGCTGCCGGGGCCTGCTGTACGGGGTGGGTGAGCCGGTCTCGATCGACGGGCGCCCCGTGGGCCGGATGGTCGGTGTGCGCGACGACGGTGCTCTCGAAGTCACGGGGCCGGAGGGGCTCCAGGCGTTCCTGGCCGGGGATGTCCGCGTCGGGGTGGGTGCGTGAGCGAGCGGTTCGATCGCTGGAGCGTGCTGAAGCGCCAGTCCCGCGAAGGCGGGGGCGTCGAGCGCGTCGGGCGCCATCGGGCGGCGGGGAAGCTCACGGCCCGCGAGCGGCTCGAGGCGTTCTTCGACCCCGGCACGTTCTCCGAGACCGACCCGTTCGTCGTCCACCGGGCCGACAAGTTCGGGCTCGCCGAGCGGCGGATCCCCGGCGACGGGGTCGTCACGGGCTGGGGCGAGGTCGACGGCCGCCCGGTCTGCGCCTTCGCGCAGGACGCGACGGTCTTCGGCGGGGCGCTGGGAGAGGCGCACGCGCAGAAGATCGTCAAGGTGATGGAGCTCGCCCGCCGCGCCGGCGTTCCGATCGTGGGCCTCGACGACTCGGGCGGGGCGCGCATCCAGGAAGGCGTGCTCAGCCTCGGGGGCTACGGGGAGGTGTTCTTCCGCAACGTCCTCCTGAGCGGGGTCGTTCCGCAGCTGTCGCTGATCCTGGGTCCCTGCGCCGGGGGCGCCGTCTACTCGCCCGCGATCACCGACCTGGTGGTGATGGTCCGGCCGGCGGCCCAGATGTTCATCACCGGGCCGGACGTCGTTCGGGCGGTGACCGGCGAGGAGGTGACGATGGAGGCGCTCGGCGGCGCGGACGCGCACGCCGGCCTCTCGGGCGTCTCGCACTTCACCGTCGGGAGCGACCGCGAGGCGATCGGCCTCGGCCGACGCCTCCTGGGCTACCTGCCCCTCAACAACCTCGAGGAGGCGCCGCTCGCCGAGCCGCGGCCGCCGCCCGAGTCGGCCGGCGCGGAGCTCGCCCGGCTCGTGCCGGAAGACCCCGGCGCGGCCTACGATGTCCACGCCGTGATCGACCGCTTGGTCGACGTCGGCACGTTCCTCGAGGTCCACGCCGCGTGGGCGCCGAACCTCGTCGTCGGGCTGGCGCGGCTGGACGGCCGGTCGATCGGGGTCGTCGCCAACAACCCGGCCGGCCTCGCCGGGACGCTCGACATCAACGCCTCGACCAAGGGGGCCCGGTTCGTCCGGTTCTGCGACGCGTTCAACCTCCCGCTCGTCACGCTCGTCGACGTCCCCGGCTTCCTGCCGGGCACGGCGCAGGAGCACGGCGGGATCATCCGCCACGGCGCCAAGCTGCTGTACGCCTACGCGGAGGCGACCGTCCCGCTGCTGACGGTGATCCTGCGCAAGGCCTACGGGGGCGCCTACGACGTCATGTGCTCCAAGCACCTCGGGGGCGACCTGAACCTCGCCTGGCCGACCGCCGAGATCGCGGTGATGGGGGCCGACGGGGCGGTGCAGATCCTCTACCGCCGGGAGCTCGAGGCGGCGGCGCCCGCCGAGCGGGCCGCCCTGAAGGCCCGGCTCAGCGGCGAGTACGCCCGGGAGTTCCTGAACCCGTACCTCGCCGCGGAGCGGGGCTACATCGACGACGTGATCGACCCGGCGGAGACCCGGGCCCGGCTCGTCGCCGGCCTCCGCTTCCTCGCCGGCAAGCGCGACGACCGGCCCGGCCGCAAGCACGGCAACATCCCGCTGTAGGGGTCGGCGATGGTCGGCCTCACCGAGACGGTCCTCCGGGACGGCCACCAGTCGCTGATCGCGACGCGGATGCGGACGCGCGACATGCTGCCGGCCGCCGAGCGGCTCGACGCGATCGGCTACCGCTCGCTGGAGGTCTGGGGGGGCGCGACGTTCGACGTCTGTCTGCGGTTCCTCCGCGAGGACCCCTGGGAGCGGCTCCGCGCGCTCCGGCGGGCGATGCCCCGTACCCCGCTGCAGATGCTGCTCCGAGGCCAGAACCTCGTCGGCTACCGGCACTACCCGGACGAGACGGTGCGGGCGTTCGTCGCCGAGGCGGCGAAGGAGGGGATCGCGATCTTTCGGGTCTTCGACGCGCTGAACGACCCGCGCAACATGGAGGTCGCCCTGGACGCCGTCCGCAAGGCCGGCGCGCGCGCCCAGGCGACGATCTGCTACACCGCCTCGCCGGTCCACACCCGGGCGTCGTTCGTCGAGCTCGGTCGACGCCTCGCCGAGCTCGGGGCCGACGAGCTGTGCCTGAAGGACATGGCCGGCTTCCTGCCGCCGGACGACGCGGGCGCGATCGTCGGGGCGCTCCGCAAGGAGGTCGGCCTACCGGTCGTCGTCCACACCCACTCGGCGGCCGGGCTGTCGACGCTCAGCTGCCTCGCCGCGATCGAGGCGGGCGCGGCGGCCGTCGACGGGGCGCTCAGCCCGTTCGCCGGCGGCGCGAGCCAGCCACCGACCGAGACCCTGGTGGCGGCGCTCCGGGGGACCCCGGCCGACCCGCATCTCGACCTCGGCGCGCTCGCCGAGCTGGCGGAGTACTTCCGCGGGGTCCTGGAGCGGTACCGGCCCCTCCTCGATATCCGGTCGCTCCAGACCGATCCGATGATCCTGACCCACCAGGTGCCGGGCGGGATGCTCTCGAACCTCCTCTCCCAGCTGCGGGAGCAGGAAGCGCTCGGCCGCCTCACCGAGGTCCTCGCCGAGGTCCCGCGGGTCCGGGCCGACCTCGGCTACCCGCCGCTCGTGACGCCGACCAGCCAGATCGTCGGCACCCAGGCGGTGCTGAACGTCCTGGCCGGCGGTCGGTACCGGACGATCACGGCGGAGGTCCGGGACTACGTTCGGGGCCTCTACGGTCGGCCTCCCGGGCCCCTCGAGCCGGAGCTGTTGAGGCGGGTCACCCGCGAGACACCGGCGATCTCCGGTCGGCCGGCCGACCTGCTCCCGCCGGAGCTCGCCCGCCAGGCCGCGGAGCTCCGGGAACTGGTCCCAGCGGCCGACACCGCCGAGGTGCTCAGCTACGCCCTGTTCCCGGCCGTCTACAAGTCCTACCGGTCCGCCCGCGACCATGGCCTGACCGCCGACGCCCTCGCGGCCGCCGCCCTCGGGTTCGTCGGCGCCCTTCGGGTCCCGCCTTCGCCGGCGCCGCCGGCGCTCGGGCCGGCCGCCGCCG
>JASHTI010000154.1 GCA_030040625.1 Thermoplasmata archaeon
CCGCCGATGAAGATCAGCAGGGCGACCACGAAGATCGAGCGCCGGCTGTACAGGTCCGAGAGCTTGGAGAAGAGCGGGATCGAGACGGTCGAGGCGATGAGGTAGGCGCTCGTGACGAACGTGAGGTCGTCCCCGCCGCCGAGCGAAGCCCCGATCGTCGGCAGCGCGGTGGAGACCACGAGGGCGTCCAGGCCGGCGAGCAGGATCGCGAGGAAGATCCCCGCGATGACGGCGGCGGCGTCGGCGCCGTGCAGGTACTCCGCCGCCTCGTTCCGGACGGGCGTCCCCGTCGCTTCGGTCGCGTGCGCCATGATCTCCGCTGCCCGGGGCGTGCCCCGCGTGCCGGTGGCCAGAGCAAACTGACTATAAGTCAGTTTTCTTACCTAGGGTCAGGTTACTGGGCGAAAAGTCAGTAATAGCCGCGCGACCTGTCGGCCGGTGGGGATCCGGATGCCGAAGGTCGTGCCCGGCTACAAAGCGGAGGCGCGGACGCGGATTGTCGAGGCGGCCCGTCGCCTGTTCGCGACGAAGGGGTTCCGCCGGACGACCATGGACGACGTCGCCGCCGCGCTCGGCGTCAGCAAGGGCGCGCTCTACCAGTACCACCGGAGCAAGCTCGAGCTGCTGCGGGAGATCCAGTCCGCCAACCGCCGGAAGGCGCGGCGGTGGATGGACGAGGCCCTGCGGGGCGCCGATCCGGCCGGCGGCATCGTCGACTCCTTCGAACAGACGTTCGCGCGAGCGATCGACCGCGAACAGGTCGCGCTCTGGTTCGAGATCCTGGGCGAGGCGGCGCACGACGACGGGATCCGGGAGGCGATCCGGGTCGATCACCGGGAGGACCTGCGGAGCCTGCGGGGGTTTCTGGCGGAGCTCCGGCGACGGGGGCTGCTCGCGTGGCCGGGGGACCTCGACGTACTGGCGTTCACGGTCGTGGCGCTGTTCGAGGGCGCCGTCTGGGACCTGAGCGTCGGCTTCGAGGCCGCCCGGATCCGAGAGACGCTTCGGCGGGCGCTCGCGGTCGTACTGGCGCCGCCGCGACGGGACCCTCGCCGCGCGGCTACGGGGCGTCCGGCCCCTTCCCCGCGCCGCCGCTCGCGAGGTCCGCGGCGGTGAGGACGAGAACGAACGCGCCCAGCCCACCGGCGACCCCGGCGAGGACCGCGACGATCGGAAGGACCGTGCCGAGCGAAAAGAGCACCACGACCACGGGGATCGAGACGGAGGCGCCGCCTCCTAGGACTCCGACGACCGCGCCACCCGGCCGACGGACCGCCAGGGCGCCCGCGCCGGCGACGATCGCCGCGCCGGCGAGCAGCACCGCGGCGCTGCCGACGTAGACCAGGAACGTCGCAAGGTCCGGGAACGGGCTCAGCGCGTCGGTGCTGACGTTGCCGGTCGCGCCCGGGCGCAGCAGGATGTTCAGGCCCGTGGTCGCCGTCGAGTACGCGCGCGACGCGAAGAGGTAGACGACCGTCGGGGCGCAGCAGGGGTCGGTGACGTTCAGCGCGATCCCGCCGTTCGGCACTAACGCGAAGGCGAATGCGCCGCCCCCGTCGGTCGTCGCGGTCCGCACCGATCGGTTGTCGTCGGTCCACAGCACGACGTGCGCACCCGCGAGGACGGTCGCCGGGCCGTTCGCATGGGCCTGCCAGACGGTCCCGGAGACGTCGTACGAGCTCGGGCGGTCCGCGGCGAGCCCGTCGAGCGTCAGGAGGCCGACCGACGCAAGCGCCACGACGGCCGCGGCGGCGAGCGCGACCGCCGCCAAGCCCCGCCAGGCGAACCGCGGGCGCCGCGGGACCGACTGCGGAGGGTATAGGCTCGGGACGACCTCCCAGGAGTAGAGCGGCGGGAGCTCCCGCCCGGCGACGAACGGCACGGGTCGATGGCAGCTCGGGCAGGGAAACCACTGGGTCGCGGCGGTCGGCGCCAGCACGGCCCGAAGCTCCGCGCCGCACGCCGGGCACCGCCGGGCGACCGGGGAGGGACCCATCGCGCCCGACCGACCGGCGGGGAGGTCATAGCCTTGCGTCAGGCGCTCGGCAAACCCCACCCGCGGGTGGCCGCGGTCGACGACGGGGCGTTCCTGCGTACCGACCGCGAAGCCCCGATCGGAGCGGTGATCGTGGCGCTGCCGGAACAGCTCGAGGCCGCCCGCCTCGGGCGCGTCCGCGTCGACGGCACCGACGGGACGGTCCGCGTGATCGCGCTGCTCCGATCGCTCCGCGGCTGGGACGGCGTTCGAGCTCTACTTGTCGACGGCGCGGTCGTCGGCGGGTTCAACGTCCTCGACCTCGACGCCCTGCATCGCGCCGTCCGGGTACCGGTCATCGCGGTCACGCGTCGGCCGCCGGATTTCCGCCGGATCGCCGCGGCGCTTCGTCGATGGTTCCCCCGCTCGGCGGCCCGCCGTCTCGCGCTGCTGCGACGCCATCGCCTTCGTCCCGTACGCACGGGGGGGCAACCGATCCTCGCCGCGGCCGTCGGTTGCCGCGCGGAGGAGGCCGAGGCGCTGGTGCGCCGCGCGACCGTCCGCGGCTATTGGCCGGAGCCGCTCCGCCTCGCCCACCTGCTCGC
>JASHTI010000155.1 GCA_030040625.1 Thermoplasmata archaeon
CCGATGTCGGCGCCGCGGCCCGGGCGATCGGCGGTAGCCAGGCGCAACTGCTCTCGGCGGCCCGGCTCAGCCTCGCGACCCGGACCGAAGGGGCGAGCGTCGGCGACGTCGCCGCGGCGCTGTCCCCCCGGGGACCGCTCGCCCTCGCTTGGTGCATGCGCGCGACGCTCTACCTCGTGCCGCGCGATGAGGTCCGCCTGTTCGCCGGACCGGCCCGAGCCCGCGCCGAGCGAGAGCTCCACTGGCTCCGCGGAAAGGGCTACTCGTCTCGAATGCTCGGGCGTCTGCTCGACGCGCTCCCCGGCGCGCTGGAGACTCCCGGTACTCAGTCGGAGGTCGCCGAGCGCGTCGCCCGTGCGCTCGACGTGCCCGTTCGTCGCGGACGAGGCGGTGGCTGGGGGAGCCGTCGCCCGGTCAGCGCGGTGCGGCTCGGTCGCTACGCGCTGCCGGCCGGTTATCTTCTGGCGATCGCCTCCGCGAGGGCCCCGGTACTTCGGCTGCCCCTCGCGGAGGGCCCGGTCCGCTACCAGCGCGGTGACCTGTGGGCGAGGGCGCCGACCGGTGGCACGGTCGATGAGGAGGACGTCGAGCTCCTCCGGCGATACCTCCGAGTCTTCGGCCCGGCCGCGCCGGAAGACTTCGCCTGGTGGACGCAGTACCGCCGGACGTCGGTCGATCCGATCTGGCAGCGGCTCACCCCGGAGCTCGCCTCGGTGGACGTCGGCGGGCGCCGGCTCGCGATCTTGCGGGGCGACCTCGGCGCGCTGGAGAGCGGCGAACGCAGCCCGTCGGTGGTGCGACTGCTGCCCCACTTCGACACGTACGTGCTGGGCCACCCGGCCCGGGCGCACCTCCTGCCGACCCGGTTCGCTGGAGCGGTGTACCGGCCCCAGGGCTGGATCTCACCGACCGTCCTTGTGGACGGCGAGATCCGCGGCGTCTGGGAGGCCGCTCGCACGGGCCGGACCACCCGGATCACGGTGCGGGCCTTCCGCGGGCTGGCTCCCGCCACGCGCGACGGGATCCGCGAGGAGGCCTCGCGCGTGGGGGCGCGCCTGGGCGCTCCGGTCACGCGGCTGACGTTCCAGCCCTACGCTCCCGCGCCGCGGGGGCGCGGCCGCCCCGCGGCCTAGGCGCCCGAGACGTTCATCTCGACGATGCGGACCGGCGAGCGCGGTCGGTCGTTCGAGTCCCTCGGGACCGCCGCGATCCGCTCGACGACATCCTGGCCGCCGCGGACGTGGCCGAAGATCGCGTGCTTGCCGTCCAGCCACGGGGTCGGCGCGAGGGTGATGAAGAACTGGCTCCCACCGGTGTTCGGCCCGGCGTTCGCCATCGAGACGACGCCCGGGGTGTCGTGGCGGAGGCCGGCGCCGAACTCATCGGCGATCTCGTAGCCCGGGCCGCCCGTCCCGTCGCCCTTGGGGCAGCCGGTCTGGACCATGAACCCCGGGATCACCCGGTGGAACGAAAGGCCCACGTAGAACTGCTTGCGCGCGAGCGTGAGGAAGTTCTCGGCGGTCTTCGGGGCCCGGTCGCGCAGGATCTCGAGGCGCACGTCGCCAAGCGTGGTCCGGAGCGCAACGGTCGGATTCGGCATCGCGCGCCCAGCACGTCGGAGGGGAAAACCCCGCGCCCCGGCTCCGGCGCGTCCTCCGGCGCTCGGTTTATCCGTCCGGGACCGGCTCCCTCCGGTCGCCCCCGGTCGGAGGTCATGAACCGCTCGCTCGGCTGGGTCGGTGTCGGGGTCCTGCTCGCCGGGCTCGCGCTGGTCGCGCTGCCCGTCGCCCTCTACGGCCGTGAGGTCCTCGACCCGGAACAGCTCGCCGGCTTTCTCATCGCGCCGGTCGGCCTGTTCGTCGTGATGCTGGCCGCGGCGGCGGTCGACCCCCGACGCACCACCATCACCGGGACGTTCGGAAACCCGGACGAGCCGGCGCCGTCCTCGGGCCCGACCCCGCGGCCGCCCCGGGCGCGGCTGCGGTACCCGAACGAGGCCGTTCACTGCCGCTTCTGCCGCGCGGTCATCACGGCCGATCTCTCCCGGTGTCCGCGGTGCGCGCGCGCCCGCGAGTGCCGGGGCTGCGGGCGGCCGCTCGGCCAGGTCCTGGAGCGGCCGACCTGCCCGACCTGCGCCCGCGCGGAGGCGTTCTGCAACTGCGCGGCGCTCGCCCGATCGGCCGCGCCGCGGGTCCGCGGGCGGGTCCGGGACCTCGCCGGATGAGCGCCTCGCCGGAGGACCGCGATCTGCCGCGGGGGCTCGCGACGCCCGCCGCCGGGCCGGTGGAGGTCCACTTCGACGGTGCCTGCGAGGAAGGCCCCGACGGCCGGCGCATCGCCGCCTACGGATTCACCGTCGCCGGCGGCGGCTTCCACCACGAGGACTGCGGGCTCGCGGTCCCTCCCGGCCACCCGCGCGCGACGAACAACGTCGCCGAGTACGTGGCCGCCATCTGCGCGCTCGAGTGGCTGCGACGCGCCCAGTACGCGGGCGAGCTCCGGGTCTTCGGCGACAGCGAGCTCGTCATCCGTCAGATGACCGGCGAGTACCAGGTCCGTGCCGAGCACCTGCAGCCGTACCACGATCGGCTGCGGCAGCTCGCCCAGGGATTCCGTCGGGTCGATTACCAGTGGGTCCCCCGGACCGAGAACACGCGCGCCGACGAACTGTCGAAGCGAGGGATCGCGATCGGCCGCACCGGGCCGGAGCCCTCCGGTCGGAGCTAGGGGCGGCTCTCCGAGCGCTCGCGGGCGGGGCGATTCAGCCCCAGCGGACCGTGTAGACCAGGGTGCGGCCCTCGATCGCGGCCCGCGCGCGGGCCGAGTCGACGTACGTGGCGAACGCCGCGGCCGCCTCTGGGGAGAGACGCGGCCGGACCCCGTAGCCCCGGGGGACGCCGACGCCGAGCGAGCCCCGGATCATCCGGGGCGCGGGGGGCGCTGGGGGGCGCCGTTCGGTCAGTCGTCCCGCCATCACGGTTCCAGGAGGGGAAGGACCGAGCGCGCCGGCGCGAGGGAGCCGGCCATGAGGCAGGGCAGCAGCGAGATCGGCAGGTCCGGCAGTGCCTCGGGCCCGAGCGGCGCTGTGAGCAGCTCGGTCCAGCCGGACAGGTTGTCGGACATCGTCTGA
The DNA here is from genome assembly GCA_030040625.1 of Thermoplasmata archaeon. GTDB lineage: Archaea > Thermoplasmatota > Thermoplasmata > Lutacidiplasmatales > UBA184 > Lutacidiplasma. The sequence continues at coordinate 3,131 of JASHTI010000155.1, forward strand.
CGGAGCTTGTCAGACGTACGTCGTACATAAACCCCCACCTCCAGTGGAAACGGAGGGGTCCCGGAGCGCCCGGTCGGCGAGAAAACGCTGGCGGACGTTGGGCGGACCGCTCGGAGCGGGCCACAATGCGCGCCGCCGGGCCGCTCGCCGACCCTTTTTAGAGCCGGACCGCTCGGCCTCCCGATGCGCGCAGCGGGGACCCCGGCCGCGGCGTCCGACGCGGCGTCCCGGTTCTTCGAGGAGGCCGAGACGGAACTGATGCGGTCGGCGATCGAGATGCAGCAGGCCGACTGGGTCTACTGCACGTACATCACCGCGGACACGGAGGCGCTCTCCTCCTCCACGGCGGCGCGGCTGATCGCCGCGACCGTTCGCAAGGCCCGGGAGGCCGGGCGGTTCCCCAGTGGTTCGATGGACCCCAGCACCGCGCGAAAGGCCCGGCTGCTGCCGCTCTCGCTGCCGCTCCTCGCGCCGGCGGATCCCGCGCTCGGTCAGGAGCTGACGCGCCTCGTCACCTCGATGCAGGCGACCTTCGCCAAGGGCCGTCACCAGCCCGCCGGTCAGCCCGGCCCGCTCGACCTCCAGGCGCTCTCTCGGTTGCAGATCGAAAGCCGGGACCCCCGGCTGCTCGATGACATCTGGAGCGGCTGGCACCGGGTCGGCCGGGCCGTGCGCCCCGAGTTCGAGCGGTACGTTGAACTCGCCAATCTCGGCGCACGGGAGATGGGATTTCCGGACACCGG
>JASHTI010000156.1 GCA_030040625.1 Thermoplasmata archaeon
GCAGTCACCGTGCCCTTTCCGCGTGATCTTACTATCAGGGAGTCCATTGGATTCCATGATACGCAACAATCGTTTCGTGGGAACCGTAGACTTGCCAAACGGCACAACCACCCTCGGCGACGCGGGCGAAACAGGGTGCCGGCGGGGCAGCCCGACGGGTTCGTATAACTCGTGTTATACGCCTTTACGAGAGAGACTGACGGCGCTGGGGGCGCCGATCGCCACCGGTGGGCGGTCCTGGAACCATCGTTCGGAACTGTACAGACGGTCGCGTGAAATCATAGTTACGCTTCTTACATTCTTTATGCAACTATGGCGGCAAACTGACCTGGTTTCGGTCCTGGAGGGGTGGGGCGGGCGGCCCGATTTGGTCCACTACCCGCGTCGCGACGGGATCGCTCGAGGCACCGGGCGGCCCACTTGCCTATGATTTGATGTTAGGAATGCTGGTAGCGTTAGTATCATCCCTAAGCCGTCTAAATCGGGAGAACGCGCACCCGGAAGCTCCAGCCGCCCCCGGCGAGCGCCCGGTCGTCCGTCACCAGCTCCTCGCAGCCGGCCGCCTCCAGCGTGCCCAGCATCGCGGCGACCAGGGGAGCGAGGCGACCGGCTTGCTTCGCCGAGGTCCGTGCGACCTCTCGGCTGGAGCGCGCATCGACCGGCAGCACCGTCAGTCTCTGACGGAGGCGCTCGAGGACCTCCAAGCGGTGGGCTCGGATCTTCCCTGAGCCGCGGGCGGCGATCGAGGTCAGCTCGAGGAGGTTCGCCTCGGTGGTGGCGATCTCCGCGCCCCGCAGCTTGCGGACGGCCTCCCGCGCCTTGGAGGAGCCCTCCAGGAGCGCCAGGAGGACCCCGGTGTCGACCGCCTTCACGGGCGGCCTCCGAGCGAACGCAGCTGACGGAGCCGCTGACGGTCGGCCCGGAGCGGCCGGGTCGTCCAGCCCCCGTAGAGGTCGTCCAGGCCCCGCCGCTGCTCGAGCAGCCGGCGGAGCACGGAGGTGAAGCTCTCCCCGGTCCGCTTCTCTCGGTCCAGGGCGTCGTAGACCCCCCGCTGCACGGCGATGTTCTTCGAGGGCATGCATCTGCATATGCATATGCACTTAAAACCGCCCGCTCGACGCGCAGTGCGGGTTCGGACCGGGCCCGGGATCGGAACCGCGTGCGTCGCCGAGGCGCTACGGGCGGCTCGCTGCGAGCGGGGAACTCGACGCCGGCAAGGGCGACCGGACCCCGAGAGGATCGGCCCCGTCGGCACGGAAGCGGAGGTTCCGGACCACCGCGTGACCGGGGACCGTGAAGTGCCCGTGGACGGGCGTGACCTGGTAGCCGCTGGCCTCGACGTCGACCCAGTAGGTGTAGGTGGCGCCCCGAACGAGCCGGAACTGGATCTCGGTGCCCGTGGTGCTCTCGTTCGCGCCGCCGGCGATGTGGCTGTTCGCATGGGTCAGGGCGACCGACCACGACGTTCCCGAAGGGAGCCCGGGCCACTTCGGTCGGACGAGCTCGGTGAACGTGACCGTCTCGACCGGACCGAACCAGAGGGTCACGGCGGCGGCCCGGGTGAGGTCCAGCGCTCCGTAGCGGGCGTCCGCCCGGGGACCCGTGACCCGGGCCAGCCCGTAGCCGGCCGGACCCGAGGCCGCGAAGGTGTAGTGGTGTTCCGGCAGCGAGACCTTCGCCGTGCGCGCGGTCGAGCCGATGGTCTTTCCGGAAGTCGCGTTCGTGAAGACGAGGCTCCAGGCCGCCCCGCTCGGCAGGCCATGAACGTGGACGGTCAGGGTCGTCGTCGGGCCCGTCAGGCAGGCGAACGGCAGGAGCGGAGCCGCGTCGCCGCCGCTGCGGAGGCTCGGCTCCACGCTCGCGCCGGGGCCCAGCGTGGGTGCGTCCAGCGAGTAGTTGAAGCGGTTGACCATCGGGAGCTGCCCATACGGGTTGAGGGAGTCACCGTAGGTGCTCCAGAAGTTGCCGCCCTGCTCCGGGCAGGCGGCCCCGAGGATGCTGCCGGAGAGCGGATCGCCGTCGACCGTCGCCGAGACCTGGCCGGCGGGCTGGACGGTCACGTTCCACCGGTCCGCGTAGGGGGCCGGCGGCGCCGGCCCGCAGTCCCCCGCGTAGCCGTCCGGGCAGGAGTCGGCGTAGAGGTCGTACGGCAGGAGGATCGTCGGGTTGTCGACGGAGAGGTTGTTGTTGTAGATCAGGTCGCCGCTCTCCGCCTCCGCGATCCCGGTGAAGTTCCCGCCGATGACGTCGACCGGGTCGTGGATCGTGTTGCCCCAGATGGTGTTGTCCGTCCCGCCGTAGAGCAACAGCGCGTCCGGACTGACACAACCGTAGGAGCAGTACAGGTAGGCCCCCGTGCAGAGATTGAGGGGGCCCGAGCAGAAGGGCGGCGCCACGACCGTCGGGACGAACGTGTTGCCGGCGATCAGATCGTCGGTGGAGTCCCACAGTTCGACGCTCGCCTGGGGGAACAGGTTCACGGTGGACGGCACCGCGCCGGCGAGCGTCTCGACCTCGAACATCGCCGGCCAACCCCCGATGAAGCTCGCGTTCGCGAGCGTCACGTGCGAGGTGTCGACGAAGGCGATCTGGAGGTCGTAGTCGATCCAGGCCCCCGGCAACGGTCGTGCGTAGGCGACGGAGAACGACGGCGGGCTGTCGGCCTGGACGTACGCGCTGGTCCCGTCGAGGAGAAGACCGGTGAAGACCGGATACGCGTAGTCGTTGTACGCGAAGAAGACCGGGCTCAGGTTGCCGTTCGCCGCGCCCCCGCACAACGCACAGCCGTCGGTCGGATCGTTGAAGAGCCGATACTGGTCCTGCAGCCCGCCGGTCCCCGACGAGGAGATGCCGGGGAGCTGGGCGTCCGAGAACGCCCACAGCGGGGTGTACACCCCGGCGGCGGGACTGTAGGCCAGCGTGGCGGTCAGCGTCGTGCTCGGCCCGCTCACGACCAGGACGCCGGTCTGCTCCGCGTAGTCGCTGAGCATGAGCTGATAGTCGTAGGCGCCGGGCGCGAGATACCAGGTCGTGACATCCGGGGCCCACTCGTAGTTCGTGTCGTAGGCTCCGGGACTTCGCAGGAAGACGAAGACGTAGGGCGTGGATCCGCCGGAGTCGGGCGCTCCGGAGGTGGAGATGGCATTGGTCACGGCGACCGCCCCGGCGGTGGCACCGCTGGCGCCGGCGTAGCCCCAGAGGCCGCGGAGGATCGTCGGGCCGGCGGTAGCGTTCTCGGTCGTGCCGACATAGGTCGCGGAGAGTCCCGCGCCCGTCTCCCCGGTCTCGGAGCCGAAGTCGAGCGCGGCCGGCACCGACCGGTACGTGGCGGGGGTGCAGCGAGCGACCGTCGCCGGGCAGTAGTCGAGGGCCGCCGAGGTGTTGGCCGCGAGCACGTCCATCGTGGCGCCGTTGTAGCCGCCGATCCCGTAGTCGAGCTCGTAGTCGTTCGGCAACCCGACCGGGTCGACCGCCTCCCCGTTCGCCTGGAACGGGGCGAGGGTGAGATCGGAGGCGCCGCCGGGATTGAAGACGACCCAGTCGTACGTCCCGTGCTTCGCGATCCCACCGGCGGCGCTGAGGCTGTAGTTGTACCAGAGCTCCTGGTCGCCGGCCGCGGTCAGCGAGGAGTTCAGGTACAGCGTGAGCGTGAACGGCGCGGGGGCGTACAGCCACGGCCCCTCGCCGATGTACAGTCCGGCGATGATCGAGCCGTTCGGACTGTGGTCGAGGATGGTGGAGGTGCCGTTGGGGATCTCGGCGTCGGGGTTCGAGAAGTTCCAGGTGTCCTCGCCGAGGTTGATCGTGGAGTTGTGCTGGAAGACGTCGACCGCGTTCTGGGTCCAGAACACGTTGCTCGCCGCTCCGCCCAGACTGACACCGGTGAGGACGGCGTTCAGCTGGATCCCCCACATGTCCGGCGTGTTGACGTCCAGGTAGAGCGCCTGCAGCGAGTTCACGGTCAGTTCCCCGGCGACGCTCGACGCGTCCAGGACCGTCGACTCGACGTGGCCGGTCGTGTCGTTCTCGCCGTAGTAGGCGACGCCGAACGGGACCGGGGCTGTATACGGGGAGATCGAGACGTTCTGGGCGGCCGCGGCATACGTCGGGACTACGGCCCCGTCGACCACCGTCGCGGGTGCGCCCGCGTAGGGCAACCGGATCTCCCGGGAAGGCACACCCGCACGGGCCAGCGCGGTCGCCTCGGAGAGAACTCGTTCCGAGAAGGGGTTCGCCGAAGGGGTCACCGAGGAGGAGCCGTCCGGCGCAGCCTTCGCGTCGGCCCCTGCGGCTACGTTCCGGCCGAGGTCGCCGATCGGGGCCGCGGTTGGGACAGGGTCCGCTCGCGTCGGCGCGGAGGAGGTCGCGGTCAGCCCCGCGGGCAGTGCGGTGAGTACGACCAGCACGGTGGTGGCGCCGATCAGCACCCACCGCAGCGGCAAGGGCCGCATGTTCCGGCCGAAGCCGGAGTCGGCTATAACTCCCGGCCCCGGCGCGACGCGAGCGTTAGCGGCGCTTGGCGTGCCGTACGGGGCATCGCTCGTTGCGTCGAACGCGGTCGGAGTCGGCGCAGCCGCGTGTCGACGTTCCGGCGCTAGAGGAACGCCGGGATCGGGCGCCCTTGCATCCCGTTCGGCGGTTCAACGCCGAGGACCTTGAGGATGGTGGGGCCGATGTCGATGAGCCGCTGCTCTCCCCCGACCGTCCCGCGGCCGGAGGCGGTCCCGGTGACGGCGTAGACCCCTTCGAAGGAGTGCACCGAGTCGTCCGGTCCCGTGTCGTTCTCGGCGAGATAGAGGGTGTCGTAGCCGAGGGTCCCCGCCGAACGCCAGGCGGCGTTGGCGAAGTAGACCATGAGGTCGGGGCTGTCGCCCCGGACCTCGCGGTAGATCGACTTCGGAACGCGGACGTCGACGTCGAGCGAGCGTCCGGTCGGACCGACGATGCCCTTCATCTTCTGCGTCAGCTCCGCCTCGAACGCCGGCACGTCCTTCGGCGCGAGCGTCCCCTTCGGCTCGCGGCCCTTGACGTTGTAGAAGATGCGGGCGTAGTAGCCGCCCGCCCCCCAGGCGCGGGTCTTGCCCCAGTCGACGTCGGTCTGCTCGAGCTGCGTCGCCGGCTTCGGCCGGCTCCCCTTCAGCTTGAGGTAGCCCTGCTGGATCAGCCACTCGTTGATGCAGAAGCAGCCCTGCATCGCCTGGCTGCCGTGGTCCGAGACGACGAAGATGCGGACGTCCTCGGGGATGTCGTCGAGCCAGAGCCCGACCTCGGCGTCGAGCCGTCGGTAGTAGTCCTCGGCGAGCTCCCGGTACTTCGGGTTCTCCTCGTAGCGGGGGTGGGACGGGTCGAAGTACTTCCAGAAGGTGTGGTGGAGGCGGTCCGGCCCGATCTCGTGCAGGGCGAAGAAGTCCCACTTCTCCTTCTTCCAGAGGTGGCGCGCGACCGCGAGGTGCTGCCGGGTCATCTCGAGGACCTCGCGGCCGACGCGGTCGCGGTCGTCCGCCCGGAAGGTGACGTCGAACGTGTAGCCGCCGCCGGCCTTCTGGATCTCGTCCTTCAGCCCGATCGGGTGGACGTAGTCGGTCGCCCCGTCCGGGGTCAGGAAGTCGGAGATGTAGACGCCGTTCACGGCCGGCGGAGGGTAGCCGGGCGGCATCCCCATCACGCAGACGCGCTTGCCGACGCGCGAGAGGCGGTCCCAGACCATCGGTTGCATCAGGGTCCGGGACGATGGGACGTACTGGTCCCAGTACGTACCCGGCTTGCGGTGGCGGAAGCCGTAGATCCCCAGGCTCCCCGGGTCCATCCCCGAGAACATCACGGCCCACGCCGGCACCGTGATCGGCGGATCGATCGTGCGCAGCGTGCCGCGCTGGCAGCGATCGAACAGCTCCTTGAGGCGGGGCGTGAACGGAAGGAACCGGTCGAAGAGCGTCCACGGCGAGCACGAGTCCAGCCCCAGGACGACGACCCGCGGCTTCTCTTCGGACACGGCGCGCCGACCATCGGGGTCCGTATAAACCGATTCGGGCCGCGCTCGCCGCGGGCCGTGGGGACGTTCGACGCCGACCCCGGCCGACGCAAGCGGGATAAACTCGACCGAACGTCCCCCGCGCATGCCGATTGCCGCGCTGCGCGCGAACGCGAACGCCACGATTGAAGCCACGATCACCGCGATCTCCCCGGTCCGGGACGTCACGACGGCCCGCGGACCCGGTAAGGTCGCCGACGCGACCCTCCAGGACGAGTCCGGGACGATCACCCTCACGCTCTGGGGCGCCGACGCCGGCCGGTTCTCCGTCGGCCAGAAGATCCGCATCACGGACGGCTGGGTCAAGGACTTCCGCGGGAAGCTCCAGGTCTCGACCGGGCGCTCGGGGACGATCACCGTCGTCGCGTAGCGCCGTTCCCCTCCGCCGGGGGGCCGCCGCTGGGCCCGTTCTAGGCCCCCATCTCCCGCCGGAACGCCTCGGCCCCGAACGGGGCTCCCGAAACGGCCCGCATCCGGGCCACCCACTCGAACGTCGAACCGTCCCGGAACCAGTGCCGGGTCAGCCAGGGCCCGACCCGTGGGTTCGGCCAGAGCGGCTCGCCGCAGCGCTCCCGGAGCGTCCGTCGGAGCTGCTGGCTGAAGAGGATGGCGAGCAGGTAGTTGCAGGAGTAGACGGGCGACTCCACGAAGAACGGGTCGACGAACGACAGCGGCGGGTACTCGTCGTAGCCGAAGAGCCGGCGCTCGAAGCGGGCCCCGTCCGCGGCCGGGTCGCCTTCGGGCCGATCGATCAGCGCCTGCTCGAGGCGGAGCCAGGTCGCCTGCCAGCCGGCGTCCAGCGCCGCATCGTAGCGAGCGGCCTCCTCGAAGGCGGACGCCTGCCCGCGGGAGATCCCCGGGAGCCCGGACAGCCAGGCGGCCGTGCTCGGGATCTCCTCGAAGAGGCTCCCGATGCCCTCGTGGAACGGGCCGAAGCCGGGGATGTTCTCGGACCAGTGGAGAAGGTGAGGCGGGGCTCGGATCGACGCCGAGTGGACGGCGTGCCCGAACTCGTGGAAGAGGATCATGTGGGCGAGCCAGCCGCCGGTCGGGTGCACCATGATGCGCACATCGCGCGGGGGATCCGGCGCGAGGGTCATCCCGCCGGCGGGGAGGTCGTGGTAGACGACGCGGAAGCGCATTTGGTCGACCGGGAATCCCCACTGCCGGACCCCGGCGAGCACCCGGGGCACCATGCCGGCCCGGGGGAACGCCCGCTCCGGCAGCCGGACCTTCGTCCGTCGGGCGTAGGAGAAGTCCCACGGGTACCAGTCGTCGACCCGGTTCCGCTCGCAGAACGCGTCGCGAACGGCGCGCAGCCGTCGACGCGAGATGGGCGCCACCGCCTCCGTGAGCTCCATCAGTCGGCCGACCGTGAGGCCGCTCGAGGCGAGCCGCATCTCGGCGAACGAGGAGTGGCCGAGGGCTCGCGCCCGATCGTTCCGCAGGCCGGTCAGCTCACGGAGCTCGGCCTCCAGCGAGCGGTGGAGCGGCTCCCCGGCGTAGTACGCGCGACGGCGGACGCGACGGTCCGGGCTCTCGTGGAGAGCCTTGAGAACGACGGCCCGGTTCACGGGCCGCCCGTTCCATCGCGGACGGAAGGCGAGGATGCGCCGCTGCATGGCGCCGCGGAGCCGGACGACCTCCGGCGCCTGCTCGACCTGGGCATCGAGCAGCACGCGTTCCAGCAGTTCCAGCCGTCGGCGCGCTGAGGGTGGCACCGGCCGGGGAAGCGCGCGGCGGACCCACGCCAGCAGTGCGGGATCGGACAGGAATCGGGTCCGGGCGAGCTGGCGACGGTCCGGGTCCTTCGGGTGATGGCCCGCGAGGAGGTCCCACTCCTCGCGGAGGAGAGGCTGATCGAACCGCTGGAGACGTCGGTCGACCTCCCGGACGAAGCGCGTGACCTCCCGGGGGTCCGTCCCGCCGGGGAGGGTGAGCGTAGCCACGCTCCGGTGAGCGACCGGGGAATTTACGGGGCCGGGCCGAGGGGCCGCGCGGCGGCCGGGCCGCCGGCGGGGCGGGACCTCTTGTACGGGGGCGGCCGTCGGCGGGCGCGAGGCCGGGCATGGCGGGATGGAAGGGGAAGGTCGCCGTCGTCACCGGCGCGACCTCGGGGATCGGCCGATGGGTCGCCCAGGACCTTGCGGCGGAAGGGGCGACCACCGTCGTCGTCGGACGGACGGATGCGCGGGCGGTCGCGACCGCCGCGGAGATCCGGGCCGCCACCGGTAACGCCGAGGTCTACCCGATCGGCGTCGTCGACCTCGCGCTACGGTCCGAGACGGCCCGCCTGGCCGGCACGCTCCTGGAGCGCTACCCCCGCATCCACCTGCTCGTCAACAACGCGGGCGCCTACTTCCGTCGCCGGGAGGTGACCGCCGAGGGACTTGAGCGGACGTTCGCGCTCAACGTGCTCTCGCCGTTCCTGCTGACGGCCCGGCTCCTGCCCCGCTTCGTCGAGAGCGCCCCGTCGCGGATCGTCTGGGTCGCCTCCGCGGCCCACTACGGTCACGATCTGGACTTCGACGACCTCCAGTCGGACCATGATTACCACGGCTTCCGCGCCTACGGCCGGTCGAAACTGGCCGTCGTCCTGCTGGCCCGGGAGTTCGCCCGGCGGCTGCACGACCAGCCGGTCGGCTCCATCGCCGTCCACCCCGGCTTCGTCGCTTCCGGCTTCGGCCGGAACAACGGCGGCGCCGCCGGCTGGGCGATCGGGTTCGCGGCTCGGCTGTTCGGGCGGAACGTCCGCCGGGCCGCGGAGGACGTCGTGTTCGATGCGATCGATCCCAGTCTCGCGACGACCACCGGCGCCTACCTGTCGAAGCGGAACGTCGAGCCGGGATCGGCGCCGTCCCAAGACATGGTGGCGGCGCTGCGCCTCTACGAGGCCTGCGCGGCGGCCGCCCGGCCGTTCCTCTAACCTGCCGGCCCCGTGCTCCGGCGCCGCGGGGCCTTTCCCGCCGGCTTCGCCCCGGCCCCACGGCGGTCGTGATCCACGGCGGCCCGGAGGACCCGCACGACCTCCGGTGAGCGAGCCTCCGCGACGGAGGCGACCTTGAGGTGGCGCATCGAACGGCCGGTCCCCTCGATCCGGGGAAAGCGCCGGGCGAGCTCCGCCCCCTGCATCACCCCGAGGTTGACGTGGTCGCTGTAGCACTGGAGGCAGAACACGTCCGCCCGTCCCGTCCAGAACGGGTTGTTCCACTTGATCGACTCCCGCAGGTCGGGGGCGACGGCGCGGATCGCGTCGCGGAGGGCAAGGGCGGTGGCCCGGTAGCCCGCCGGCAGGCCCGCGAAGAGGGCCGCGAGGGCCCCGGCCCCGGGCGTGGTGGCCGGGGGCCGGCGGGTCATCGTGCGCCCCTAGCCGGGGCCTGCCCCGCCGGAAGGGGGACCGCCACTCCCGCCGCCGGAGACGGCCTCCGGGGGCGACGCGGCCGTCGGCCCGTTGCCGCCGCGCCGGCGTCCCCGCAGAGCCAGGGCCCAGCCCGCGACGGCGAGGATCGCGACCGCCACTAGCCCCCCGGTCAAGGCGTCGATCGTCGGCGCATCGTTCGTCGCCTTGGCCGGTGTCGAGATCGCGACGGTGACCCCGGTGGCCGCCCCGGTGACGGTCAACGTGCCGGTGGACGGGGTCACCGAGTCGCCGGCCGGGGCGCTGACGGCGTAGCCGTAGCTGCCGTCCGGCAGGTGAAGGGTGATCGTCGAGGCCGTCGCCGTGTACGTGGAGCCGCCGAGCGAGACGGACCACGAGTCTCCCGTCGGGAGGCCGCTCACCCGGAACGTCACCAGGTAGTACTCGGCGAAGGCGACCGACTCGGTGACCGCGCCACCACGGACCTCGAACGTCCCGCCGTTCGCGAAGGCGCCGGCGACGGTCGTACCCGCGTCGAACCGGTACGTCCCGTTCGGCAGCGGCACGGCGATCGCCGGAGTACCGGCGGTGAGGGGGGCCCGGCCGGTGATGTTGACGCTCCAGGTCCCGGTCGCGCCGAGCGAGAGGTCGGTCGCCTCGAACGTCACCGCGTAGGTGACCTCGGTGAACGTCACCGTGACCGCCGTGAGACCGCTCACCGTGGCGGTCCCGCCCACCGCGCTGTAGGAGAGGTTCGCGCAGCGAACGGTGTAGCTGTAGGTCCCGTTGAGCAGGGCGAGGTCGATCGCCGGCGAGGTGCTCTGGAAGCCTCCCCCGCTGAGGAGCACGGTCCAGTCGGTGCCGGCGGGCAGCCCCTCCTCCTCGAAGATGACCGGTTCCGCCACCGGCTCGAAGACGAGGGCGATCTGCGCCGAGCGGTCGTCCTCGATGCCGGAGCCCGTCGGGGCCTCCGCCGTGTACGTCGCGACGCCCGAGCGGGCCGTGTAGCTGTAGGAGGTGTTGGCGCCGTTCGGCTCCAGGAAGGAGATCGCCGCGCCGGCGACCGCCGACTGGTTCTCGCCGTTGAGCGTGACGCTCCATGAGGCGCCCGCCGGCAGGCCGCCCTCGGTGAACGTCAGTGTCGCCGGAGCCCACGGGTGCATCAGCGGGTACTCGTCCAGGTACCCGTCAACGAGCAACGGGGTATCGCCGATGCCGTCGCTGCCGGGAAGGTCCTGGGCCGGACCGGAGAACAGGTCGTCCCCCAGATAGCCGGTCCAGTAGTTCCCCCCGATCGGGTACGAGGCGTTGAGGTAGCCGCCGAGGAGCTCGTGACCGCCGATCGTCACCGCGGTCGTGTTGAAGTCGTTGTGGTCGACCGGGCCGATCAGGCCCCCGCTCAGGACGATCTCGGAGACGTTCAGAAGATCGTTGCCGATGACCCCGCCGACCAGGTAGCTGCCTTCGAGGTCGACCTCGCTCGAGTTCGACGCGTTGTTGAAGGCGACGACGCCCGTGTAGTAGGAGTTCTGGGAGTTCGCGTTCTGGATATCGAGGGCCTCCGCCGAGTGCGCCACGTCGTTGCCGGTCACGAAGATGCCGCCCTGGACCAGGTCGAGCCCGATCGCGACGATCGAGGCGCCGGTGATGTCGTTGTCGTGGATCGTTACCGTGCCGTTGCAGGCCGTGAGGACGACCCCGGAGGTCGGTGAGGGGAGGGTGTTGTCCACGATCGTCACCGGTCCGTCGCTCTCGTCGATATTCACGGCGTCCAGCCCCACGGCCCGGAACGCGTTGCCGTCGATCGCGATCGCCGCGTCGTCCTGGAAGAACGACAGGCCGGTGTCGCTCACGTTGGAGACGCTGTTGTACTCGAAGGTCCAGTTGGAGTCCTCGTAGGAGCTCAGGCCCCCCAGCGTCGCGTTGATGCGGTCGTCGATCGCCGTCACGTTGGTGCAGCCGGCGGTCGAGATCCCGGGGCCGTTGCTGACGTCGCCGAGGCGGTCGTCGGTGAGGCGGGCGTCGGTCACGGCATAGAGCGAGATCCCGTCCGAGGCCTGGCTGTACACCTGGGCCGCGCGGATCGTGACCCCTTGGCTGAAGTCGACCGCGAAGCCCGCGTCACCGACGTCGGCGACGTCGTTCTCGAACGTGACGGCCTGAGAGGCGAACGCCACGAAGCCGAGCGGGCTGAAGGAGCCGTTCGACGCGCTGACGTTGACGTGGTTCGACCCGTTGACCTCCGTCGCGTTGGCGCCGGCGTGCGAGAGGTTCGAGTCGAGCAGCGTGACGTCGGAGCTGGCGCGGATGACCGCCCCGAGCACCTCGCTCCGGCTGGCGTTGATGTCCGTCAGGTGGACCCCCACGGACGCCTGGATCTCGACGCCCGCCGATTGGTTGGCGGTCGCGTTGAAGTTGTGGGCGCCGGAAACGTTCAGATCGCTCGCCTGCAGCGAGGTGACCGCCGCGGCCCAGAGGCCCTGGTAGGCACCGCTGCCGTTGTCCTGGTTGAGCACCACGTCGCTGCCCCCGTTGACCCAGAACGGGAACGCGTCGTCGACGGCCAGGTTGCCGGAGACCGTGGCGTCCGTGTCCTGGAGCAGCCCGATCCCCCAGGCGGCGCCGACGCCCAGCGAGGCGTTGTTCCCCTCGATCGTGACCTGCGAGGACTGGACGACCTCGATCCCGGTATCGGAGCCGGGGGCGTGGTTGCCCTCGATCGTCACACCGGACACGCCGGTCACGCTCACCGCGGCGCTCCCGGCGATGTTCGCCAACTGGTTGTTCATGATCGTGAGCTGGCTTCCGTCCTGGACGTCGATCCCCCGGCTCGACCCGTCCAGATGGTTCTGCTCCACGAGCGCGTCCGAGGCGTTCCCGAGCCAGACGCCGGAGCCGTCGGTGAACGTGTTGCTGGTGATCTCCGTTCCCACGGTGTTGAACGTGTTGATCGCCCAGGCGCTGCCGGTGAGGGAGGTCTGCTGGACGGCCAGGCCGGTCGTCGCCGCCGCGCGCAGTCCGACGGAGTCGTTGCTCGAGCTGACATCGTCGACCACGACGCCGGGTACCGCCCCGACCGTGATCGCCGCCCCGTCGCCCTCGGCGTCGGTGACGTTCGTGTAGTTGATCGTGAATCCGTTGCCGTTGAAGTTCGCGTCCGGGCACTCGATGAGGAGCGAGCCGTTCAGGCCGCCCTCGAGCGTGAAGTCGTCGCCGGTCACGGCGATCGGGGCGAGCGGGTTGCTGACGGTGCAGCCGGGGGTGATCGTCACCAGCCCGAGGTTCGGTGGGCCCGTGCCGAGCGGGCTGAGGCTCCCGCCGCGCACCGCCACCGCCCCCGCGACCCCGCCACCCAACATCAACGCCAAGACCAGTCCCGCCGGAACCCACTGCAACACGCCGCGACGCATCTCCCGCCTCGGCCGGCCCCCAGGGCCGGCCAAGTCTTACGCTCCGCCCTCGCGCGGCCCCGTCCCGGAACTGCCTATTCCTCGGGCGCGGGCCGACCGCCCTCCGCCTCGGTGAACTTGTGGACGACGTCGACGAACGTGGAGTGCGACCACGCCAGCGGTGTGGCGCTCCGGGGCTCGCCGCCGCCGCGATCGACCTGCTCCGGCAGGAGATGGGTCGGCGTCGCGTGCCCGGCCGCCCACTCGATGAGCGCCCGTGCCCGCTCGGCGTCCCCGAGCCGGAGGCGGGCCTCCGCGAGCCAGAGCGTGCAGATGATCCACGGGTTCTCCCGGCCGTAGTACTCGTCGCCCTCGTACCGGGCGACCCCGCCCGCGGCTCCGAGGCGGGCTTCGACCGCGTCCACCGTCGACTTCGCCCGCGGGTCGTTCCACGGCAGCAGCCCGAGCTTCAGCGCGAGCAGCAGCGAGGCGTCGAGGCGATCGTCGCGGGGCTCGAGCGAACGGACGAAGCGGCCCAGCGTCGGGTCCCAGAGTCGCTCGACGGCCGCCGCCCGGGTCTCCGCCGCAGCGCTCTGCCACGGGCCCGGGTCCTTGCCGATCTCCGCCGCGATCCGGGCGGCCCGCTCCAGCGCGTGGGCGACGGCGGCGGTGGAGTAGGTGTGCACGCCGAGCCGCTCCTCCCAGAGGTCGAAGCTCGGGCGCGGCAGGTGCGTCGTCGGGTCGCGGAACTCGCGCAGGAAGTTCGCCGCCCCCTTCACGAGCGGCCAGAACGTCACCAGGACATCGGGGTCCCCGCCGCGCTTGTAGTGGTGCCAGGCGGCGGCGACGACGGTCGCCGTCTGGTCGATCTGCAGGAACGGCGGCGGGTGCCACGTGCTGCCGAGGGCCCCGTCCGGGAAGTGCCGGTGGAAGAAGGAGCCGTCCCGGCTCTGGCAGTCGCGGGCGAACTCGAGGAACCGGGCCGCCCCTTCGTAGAGGCCGGCCTCGTCCATCGCCTTGGCGACGTAGCCTCCGTCCCGCCACCAGCAGTAGTTGTACGTGTCCCCTGCGGCGACGAGCGAGCGGGTGTCCGGCGACGCGATAATCGCGCCGTTCGGACCGGCGAGGTGGCGCAGGACGAGCACGCTGGCGCGGTAGACCTGGCGGGCTCGTTCGCTCAGCGCCCGCGGCGGGTCCGGTAGCCGGCGCTCGACCCACGACTCCCAGAACCGCTCCGACTCCCGGACGAATCGCGCGGTCCCTCCGGCCCGCACGTAGTCCCGGACCTCGTGGACCCCGGGCAGGCTGCGCGCCGCGGCGAGGAAGATCTTCAACTCGACCTCGCTGCCGGTCGGCTCGAGGTCCCACTCCATCACGCTGTCGGCGGCGCCGTGCGCGACCGACCTCCCCTCTAGGCGGCCGTCCTCGGCGTCCACGTAGCTCCCCTGCAGTCCCTTCAGGGTGTGCTCGCCGCACGCCGCGTGCGTGAACGGCGGGTCGGAGAAGAACTCGAAGTAGTAGCCCCGTTTGTAGTGGACGAGCGACGGCGTTGCCGGATCGACGTAGGCGGTGTCCTGGTACATCGACTCGGCGATCTGGAACGCGTGGTAGGCGAACAGACGGATCGGGCGCGCCGGGGCGGCGGCGACCCGGACGACCCGGA
>JASHTI010000157.1 GCA_030040625.1 Thermoplasmata archaeon
GATCCGAAGGGGACCACCACGGGTCACCCGGAGCTCTGGCTGCGCTTCTGCGAGGGACTCGGGGTCCCTCGGGCTCAGGTGCTCGGGGCGCCGCAGCTCCCGAGCACGATGGTGGCGATCGACGACTTTCTGTACACGAACCGGGTCCACCCGTTCTACGTCTCGGCGGCGGGCTCGAGCGAACCGCCGAACGTCGAGCTCTGCGCCCGGCTGCTCCCTGCGTTCCAGCGGCACTACCGGGTCCCGGACGATCACCTGGAGTACTACCGGCTGCACGTCACCGCCGACGTAGAGCACTCGGAGTGGATCGGGCGGATCGTCGCGAGCTTCGCCCGAACGCCCGAGGTCCGCAAGCAGATGTGGGACCAGATGCTGCGCGGCTTCTCGCTGCACGCCCTGCTGGTCGATGGCGTCGTCCACGAGACCGGCTGGACCCCGGCGCAGTAGCCCGTCCGGCGGGCCGCCTCGCGGGGCGCGCGCCTGCCGTGCGGCCCGAGGGGAGGAGGGGTCTCGCCCGGCCCTCGCCAGAAGCCTAAATAGAGGGTCCGCGCTCCGGTGCCCCGATGGCAGCGCGTGGCGCCTCCGAGCCGGTCCGGCCGGAATCGTGCCCCCGGGCTGCCGCGACCTGGCTCTGGTGAACGGGAGGCGCCGGGAGGGCGCCGCCCCGATGCGCTGGTCCTGAGCGGTCGGGCCCCGTCCCCTCGGTGCTTCTCGAAGAGCGAACGGAAAGGTGGCAAGCACGATGTACGGCAAGGAGATCCGACTGCGACGACTGTTCCCGTCGGCCGGGCGTAAGCTCTTCTCGGTACCGCTCGACCACTCGGTCTCGATGGGCCCGATCGACGGCCTGGAGCGGCTCGCTCCGGTCGCCGTCGAGCTGCAGGAGAGCGGTGTCGACCTGTTGATCGTCACGAAGGGCGCGGTGCGGGAGCTCGCCCCGGTCCTCCGTCCCGAGGTCCGCCTCGGGGTCCACGTCTCTGCCTCCACGTCGCTCGGCAGCACCTCGAATCGAAAGGTGATGGTCGGCTCGGCCGAGGAGGCGCTGTCGCTCGGCGCCGACGTCCTCTCGGTGCAGGTGAACTTCGGCGTCCCGGAGGAACCGGAGATGCTCCGGGACCTCGGCGAGGCGGCCGATGCCTGCCGCGGACTCGGCCTCCCGTTGCTGTGCATGGCCTACGTCAAGAAGTCGAACGGGGGCACCCCGGACGAGCTGCGGCATGCATCGCGGGCCGCCGCCGACACCGGCGCCGACATCGTCAAGACGACGTACCCGGGCGCGCCCGAGGAGTTCGCTCGCCTGTGCGCGACGACCCCTGTGCCGGTGCTGATCGGCGGAGGGGTCCGCGTCGACGACGAGGCGGCGTTCCTGGCGACGGTCCGGGACAGCCTCCGTGTCGGGGGCGCCGGCGTGTGCATCGGTCGCAATCTCTTCCAGCGGCGCCCGCTGGCGCCGCTGGCGACGCGCCTCGCGTCGCTCCTGCACGGGTCGGCCTGAGGAGGGCGTACGATGCGCGAGCGGGTCGTCATCGCTCCGGAGGCCCCGGACGACGCCGCCCGCTTCGCGATCGTCGAGCGGGCCCGGCGCCGGGGCTTCCGCCGGTTCCTGGTCGATCGACCGTGGAACGGCCTCGTCCTCCCGCACGAGGGGTTTGGGGAGCGGGGACCCGACGGCGTTCGGCTGACCTCGGGCGCCGGCCCGGTGCCCGTGCAGCGCGTCGGGGACCCGGCGCAGCTGGAGCGGGCGTTGGCGGCGACCCCCGCCGGCGGCACCCTTGTGATCGAGTGGACCGGGGATCGCGTGATCCCGCTCGAGGCGGCGGTCGCCGCGCGGGGGCGTCGGTTCGAGCTCGTCTCGATCGCTCGCAGCGCGCGGGAGATCCCCGCCGCGCTGGGGGCGCTCGAGCACGGAGCGGATCGCGTGATCGTGCCCGCGCGGAGCCCCGAGGACGTCGACGCGATCGATGCGGCGGCCGGCGGGGCGGTGCCCGCGGGCCTCGCCTGGAGTCTCGCGACGGTCGAGGCGGTCGATCCGGTCGGCCCGGGTGATCGCGTGATCGTCGACACTACGAGCCAGCTCTCGCCCGAGGAAGGCCTGCTGGTCGGGAGCGCGGCGGCGTTCCTGTTCCATATCGCCAGCGAGGCGGTGGGCTCGGCCTTCTCGCGCCCCCGGCCGTTCCGGGTCAACGCCGGAGCGGTGCACTCCTACGTTCTCCTCGCGGACGGCTCGACCCGCTACCTCTCCGAGCTGCTCCCCGGCGATGGCGTGCTCGCGGCCCGGCCGGACGGCACCGCCCGCGCGATCCGGGTCGGCCGCCTCAAGCTCGAACGGCGGCCGCTCGTGATGGTGCGAGCCGCGGTCGAGGGACGGGCGCGGACCGTCTTCCTCCAGGAGGCCGAGACCGTGCGCCTGAGCGGGGAAGGCGGTCGCCTGCCGGCCACGGCGCTGGTCCCCGGCGCGAAGATCTGGGGAGTCGCGCTCCCGGCCGGCCGTCACCTCGGCGTCGCCGTCGAGGAGAGCGTGGAGGAGCGGTGAGCGGGCCACGTCCCCGGATCGTGGTGACCCTGCCGGCGCGGACCGTCGCCGAGGCGAAGGCCCAGTTGGCGATCGCCCGGGACGCCGGCGCGGATGCCGCGGAGCTCCGCCTGGACCGGTTCGCGGCGGCCGAGCTCGACGGACTGGATCGGTTGGAGCCCGCGCCGCTCGAGCTGGTCGCCACGTACCGCTCCCGCGCCGAGGGGGGCGAAGGGGCCGACGCGGGGGCGACGCGAGAGGGGATCCTGACCCGCGTCGCCCGCCCGCCGTTCCGATGGATCGACCTCGAGGTGGCTCGGGACCGGGCGCTCGTGTCCCGGCTCCCGCCGCCCTCGGCGCTCGGCCGGATCTTCTCCTGCCACCTCGACGGCGGCGAGTCGGAGGCCTGGTTGGCCCGGCTCCGGGAGCTCGAGTCGGCGGAGGGGATCGGGAAGCTCGTCGTTCGCGCCGGCGTCGGCACGGCCCTCGGGTCGCTTCTCGAGGGGGCCGAGCGTGTCGGCGGGAACCTTGTGATCCTTACCACCGGGCCCTCGGGGGCGCTGTTTCGGGCGTGGTCGCGACGCCTCGGCTACCCGCTCGTCTACGCGAGCCTCCCCGAACGCGAGGGTCTTCCTCCGGTCGAGCCGAGCCAGATCCCGGTCGACCGGCTGCGGCCGTACCTCGACGCCGACGAGCCCGGTCCTCTGTTCGCGGTGTGCGGCCGACCCGTCGGCCACTCGCGGAGTCCGGCGATCCACGCCGCGTGGATGCGAGCGGAGGACCGTGCCGGCCTCTACGTGCCCCTGGAGTTCGGCGACGACCGCGAGTTCCTCGACGCCCTCGAGCCGTTGGCCGCGCGGGGATTCCGGGGTCTCAACGTCACCCATCCGTTCAAGCAGGTCGCAGCCGAGGCCGCCACGGAGTCGGGCCCGGGGGCCGTCGCCTGCGGGGTGGCGAACTGCCTGACGTTCCGCGACGGGGGCGTCGTGGCCGAGAACACCGACCTGCTCGCCGTCCTGCGCCGACTCGGCGAGCTGCGGGCCGCAGGACGCTGGGACGGTCAGGCGATGGCGGTCCTCGGCGCGGGCGGGGCCGCTCGCGCGACCCTGGCGGCGGCGCGCGAGCTCGGCACCCGGGCGACGGTCTACGCCCGGCGCCCCCGCGAAGCGGAGCGGATGG
>JASHTI010000158.1 GCA_030040625.1 Thermoplasmata archaeon
TCAATGCGAGCTCCGCCTACACCTACAACACGAGCGCCTTCTACGCCAACGTCACGTTCCAGAGCGCGCCGAACGCGACGGCGCCGAGCACCGAGGCGCTGCTCGAGCCGTACGCGAACCCGAGCCTCGGCTTCATCGACTCCCCCTACGACTTCAGCCTCCAGCTCAACACGATCGGCTCGAACCTCACGATCCCCGGCGCCGACAACGCCACCATCTGGGCGCAGAACGTTCTCGGCGTGAACAACTACTCCGGCTACGGGATCGAGGTGCGCATGCTCGACGACGTATGGAACCTGAGCGCGAACTCCTCGTTCCAGTTCTCCTCCAACGCGATCGCCTACGGCTGCGAGGGCGCCAACATCAGCGAGCTTCTCGGAGCGTTCGGGGGCGTCTACCAGTGCTCCGCCGGCTACCTCTTCATCCCCGCCTCGGCGTTCCCGGTCTCGCTGGGCCTCATCAGTTACCTCGCGGTCAACCCGTCCGGGCAGGACGTGCTCAACTTCGGCGTCTCCGTGAACGAGGTCCACGGAGCGAACTTCACCGACTACTACGACGCGATCGTCTTCGCCAACCCGACCGGAGTCGCGCCGGTGCACGCCCCGGTCTTCAGCGTCAACGGCTTCGCCCGCGCGCCGTACCAGCCGAACGGCTACCCCGAGCTCCTCCAGGACGCCGAGATCGTCTTTGGAGGCCCGATCGGCGGCTCGAACTCGGTCTTCAACTCGCTCAACGGCAGCCTCCAGCTCGAGTACGAGACCGGGGCCGGCGGCTGGGCGAACATCCCCTCCGCCTACAATTTCGGCAGCGACACCGGCGAGACGGCGATCGGCATCGTCGGGACCTACTCGGCGGGCAGCGGCGTGGAGACGATCCACCAGGGTCCCTCGTTCCTCTACGGTCTCTGGAACAGCTCGGCGAAGATCCAGGCGGCGCCGGGGTGGATCCGCTTCCAGGGCTCGATCAACGAGAGCTACGGCTTCGTCTTCGTCTCGAACGTCGCCCCGGGCGCCAACGGCACGAACCTGAGCTACGTCCCCACGACCACCGCCGGCACGTTCGACACGATCCTGCCGCCGGCGATCCCGGCCGGCGGGCTCGCCTACAACACGGCGCTGTACGCCGCCGGTGACCTGCCCGAGGTCGGGGCGAACTTCTCGGCCAACGTCACGGGCTACGCCTTCCCGCCGTCCGTCCCGAGCGCGGTGATCGAGGCGCCGCTGTACATGAACGGGGCCGCCCAGGCGGCCGGCCTCGCCTACAACGTGAGCGGGCGGCCGCTCGCCGCGCTGGCCCCCTACAGCTTCAGCAACCTCGTCGTGAACCTCCCGCGGCCGTTCACGCACCTCAACGACTACGCCTATCCGTCGTTCGTCATCCTCCAGGCGCAGAACCTCTTCCTCGAGGTCGCCGTCAACAACGTCTCCGAGGGGACGAACGCCCCGGGCGGCGAGATCTACACCTACGACTACCACCTTCCGGCGAACACGAGCGGCTGGGACTACCCGGCGCCGAACACCACGGGCCCCTGGCAGAACTACACGGAGGAGTTCGACCTCTTCAACACCGACTACCCCTCGGTCCAGAACGAGTCGCTCTCCGGCTCCTTCCGCTACGGGACCCCGGGCGACGAGGGCGGGACCGTCTTCCTGTTCGACGATCTGTTCGCGAGCGTCGCGAACATCTCCGCGAACAACGGCTCGTACGGCGTCGCCGTCGAGGCCTCCTACGAATCCCATCTGGTCAACCTCGCGGCGAGCACCGGCGCGAACGCCGTCACCGACATCGGCTCCAGCTTCTCCGTCGCCCACAACATCGCGGCGAGCGGCTACTTCGTGAACCCCGTCACCTTCGCCGTCGCGCAGAGCCTCGGGGTCCTCGCTGAGTCGGCGCACTCCGACCAGTTCTACAACCTGAACGTCACGGACGATGCCTACGGCTTCGCCTCGGGCTACTACTCGCCGCTCGGGATCTACAGCATCCCGGGAGCGTACGACGAGCTGTTCGAGGGCGTCAACGCGAGCTCCGGCGGGAACGGGTTCGCCGCGAGCTACCTGTTGGACTCCACGATCGCCTACCTCGACCTCACGGACTTCGCGAGCGGCGGCTACCTGCTGGCCGCCTACGACGTGGACGTGGTCGGTCTCTACGCGGACGGGGCGGACGGCCTCTCGGTCTACTTCTCGCAGGGGGTCTCGTTCCTCGACTACGAGGAGGCGTTCAACGAGGGGACCGCGGTCTGGGCGTGGGATAACTACACGAACCTTTCCGTCGGGGCGTTCTACGACGACAACTTCCCGCTGCAGCTGGAGTACGACAACTACAGCTGGATCTCGGACTCCTGGGACGCCTTCGGCTACGGCGAGGGGATCCTCGTCCTGCACAGCAACGACACGTTCGTCACCAACTTCGCCATCGAGGGCGTCCAGGTCGACAGCTTCGCGCTCGGCTTCGGGAGCGACAACGTGACGGGCCTCGACGGGGTCTGGATCAACGACACCGGCGCGTTCGGCGCCGGCGTCCTCGGCGCCTACGACAACGACACCTCCTTCCTCGACCTCGCGATCGACGACGTCGCCTACGAGGCCGTCGCCGTCCAGGTCTACGGCTCGAACGCGACCAGCTTCGACGACACCCTCGTCGCGGAGGTCCACTACAACGCGACCGGCATCGAGCTGCTGGGCACCGCGCACAACCAGCTCAACGGGACCACGATCGTCGACACCCACGACCACGGGATCGGCGTCGAGGTCGCCGGCGGGTTCTGGACGTCGCTCAACGGGACCTCGGTGGAGGGGGTCAGCTACGGGGGCCTCGGCGTCGCGCTCTTCACCGACATCCTCACGTGGGCCAACGGGACCGAGATCTCCGACCTCAACTACACCGCCACCGGGCTCGCCGCGATCGGCGACCTCGGCCTCTGGATCGACAACCTGACCGCCTCCGAGCTCGGGGAGCTCTCCACGGGGGCCCTTATCGACGGCTCCGGGATCGTGGCCTTGAACGGCACCACCGTCCTCGACACGGACTACCTCGCGATCGGCGTCGCGGCCGTCGCGCTCACGGACCTCTCGGTCCAGGACACGTTCGGCCTCTACGCCTGGGAGACGATGCTCATCGAGGCGACGGCCGGCGCGACCGTCGCCAACACGACGATCGGCCCGTCCTACTACGGGATCGTCCTCAACGACAGCCCGGCGGCGACGGTCACGAACACCTCGGTCTACGACGCCTACTACGGCGTGTTCGTGAACAGCTCGGCCGACGCGAGCTTCCAGGGGACCTCCGTCTACGGCGCGTACGCCGGGATCGCGATCAACCACTCGGCGTCGGTCCGTGTGACGGACACCTACGCGAACGACGACACGGTCTACGGCGTCGCGGTGAACGCCTCGAACGACGTGGCGATCACCGACCTCGTGGCGAACACGACCACCGAGGTCGGGGCCTACCTCATCGACAGCGAGGACGCCCACCTCGCCGGGATCTCCGCGAACAGCTCGATCGGAGCGGTCGTCGTCGAGAGCGACGGCCTGCAGGCGACCGAGATCGCGGCGTGGAACGGCGCCGGCGCGCAATCGTTCGGACTGCTGCTCGGCCGGGACGCCTACGCGAACATCACGCACGTCGAGGCGCTCCAAGGCGGGATCGGTATCTGGGGCGAGTACGACACGCAGATCGCGGTCACGGACGTCTCCGCGGACCAGGCGGTCGGCGCGATGTTCAACTGGACGAACGACTCGGTGATCCTCGAGGTCGGCGCCGAGGACGGCGGCATCGGCGTCCTGTTCGCGAACGACTCGGTCGGCGACCGCGTGACCAACGTCTTCGCGGAGGGTGGCGCCATCGGCACGGTCTTCTTCGGCGGGAGCGACGACTCCGCCGCCGGCGTCTTCGCCTACAACCTCTCGCTCGGCGTCGGGACCGAGAACTCCTTCGGGGACGTCTTCACCGTCGTCGAGGCGGGCGATGTCTCGGTCGGGGTGGCGGCGCTCGACAGTGAGCAGGTCACGATCCGGGGCGTCACCGCGGAGAACACCACGCTCTCCAGCCCCTGGAACGCCAGCCTCCTGGCCCGGCTGGGGCTACCGGTCGCGGCCGTCGTCACCGAGGGCGACGACGTCGTCTCGATCGCGAACGTCCTCGCGACCGACTATCCGATCGCGCTCTACGACAACGGCTCGGCCGACCTCACCGTCGCCAACCTCAACGCGACCGCCGGGGTCTACGCGGTGCTCCTCAACGGCACCGAGGCGTCGACGTTCACGGGGATCAGCGCCTACGGGGACGACATCGGCCTGCTGGCCGAGGGGTGGCTGCTCGGGGGCGCCTGGTTCTACGCCCTCGACAACGTGGTGACCACCAGCCAGTTCGTCAACGACACCAGCTACGGGGTGGCGTTCGGGACGGGGGCGGTGCTCAACACCGTCTACGACAACGACTTCGTCGGCGACAACGGCGCGACGGACACCTATTCCGCCGCCCACGTCCAGGCGTTCAGCTGGATCAGCGCGAACTGGTTCAACAGCAGCGGCCTGGTCGGCAACTACTGGGCCGACTGGCACACCTACGCGGACGGCGTCCTGGCCCCCTACGCGATCGTCGGCGGCGGCGCCTGGGACTACCACCCGCTCGGCGCCCCGCAGGGGAAGGTCTCCGTGACGTTCCAGGCGAGCGGGCTGACCTCCGGCACGAGCTGGTCGGTCACGCTGAACGGCGTCACGCAGTCGAGCACCTCCGGTACGATCGTCTTCAACGTCTATCCGGGGACCTACAGCTACAGCGTCGGCGCCCTCGCCGGCTGGGCGATCACCCCGAACTCCGGGACGGTCGCCCCGGCCTCGAACGCGATCACGGTGACGATCGGCTTCGCCACGCTCAACACGGTGACGTTCACCGCGAGCGGCCTCACCAGCGGCACGCTGTGGTGGGTCGTCTTCGGCGGCACGCCGTACTCGAGCACGGGGGCGACCCTGACCGTCGCGACGGTCGCCGGCACCTTCGCCTACTCGGTCGTGGCCCCGGACGGCTTCACGGCGAGCCCGGCCAGCGGGGTCCTCGCCGTCAGCGGCGCGGCGTCCGTGACGGTGACGTTCCGCTCGAGCACGCCGCCGGTGCAGACGGTCGCGGTCACGGTCGAGGAGACCGGGCTCCCGTCCGGCACGACGTGGACGGCGAACGTCGGGGGCACCACCGCCTCCGGGACGACGAGCAGCCTGACGGTGGACGTCCCGGCGAACGCGAGCTACCGTTACACGGTCAGCTCGGCGAACACGAGCTTCACCGGCGCCCCGGGCACGGGCACGATCACCGTGCTCGGTGCCGGCTACGTGCTGCCCGTGCACTTCAACGCGGTCCGCTACGCCGTGACGTTCGGCGCCAGCGGCCTCCCCAGCGGGACCGTCTGGTCGGTCGTCGTGGACGGCACCACCTACACCACCTCCGGCGCGACGGTGACGGTCGACCTGACGAACGGGACGTTCCACTACAGCTTCGGGGCGGTCGACGGCTACACGGTCGGGACCCCGACCGGCACCGGCTCCGTGACCGGGACGCCGACCGGGGTGTCGGCCGCCTACACGGCGGTCTCGCCGAGCCCGTCGCCGTACGTCGCGAAGGGGACGTTCAACACCGACTGGGCGATCGCGGTCGGCGTCGCGGTCCTCGGCGTCCTGATCGGCCTCGTCGCGCTGGTCCGCAAGCCGAAGGCGCCGATGCCCCCGCCCGCCCAGCCGTGGACGGAGGGCCCGACGGGCCGCACGCCCGCCGCTTCCTCGAGCTCGGCCGCGCCCCCCTCGGGCGGCAAGCCGGGAGCCTAGACGGTCGGCCGGCGCCGCCCACGCGAACCCCTTCCGGTCCCGGACCCTTCGGGGTCCGGGCCGTGGTTCTTGGGCCGGGTCCCCGCGGCGGTCTACGACCCCGAGCGGGGCCGCTCCCACCGCGCGAGGGCGAGCCGGTGGTGGTAACGGTGGGTGCGGTCGCCGAGCTCGGCGCGTACCGCTGCCACCGCCCGGGCCATCGCCTCGGGCGGAACGCGGAGCGTCCAGCGGCTGGCGCGCCGTTCGAACAGGCGCAGCTCCTCGCGGAGCGGCTCGGTCACCTCTTCCTCGTGCACCAGGACCAGCTGCGCCGGCGGAAGCTCCTCCAGCAGTCGCCGCTCGGCCCGCGGGGGCCCGCCACCGGCGTGGGCCGGTACGTCGATCCCCTCGGCCCGGAGGCGCTCGATCACCAGGGCGCGCGGCCGCGGCTCGCCGGTCGGCGGCTCGCGGTCCGTCGGAGAGCGAGGTCGAACCAGGCCGACGGCGCCCCGGGCCCCGACCCGGCACGCCTCCGCGAGCGCGCGCTTCGGATCGTCCAGGACGTGCAGCACGTGGACGAAGAGAGCGACGTCGAACCGGCCGTCGTCGAACGGGAGCGCGTAGGCGCTGCCTCGGACGAGCCGGTCGAGCCCCTTGCGCCGCGCCTGGGTGAGCATGCCGACGGAGGCGTCGACGCCCGTGACACCGAAGCCGCGGGCGGCCAGTGGCCCGGCGACACGACCGGTCCCGACGCCGACCTCGAGGATCGCCCGGACCTCCCAGCCGCGCAGCGTGGCGGCGATCGCATCGAGCACCGCGGGCTCCAGCGGCTCGCGCGTCGCGTCGTAGACCGGCGAGATCTCGTCGAACTCCGCGGTGGTGCGGCCGATCGCCATCGCTACGGACAGCCACCCGCTCTACAAGGGCCCGTCGCATGTCGTGCCTCGCCCCGCGCCCCGGAGCGGGAGGACCGAGCGGTCGGTCGGCGTCCCCTCGCCGGTCGGCCGGGTGCGCCGACCATCGCCGCCTCCCCTCCGCACCCTATATCGCCCGGGCGGCCTGGCCCGGCGTGAGCGCGAACAAGGAGCTCGTCACGAAGATCAGCACCGCGGACCGCTCGGCGATCGGTCCGCTCCTCGCCGACAACATCGAGTGGATCGAGTGGGCCGACGGGGTGCCGCCGACCGGAGCGGTCATGCGGGGGAAGGCCGCCTACCTGCGGAACTACGGCGAGGACGAGCTGCGGACGGAGATCACGCGCCTCGTCGAGGAGGACAACGTGGTCGTGGCGGAGGGGATCGTTCGCGTGGCCAAGAAGGACGGCCGATCGTTCGTAGTCCGGTTCTGCAACATCTTCGAGATCGAGCACGGACAGCTTCGGCGGAAGTCGTCGTTCGGCGCGTTGCTGAAGCCGCCGGCGTAGGGGCCCTCGCGGGCCCGCTCCCGGGGGCCGGTCCGCCGGAGGCGAGCGCCCGTGCTGGGATTCGCCTCAATTTTAGGGCAAACGGATTCGTCATCGGGGTCGATCGGGCGCCGCGACTGTCGCGCCGGTTCGATAGGGCCACTCCAGTTGCATCGATTCGAGGGACCCCTACATCCGGGGGGACGACGTCGGCCGGCCGATGAGGCCATGGCGAAGGGGGGGGTACGCCAGCGCCCGCCACCGGACGGCAAGCCTTATTCTCGCCCATCATGTACAGTACTTGACATGGCCTCGAACACGCTCACGAGCATCCCCGTCCATTCGGACGTTGTCCGACGCCTGCGCTCTCTGAAGACCGCCGACCAGACCTGGGACAGCCTGTTGGCCGAGATGGCGGAGGACTATGTACCCGTGGCGTGGTACAACATGATGGAACGGCGTCGACTCGGGGGCCGGGACGTTTCGGGCGACGAGGTCATCTCGCGTTCAAAACTGCGCGCCCTTAGGGGCCGCTGACGGTGCCTGCGCGCCTCGTCTTTCGGTCCCCTGCGGACCGAGAGTACCTGGCTCTGCCCCCTTCTATCCGGCAGACCTTCGAGGAGGTCCTTCCCCAGCTGCTTCGTCGGCCCTTTAGATCGGGCCTCGGGTACCGAGTCGCAGAAGTGCACGGGCATCCCGGGCTCTGTAAGCTCCGTCTGATGGATTTCCCTCCACGCGCCTTCCGGGCCGTGTACGAGGTGGACGGAGAGGTCGTACGCTTTCTCGGCTTCGGGCCTCGACTCGAGTTCTATCGTCGGCTCGACCAGCGGAACCGTATGGCCCTGTCGCGGCACTGAGGCGCGTCGGTCCCGAACCCCATAGATCTCCTTCACGAGAAGACGCTGCGTGCGGGTAGGGGCGCTACGGGCCGAGTGCCCGGGTTAGACGCCCGTGCTGGGATTCGAACCCAGGTCTGAGGCTCCGCAGGCCTCTAGGATAATCCACTATAGCGAGCGGGGGATCCGCGCCCCCAGCTCGTAGCTACCCCACACGGGCACCGGCGCGCTCCACGCGGACCGACGGCGCGAGGAGCGCGGCCTATTAAAGCGAAACCGAACGGACCGAGCTTATACCGGTCGGGGCGTCGGCCCCGGGGAGGGAGCAAGGTTGAACGCACCGCCGACAGGCGACCCGTGGGAGGCTCTCCGCGCGCTCCCCTTCGGCCGGCGGATCGAGCTCACGGACGACCGCGGCACCGTCTGGACGGGCACGGTCATCCCCTCCCACGAGCTCGACGGCCCCCGCGTCCTGACCCTCAAGCTGGAGACCGGCTACAACGTCGGGATCCGTATCGGACCGGCGACCCGGTTCCGGCCCCTCGAGGAGCCGCCTCCTCGGCGCGCGACCCCCCCGGCGCCCGCCGCCGCCCCCGCGCCCGGCGCGGTCGAGCTCCTGACGACCGGCGGGACGATCGCCTCGCGGGTCGACTACGAGACCGGTGGGGTGCGACCGGTCGGCGATGCGGCGGAGATCCTCGCCTTCTACCCGGAGCTGCGGGAGGCCGGCTCGGTCGTGATCCACCCGGTCCTGGACGTCCTCAGCGAGAATCTCACGCCGGCGAACTGGAGCACGCTCGCCGAGGAGACCGTGGGGGCGTTCCGTCGGGGCGCGCCGGGCGTCGTGATCGCCCACGGGACCGACACGCTCGGGTTCACGGCCGCCGCGTTGAGCTTCCTCCTCGCGGAGCTGCCGGGGCCGGTGGTCCTGGTGGGCGCGCAGCGCTCCCCCGACCGTCCCTCCTCGGACGGCCCGTCGAACCTGCACGCGGCGGTGCGGCTCGCCCGCGAGGGTCGTCTCGGCGAGGTCGTCGTCGTCATGCACGACGGTCTCTCCGACGATCGGTTCGCGATCCACCGCGGGACCTGGGTGCGGAAGATGCACGCCAGCCGTCGGGACGCTTTCGAGAGCCGGCCCGGCCCCGTGCTCGGCACCGTGGACGCGAGCGGGGTCCATCTCTCGAGCGACGTCCGCGCCCCGCGCGCCGGCCCTCCGCACGTCGACGGCCCGCTCGACCCGGCCGGGGGCCTGCTCACCTTCTACCCGGGCCTGTCGGGGGACCGGGCCGCGGCGTTCGTCCAGGGCCTGCGCGGTGTCGTCCTCGCGGGTACCGGCCTGGGGCACGTGGCCGCCGAGCACCTCGGCTGGATCCGGGCCGCCCACGCCCGCGGCGTGGTCGTCGCGATGACGACCCAGTGCCTGGCGGGCGTCGTGGACCCGTACGTCTACGCCACGGGCCGGGAGCTCCTGGGGGCCGGCGTGCTCTACCTGGACGACCTGCTGCCCGAGACCGCGTATGCGAAGATGCTCTGGGCCCTGGGGCACGCCTCCGAGCCCGAGGGGGTCCGCCGGCTGCTCCGGGAGGATCGCGCCGGCGAGTTCGGCCCGCGGCGGGCCGTGGAGGCGGCGCGTCGGTGAAGGCCGGGCTCGAGGTCCACCAGCAGCTGGCGACCGGCAAGCTGTTCTGCGCCTGCCCCGCCGAGCTCACCGAGCGGACGGACGTCACGTTCGTCCGGCGCCTTCGGCCCGCGGGCGGAGAGGAGCGAACCGTCGACGCGGCCGCCGCGTTCCAGGCCAGCCGCGGCTTCGCCTACCGCTACGAGAGCGGGCCGTGCAACTGCCTGGTCGAGGGTGACGAGGAGCCGCCCCGGCCGATCAACGAAGAGGCGCTCGACGTCGCGCTCACGGTCGCGATCCTCCTCGGCAGCCGGCCCGTCGACGAGCTGCAGGTCATGCGCAAGATCGTCGTGGACGGCTCGAACACGACGGGATTCCAGCGGACCACCCTGGTGGCGGTCGGGGGCCAGATCGAGGTCGGGGGCCGCGCGCACCCGATCCTGTCGATCTGCCTGGAGGAGGACGCCGCCCGCCGGATCGGCGGCGGCGACGGCGAGGTCGCCTACCGGCTGGATCGGCTCGGCATCCCGCTCGTCGAGATCGCCACCGGCCCGACGATCGCCTCGGGCGCCGAGGCCCGGGAGGTGGCGCAGGAGATCGGGGCTCTCCTGCGGGCCACGCGGCGCGTGCGCCGGGGCATCGGCACCATCCGGGAGGACCTCAACGTCTCGGCGGACGGGGGTGCCCGGGTCGAGATCAAGGGCGTCCAGGAGCTTCGCCTCATCGGTGAGTACGTCGACCGGGAGGTCGGGCGCCAGCGCCACCTGCTGGAGGTGCGCGACGCGCTCCAGCGGCGGGGCGCTCGGGCTCCGGGGCCCCCGGTGGACGCCCGGTCCGCGCTCACGGGCGTGGGCGCCGGTCCGCTCGCCTCCGCGCTCGCGGCGAACGGTG
>JASHTI010000021.1 GCA_030040625.1 Thermoplasmata archaeon
CCCCCGGCGCACGGCGATGCAGGCGGTCACGCTGCGGTTCCGGACCGAGGACCTCGTCCGGCTCGGCCTCGTACCGGCCGGCCTTTTCGAGCGGTTCGAGGAGATCGAGCTGCTGGAGACGATCCGGCTCGATACCGGCTCCCGGCTCGAGCTGCTGCGCGTCCGCCGCAAGGGTCCGCTCCGGGCCCCGGCGGAGCTCGAGCGTGAGGCGCGGCGCGTCCGCTCGGTCTACGGCCTCAGTCACTTCGAGGTCGTCGACGTCCGCCCGCGCACCCGCGACTACATCCTGCTGGCACGCCAGCGCAACCCGGAGCGGCTGCGCCGATGGCTCGCGCTCGCCGCCGGCGGCATCACGCCCACGGCCCCGTTCCGCCTGACCGAGGAGGTGACGATCGCCTCGTTCC
This sequence comes from Thermoplasmata archaeon, assembly GCA_030040625.1. GTDB lineage: Archaea > Thermoplasmatota > Thermoplasmata > Lutacidiplasmatales > UBA184 > Lutacidiplasma. Next base: position 405 of record JASHTI010000021.1, read on the forward strand.
ACGGCCAGGAGCGCGCGCTGCGCCGGGTCCTTCGCCGGCTCGACCGCGAGGAGTTCCCCTACCGGGTGGTCCGCACGAGCGGGCGGCCGGCGATCCCCGAGCGCTCCGAAGGCGAGCCGACGGCGCTCCAGGGGCGCATGCTCGCCCGGGCCTGGGCGCTCGGCTACTACGCGATCCCGCGCGGAGTGACGCTGGGCCGTCTCGCTCGGAGCACGGGCCGCAGCGGGCCGGCGCTGGGCAAGATCCTCCGTCGTGCGGAGGGCCATCTCGTGGCCCGCTGGCTGGCGAGCCAGGGGGCGACCGAGGAAGGCGCCGAGCCGGCCGCGGCCGACGGGTCGGCCCGCTCGACCTAAGAGCGGCCGCCGTTCCGCCCGCCGTGGCCGGCCGCGCCTCCGTCGTCCGGATCGAGCCGATGGACGGCGGCCCGACGCTCCGCCTGCCGGCGCGAGCGACCCGCGGCTCGGCCTGCTTCGACCTCGCGGCGAGCGCCCCGGTGGTCCTGACCCGGGGCCGCGTCGCGCTCGTGCCGACGGGGCTCCGGGTCCGATGCCCTCCCGGCACGTTCCTCGAGGTCCGGCCGCGCAGCGGCCTCTCCTCCCGCGGGGTCCTGATGGTCAACGCCCCCGGGACGATCGACCGGGACTACTCCGGTGAGGTCCGGGTCCCCCTGACGTACCTCTTCGCCGGCCGCTACCGTATCGCCCCCGGCGACCGGATCGCCCAGGTGCGGCTGGTCGCCGAGAGCCCGGCGGTCTTCCGCCGGGGCCGCGTCGGGCCGGTGGCGAGCCGGCAGGGCGGCTTCGGCAGCACGGGTCGCTAGCGGAACTCCGAGAGGAGCCGCTGGACGCTCCGGGCGTTCGGGGCCGGCGGGGGGTTTCCACCGGCCGCCTCGGCCTGGACCTTCTCCAGCATCGCGTGCATCCGGCGCTCCCGCGCGTGCGCCGCCCGGTGGAGCCCCTCGTCGCGGGTCCCCTGGGCGACGAGGACGACGACCCGGCCGGCGCGGCTGCGCCCGGTGCGCCCGCGGCGCTGGATCGTCCGGATGACATCCGGGATCGGCTCGTAGAAGACGACGAGGTCGGTCGCCGGGATGTCGAGCCCCTCCTCCGCGACCGAGGTCGCGACCAGGCAGTTGAGCTCGCCCGCCCGGAACCGGTCCAGGAGGCCGACCTGCTCCTTCTGCGAGAGACCGGGGTCCCGGCCGTGCGCCGCCTGCCCGACGAACCGCGCGGCGCGGACCTGCGGGTCGCGCAGCGCGGCGAGTTCCTCGACGAGGCGGTCGACGGTGTCCCGGTACTGCGAGAAGACGAGCGCCCGGGCGCCCGGGTGGGTCCGCAGCTCCTCGCCGACCAGCGTCACCGCCGTCGCGAGCTTCGGGTGCTCGACGGTCATGGCGGCGAGCCGCCGCCGCACCTCCTCGACGTCGGGATCGCCGAGGAACGCCCGCTGGGCCGGCGTCGCTCGGCGTCCCTGGCCCGCGCTCTGGCGGGCGAAGAACTCGCGGAGCGCGTCGACCCCCTGGCTCTCGCAGAGGTCGAGCGCGTGCAGTCCCTTCATCACGACCGACTGCGCGGTCACGGCCTGCCAGAAGCCGGCCGAGGCCGCCTCGCCGCTCCCCCGCTCCACCGCGAGCCGGCGGTGGAGGCGATCGCCGACCGCGAGGACCGTTCGGCGGCTCACGTCGCCCTCGGCGAGCAGCCCCAGCCGGACCAGCGTCTGCGCGGCCCGCTGGACCGCCGCTCGCAGCAGGATCGCGAGGTGGCGGACCTCGGGCGGAACCGGGACCTCCACCGTCTCCAGGCCGACGCCGTGCAGGTACGGCGCCACGTCCGGGCTCTGTTCGGTCCGGTACTCGAACCGCTCGATCCCGAGGTTCGCCCAGACCTCCCGGATCCGCTCGAGGCTCCCACCGGGGGAGGCGGTCATCGCCAGGATCCGGGTCGCTCCCCCGCTGCGGGCGGCTCGGGCGATCGTGACGTACGGGTAGTCGCCGACGGCCCGATGCGCCTCGTCGACGACGACCAGCGAGAACGAGCCGATCGGGAAGTCGTGGGCGACGAGATCGTTCGCCACGACCTGGGGGGTGGCGACCACGACCTGCGGGGGCCGCAGGAGCTCCTGACGTCGCTCCGGGGATACCGAGCCGGTGAGCACGAGCGGGCTCGGGGCGAAGAGCGCCCGGGCGACCTCCCGCGCGTGCTGGACGACGAGCGGTCGGGTCGGGGCGAGGAAGAGGACCGACCGGGTCGGCTCGCGCAGCAGGTGCTCGGCGATCACCCGGAGCGCGATCGTCGTCTTGCCGAGCCCGGTCGGCAGGACCACCAGCGTGTTGTGGGAGATCGCGGCGGCGGAGATCGCCGCCTGGTAGGCGCGCTCCTCGAGCTCGCCGGGGCGGACGCGCGGATGCTCGACGGTCGTCATCACCGCGCTGCCGCCCGCCGAGCGAGCGGGTCTTTATCAGCGCGCGTCTGCCGCGAAGCGTGCTGGCGCTGGCCGTCGTGCTCCTCGCGGCGGCCGCCGCCGTCCTCGTCCTGCTCTTCCAGGGCGTGGCGCTCCTCTTCGCCTACCAGATGCCGCGGCTCGACCCGCTCGGGCCGGGCGGGCCCGGGACCGCCTCGGTCAGCGTGATCGTGGCGGCCCGCGACGAGGAGGGGGATCTCGAGGCGGCGCTCGACGGCCTCCTGGCCCAGGATATCGGCGGGCTGGAGATCGTGGTCGTCGAAGGGGGCTCCCGCGATCGCACGCGCGCCATCGTGCTCGCGCGCGCGCCGCGGGTGCGGCTCGTGGACGAGCCGCCGCTGCCCGACGGTTGGGTCGGAAAGAACTGGGCCTGCTGGACGGGCGCGCGGTCGAGCCACGGCGACTGGCTGCTCTTCCTCGACGCGGACGTCCGTCTCCACCCCACAGCGATCCGCACCGTGCTCGCCTGGGCCCAGGGGGAGAGGGCCGCGGCGGCGACGATCGCGCCCCGGGTGGAGATGGTCGGCTTCTGGGAGCGGCTGGTCCTCCCGTTCTACATCCAGATGGTGCTGACCTACTTCCGGGCGCCCCGGGTTAATCGCGATGGCGCGCGGGCGGCGATGCTGAACGGGCAGTTCTGGCTGACCCGCCGGGAGGAGTACGAAGCGGTCGGGGGCCACGCCGCCGTACGCGGCGTCGTGCTGGAGGACGTCGCCCTCGCGCGACGATTCCGGGCCGCCGGGCGCCCGCTCCGCGTCGCGTGGGCGCCCGCCCTGGCGACGACGCGGATGTACCGCGATCGCGGCGAGATGTTCGAAGGGCTGCTGAAGAACATCCACGACACCCGGTTCTCGGCCGGCCGCCAGCTCGGGTTCCTCGCCGGGCTGATCGCGCTCTACTGGCTGCCGCTGCTGGTCGTGCCGGTCGGCGTCCTCCTCGCGAGCGCTCCGCTGCTCGCGATCGGGGTCGTCCTCGCGGTCGCGCTCCTCGGCAAGCACGTGGCGTGGGCGAGGGCGGTTGGGGCCCCGGCGGCGTACGGCCTCCTCTATCCGATCGCCGTCGGCTACTACGTCGTGCTGGTGACCGCGTCGCTGGGGCGGGGCCTCCGGGGTGGATCCGTGCTCTGGAAGGGACGGGCGTACCGGCTCGACCCGCCGGCGGCCCCCTAACGGCTATCTGAGCCCGGCGGTCGGACCGGCGATGGCGGCCGAAGCGACGTACGGCGTCCTGATCGGGGGGGTGGAGGGGGCCTCCGCCGCGGGCGAGACCGGCGAGCTCCTCGATCCCGCGACGAATCGGCCCTTCGCCCGCGTCGCGGTCGGCGCGGAGGAGGACGCGCGCCGGGCGATGGAGACGGCCCAGCGGGCGTTCGAGAGCACGGACTGGGCCGGCGGGGACGGGGCGAAGCGGGCGAAGGCGCTGCTCCGGCTCGCCCAGCGCCTCGAGGAGCAGCAGGAGGAGTTCGCCGCCCTCGAATCGCACAACATGGGCAAGACCCTCCGCGAGGCGCGCGGGGACGTCGGGTTCGTCGTCCGGACGCTGGAGTACGTCGCCGGGCTCGCCGACAAGCTCGAAGGCACGACGATCCCGGTCCCGGGAAGCCGCTTCAACTACACCGTCCGCGAACCGCTCGGCGTTACGGTCCACATCGCCCCGTGGAACTTCCCGCTGGTGTTGGCGATGCGCTCGGTCGCGCCGGCGCTCGCCGCCGGCAACGCCGTGGTGCTGAAGCCGGCGAGCCTCACGCCCGTGACGGCGATCCGGCTCGCCCGGCTCGCGCGGGAGGCCGGGGTGCCGGACGGGATCCTCAACGTCGTCCCCGGGCCGGGCGGCCGCCTGGGCGAGGCCCTGCTGCGCGACCCGCGCTGCCGCTCCGTCTCGTTCACCGGCAGCAGCGAGGTCGGCCGGCGGATCGCGGCGCTGGCGGCCGAGCGGCTGATCCCCGCCACGCTCGAGCTCGGGGGGAAGAGCCCCGTCGTCGTCCTCGCCGACGCCGACCTCGACCGGGCGGCGCGCGGGATCGCGAACGGGATCTTCGGCAACGCCGGCCAGATGTGCTGGGCCGGCTCCCGCCTCATCGTGCACGACTCGGTGCGGGCGGCGCTCCTGGAGCGCCTGAAGGCGATCGCGGAGGCGACGCGCCTGGGGCCGGGGACCGAGGAGGGGGTCGAGATGGGTCCGATCGTCTCGCGCGAGCAGGAGTCCCGCGTCCTCGATTACGTCCGCCTCGCCCGCGACGACGGGGCCACGATCGTCGCCGGGGGCGCGAAGCCGGACGATCCGCGCCTTCGGGACGGCAATTTCGTGCGCCCCACGGTCGTCGCGGACCTGGCCCCGTCCTCCCGGGTCGCCCGGGAAGAGATCTTCGGGCCGGTCCTGGCGACGTTCGGCTTTCGCGAGCTGGAGGAGGCGGTCGCGCTGGCGAACGACACGCCGTACGGCCTCTTCGCCTCCGTCTGGACCCGGGACCTCGCCAGCGCCCACCACCTCGCCCGCCGGCTCGACGCGGGCATGGTCGTGCTCAACGACCCGCCCCTGACGTTCCCGCAGAGCCCGTTCGGCGGCTTCAAGGAGAGCGGGGTCGGCGCGGAGCAGGGGATCGGCACCGTCGCGGCCTACACCCGGCAGAAGAGCGTGCTCGCCAACGTCGCGCTCCCGAAGAAGAAGGGCTAGTTGGCCCGGGTTCGTACGAAACCCGAAAAGGGTCCCCGCCGGCTCCGACGGTCGCCATGGGGGCCTCGGCGACGAGCGCGACGACGTGGGGGGTCTGCCGCTTCTGCGGCACCGCCGTCGCCCCGGGGGCCACCGAGTGCGGCCTGTGCGGGGAGGGCCGGCCGATCCCCGCGGGCGGGCTGTCGGGCGCGCCCCGCCGGGTGCAGCGCCGCGTCGCCCTGATGAACTGGCTCCGGGCGCTGATCGTCGTCGGGGTCGGCGTCGGGCTCGCCTAC
>JASHTI010000159.1 GCA_030040625.1 Thermoplasmata archaeon
GCGGGTGAACGCCCGGCTCGCCCACCGGCCGGAGTTGCGCTACCCGCTGATGTGGGTCGAGGCCGCCGGCCGCGACGCTACTTCCGGTCCCCGATCGGGGTCCAGGAGAGGTCGGTCGGCCCGACGTACTGCGAGCGGGGCCGGATCAGGCGGAGGTCGTCGTACTCCTCGAGCACGTGGGCCGTCCAGCCGACGACCCGGCTCGCGGCGAAGACCGGGGTGAACAGGTCCCGCGGGATGCCGATCAGCGCGTAGACCGAGCCCGAGTACAGATCGATGTTCGGATAGAGCCCCTTCTCGCGGTGCACCACCTCGACGACCCGCTGAAGGAGCCGGTAGTAGCGCAGGTCCCCTTTCGACTCGCCGATCTTCCGGGACCACTCGCGCAGGATCGTCGCCCGCGGGTCCTCGACCTTGTAGACGCGGTGCCCGAACCCCATGATCCGCTCGTGGCGCGCCAGCTTGCCGCGGACGACCTCGTCGGCCCGCTCCAGCTCGCCGATCTCGTCCAGGAGATCGAGGACGCGCTCGTTCGCCCCGCCGTGCAGCGGCCCCTTGAGAGCGCCGACGGCGCTCGTCACGGCGCTGTAGAGGTCGCTGAGCGTCGAGGCCGTGACGCGCGCGGCGAAGGTCGAGGCGTTGAGGTCGTGGTCGGCGTGCAGGATGAGGGCGACATCGATCGCGCGCGCCTCCAGCTCGCTCGGCGCCCGGTCGAGGAGGGCGTAGGCAAGGTAGGCGGCGTGCGAAAGCTCCGGGCGCGCTTCCAGCGGCGGCAGATGCGCCCGTCGTCGGTGGTAGGTCCCCAGGATCGTGGGGAGCGCCGCGGTCAACCGCTGGGCGCCGCCGATCGAGCTCGGCCCGGGGCTCGTCTCCCCCGGCTCGAAGACGGCGAGCGCGCTCACCGCGGTCCGGAGGACGTCCATCGGGGGTGCGTCGGCCGGTAGCGCGTCGAGCTGGCGGGCCAGCTCCGGAGGGATCGTGCGCAGCGACGCGAGCCGCCCCCGCAGCTCAGCGAGCTGCGAAGCGGTCGGCAGGCGCCCGTACCACAGCAGGTAGGCGACCTCCTCGAACGTCGCGTGGGCCGCGAGCTCGCGGATGTCGTAGCCCCGGTAGATCAGCCGGCCCTCTTTTCCGTCGATGAAGCAGATCCGCGACTCCAGCGCGACGACGTCCTCCAGGCCCCGCTGGACCTCGCTCCCCTGCGCCATCGACCCGTCCGTGCGGGGCGGGGAGCCTACGTCGCCCTAATGGGGTTTGCCGGGCCGTCGGGCCTCGGGGGCGCCTCGAGCCGCTCGGAGGCCCGGCGTCGGCCGTAGGCGACGCTCGCCGCCGTCCACAACGGCACCGAAGCGAGGAGGATGCCGGCCGCCACCAGGAAGACGAGTCGGAACGAGCCGAAGAGGGCGAGCACGCCCGAGAGGCCGGCCCCGAGCACGGCGGCGGCCCCGCCGAGCGCGCTGTTCACACCGAGCAGACGGCCCGGGTCCCGGCGCTCGATCCCGCGGAACAGCATCAGACTGCTCGCGGTCGTGTAGACGGCGATGGCGCCCCCGAGGAGCGCGTAGACGAGGACGTTCGCCGCGAGCAGCCCGCGGTCGGTGATCGCGACGAACGTGAAGCCCGCGGTGGCGAGGTAGCCGAGGCAGCGGACGTACGTCGCCCGCCCGACGAGGCGGTCGGCGCCGAGCCGATTCGCGAGACCGCCGGTCGTCGGGAAGACGAGCGTCTGGACGAAGTTGTTCGCGAGGTTGACGAGGAAGATCGCGGAGGTCGCGAGGCCGGCCGCGTACAGGTAGGGGATGTAGGAGATGTTGAACAGGTTCGAGGAGAGGTTGAAGAGGAACGTCGCGACGAGCACGAGCGGCAGCTCGTGGTGCAGCTCCTCGGCGGCCCAGGCCCGCAGGCGGGCCAGCGGGTGCGGCCGCCAGGCGGGGCGGAGCGGGAAGAAGGGGATCGGGTTCCGCAGACCGATGTGCGGACGCAGTCGGGAGAAGCGCCCGGCCGGATGCTGGGCGACGTTCGCGGTCGTGAGGCGTTGCGCCGCCTCGGAGATGCCGAACCAGAGCGCGACGGCGCTGATCGCCGCCAGCACCGCGAGCACGAGGAGCAGCGAGCGGAGCGCGTCGTTCGACGCGGTCCAGAAGAAGCCCAGCACCAGGCCGAGCAGCGAGCCGAGCATCGCCATCTCCTGGAACGAGGCGTAGGCCGTCGCCCGTTCCGCCTCCCCGAACTTCTCGAGGATCAGCAGGTTCGACGCGCTCACCCCGGCCGGGGAGACCGCGCCGAGGATCGCATACAGCCCGTAGAGGGTGGCGACCGAGCGGACGTCCGCCAGCACGGCGTAGAGGACGGCGTAGCCCGCGTAGCTGATCGCCAGGAACAACCGGCGGTGGGGAAAGCGGTCCGAGAGGTGGCCCCAGAGGACCGACGAGAGGATCACGGCGGTGTTGAACAGCGTCGCTGCAACGGCGACCTGGGCCCAGCTGCCGTGCAGCGGGATCAGGATCAGCAGCGGGAGCACCACGCCGAAACCGGCGGTCGCCGCGTTGATCGGCGCGAAGGCGAGCAGCCACGGGCGGGCGACGAGCCGGCCCGACCAGGTGCGCAGCGCCTCGGCCATCGCGGGGCCGCATCGTGCGGACCCCGTCTTAATTCCAAGCGCGGAGGCGCGGGCCGGGAACGGGCCGCTTTTCTCTCGGCGGAGACCGCCTTCTCGACACGCTTATTAGGCGACCGACTTCTCGCGCCCTCGGCTTAGGGGTGCGTCGCGCTTGGCGATCGGCTTCGTCCTGATCAGTACGGCGCCGGCCAAAGAGCACGAGGTCTACACCGAGCTGCTCCGGGTCAAGGGGATCGTGGAGCTGCACCCGCTCTTCGGCGAGTACGACCTCATCGCGAAGGTGGAGGCGGAGGACTTCAACGCCCTCGGCCAGCTGGTCGTCGACAAGATCCGCTCCGTCGCGGGCGTGATTGACACGAAGACACTCACGGGCATCAAGTTCTGAGGGATCTGAGGAACCAACGGTATGATGGATGTGGCGATGTGGGGCACCGCGGTGAGCATCGGCGGCTGGCAGTTCCTGGAGATCTTCCTCCTGGTCTTTGCGCTGTTCTTGATCCTCGCGGGGATCTTCACGGCGTACTTCGGGAGCGGCAAGAGCCGGACCGTCGGCGTCGGCCTCCTCGCCGCCGGGGTCGTGATCGGCCTGCTGGCCGGATTCGCCTACCACGACGGCTGGTTCGGGGGCCACAAGGGGTTCCTGGGCGCGCTGATCTGGGAAGCGTTCCTCATCATCGTCGCCGCCGTCATCGGCGCTCTGGTCGCGGTCGGGATCTTCCTCGTCGCGATCATGAAGTCGTAGGCCCGACGGGCGCAACGTGACGGCCGCCGGCCGTCGTCCTCGGAGGCCCCGGCTGGTCACCCTCGCGACCGACCTCGGGACGGCGTACGCCGCCCAGATGAAGGCCGTCCTGCTCGCGGCCCTGCCTCCGGATCGGATCGTCGACCTGACCCACGAGCTCCGGCCCCACGACATCGCCGAAGCGGCGTTCGTCCTCCGTGAGATCCACACCCGGCTGCCGCCGGGCGCGGTCCACGTCGTGGTCGTCGACCCCGGGGTCGGCGGCCGGCGCCGGCCGATCGCCATCGCCTGCGGCGACGGCTCGGCGCTCGTGGGACCGGACAACGGCGTCCTCGCGCCGCTGGCGACCCTCCACGGCGGCGGGCGCGCCTACACGATCACGAACGTCCGGCCGGGCGCCGAGCGGGTCGGCACGACGTTCGACGGGCGCGACGTCTTCGCGCCCGCCGCGGCGCAGCTCGCCCTCGGTCGGCCCGCCCGGGAGCTCGGACCGCGCCAGGAGCCGGCTCCCCTGCCGGTCCCGGGGCCGCACCGGGAGGCCGATGGGGCCCGCGGGGCGGTGGCGCACGTCGACCGATTCGGCAACCTCGTGACGAACGTGCCGACGGCGTGGCTCCCGACCGGCCGCTCGACGGTCAAGGTCGGCCTCGGGGGGCGGACGCAGCGCCTTCCGGTGCACCGCAGCTACGAGGCGGCCGGCGGCGGGACGCGTTTCGTCCTCGGCTCGAGTTTCGGCACGCTCGAGGTGGCGGTCGCCGAGGGGCGGGCGAGCGACCGCGGGGCGGTCCGGGCCGGTACGCCGGTCCGGTTCGGCTGGGAAGCCCGTCGGTCCGGGCCGCCGCGCCGAAAGCGTAAGTAGCGAACGTCCTAGGAGTGGACGGGAACTCGCACGCTCGGACGCTCGATGCCGACGAAGCGCGACTACTACGAGGTGCTGGGCGTCGCGAAGGGCGCCTCGCCGGACGAGATCAAGTCGGCGTACCGCAAGCTCGCCCGTCAGTACCACCCGGACGTCTCGAAGGAGAACCCGAAGGTCGCCGAGGAGAAGTTCAAGGAGCTCTCCGAGGCCTACGAGGTCCTGGTCGACCCGGCCAAGCGCAGCCGCTACGACCAGCTCGGCTTCTCGGGCGTCGAGTCGGAGTTCGGCCCCGGCGGGTTCACCTGGCAGAACTTCACGCACGTCGGCGACCTCGAGGACCTCTTCGGCGCCTCGCCGCTCTTCCAGCAGTTGTTCACCGGTTTCGGCCTGCCGTTCGGCGGGGTCGCCAGCCGCGAGCGCGGCCGCGGGGCGGACGTCGAGATGACGCTGCGCCTGTCCGTGGCGGCGGCGATCCACGGCGCCCACCCGACGCTCGAGGTCCCCCGGGCGCGGCCGTGCCCGGACTGCCGGGGGACCGGCGCCAAGGGCGGCACCGCCCTCGAGGTCTGCCCGGAGTGCGGCGGCCAGGGCCAGGTCCGCCGCGTGCAGAACCGCGGCTACACGCAGCTGATCACGATCGGGGAGTGCCCGCGCTGCCACGGGAGCGGCCGTCGCATCCTGGAGCGATGCCCGAACTGCCGGGGCAGCGGCACGATCACCAACGTCGAGAAGATCGAGCTCGACGTGCCGGCGGGCATCGAGGACGGCGCCGTGCTCCGGGTCCCCGGGCACGGGAAGGCCGGCCGCCCGGGCGGGCGCGCCGGAGACCTCTACGTCCAGGTCCTGCTCGAGTCGTCGACGCCGTTCCGGCGCGTCGGCCAGGACGCCTTCGCCGAGACGACGGTCCCGCTGGCGACGGCCCTTCTCGGTGGCTCCGTCACCGTGCCGACGCTCGACGGCAAGGCGGACCTTCAGATCCCCGCCGGGACCCAGCCCGAGACGCAGTTCCGTCTGCGGGGCCACGGCTTCCCGCGGCTGCGGGGCAGCAGCCGCGGGGACCTCATCGTCACGGCGCACGTCGAGATCCCTCGCGCGCTCTCCGGCAAGGACCGGGAACGGCTGCGGGAGGCGCTCGGCGCGGGCGCGGGGCCGGCCGAGGGCCGTCGTGATTCGTTCTTCCGACGGCGAGCGTCGTGACGCCGGCCCGCGCGTCGGGCGAGCAGTACTTCGCCGCCCGGCCGCACGCCCGACCCCGGCGTCGTGAGCTGCGCTTCCTCTACCGCGGGGAGCTCCTCTCGTTCGTCGTCGATACCGGCGTCTTCGCCTCGCACGGGCTCGACCCCGGGACGGCCTTGCTCATCGAGAACCTCGCGCCCGCCCGGGACGCTCGGGTCCTCGACCTCGGCTGCGGCTGGGGGGCCGTCGGGGTCGCCGCGGCGCGCAGCGCGCCGGACGGCCAGGTGCTGCTCACCGACGTCAACCACCGCGCGGCCCGGCTCGCCGGGGAGAACCTCGCCCGGAACCGAGCGGCGAACGGAACGGTCCGGATCGGCCCGCTCTTCGAGCCGGTCGGCGACGAGCGGTTCGATCTGATCGCGAGCAACCCGCCCTACCACGCCGGCCGTCCGTTCATCCTTCGGCTCCTCGCCGAGGCCCCGGCGCACCTTCGGCCGGGCGGCCGACTCCTTCTCGTCGGCAAGGGCAGCCAGGGGATCCGGTTCTACCAGGAGTGGCTCGCCGCGCACTGGGCGCCCGAAGTGCGGGTCCTGGCCCGGGCGTCGGGGTACCGGGTCCTCGAGGCGGCGCTCGCCGCCGAAGGGGTTAAGAACCGAAGGTCGCTCGGCCGCCGCCCCCGAAGCCGTGCGGGGACGCCCGGGGCGTAGGCCTCCGGCGCTCCCGGCGACGTCGGAGCATCACGCGCACCGAGGTGAGTCGAACGCCGAAGGAAGCCAAGGAGCCGGCGAAGGAGGAACCCGCCGCGAGCGGGCCCGCCGCCGGTACCGAGGCCGCGACGGAGAAGGGAGGGCGTCGCGAGCGCGGAGCGAAGGGCAAGGAGGCCAAGGACGGGAAGGACTCCAAGGAGACGAAGGAAGGGAAGGGGAAGTCCAAGGGACCCCCGACCGGCAAGGCCCCCAAGTTCGTCCCCACCAACCCGAACTTCCGCTACATCGTCCGTGTCGCCGACACCGACCTGGACGGCACGCGATCGACGGCGCTCGCGCTGACGCGGGTGCGCGGGGTCGGGCTCCGCCTCGCCGAGGCGACCTGCCGTCTGGCGCAGGTCGACCCGCACGCGATGATCGGCGACCTCGCCGAACCGGTCGTGGAGGGGCTCGAGACGGCCCTGCAGAGCCTCCCGAAGCAGCTCCCGCCGTGGATGATCAACCATCCGACCGAGCCGATCCTGGGCGAGTCGCCCCACCTTCTCGGCGCCGAGCTGGAGACGCGCCGGCGCGACGACGTGAACGTGATGAAGATGATCCGGAGCTACCGGGGCGTCCGCCACGAGCGGGGCCAGAAGGTCCGTGGGCAGCGGACCCGCTCGAACGGCCGGACCGGCATGGCGGCCGGGGTGCTGAAGAAGGCCGCGAAGGAAGCGGCGGCGGCCGCCGGCAAGGAGTCGGCGCCGGCCGCCGCGGCCACGCCCGCTCCGGCGGCGGCCGCGCCGGCGGCGGAGAAGAAGGCGTAGGCGGGCGACGATGGGCGATCCGAAGTTCCTGCGCCGTCGCTACGACACGCCGAAGCATCCGTGGGAGGGCCCCCGGATGGAGGAGGAGCGCAAGCTCCTCGAGCGCTACGGCCTGAAGAACAAGCGCGAGCTCTGGAAGGCCCAGTCGGTCCTCCGGGGGTTCCGTCGCCAGGCCCGCGAGCTGCAGGCTCGCCTCCGGGCCGGGGTGCCGCAGGCCAAGCGCGAGACGAACCAGTTGCTGGGCCGCCTGTCCCGCCTCGGGATCCTGAGCGCCGGCACGCCGACGCTCGACGACGTGCTCGCCCTTTCCACGGAGGATATCCTGCGCCGGCGCCTGGAGTGGATCGTCTTCTCCAAGGGCCTCGCCCCCACCCCGTGGAGCGCCCGCCAGTGGATCGTGCACGGCCACCTTTCGGTCGGCGAGCACCGCGTCCGCCGGCCGGGGACCCTGCTCCCGTCGGCCGAGGAGGCGCGGCTCGGCTACACCGTCTCGAGCCCGCTCGCGGACGAGGGGCACGCGGTGCGCACGGCGCTCCGTGAGCGCCTGGAACGCCGCGGTGGCGCGCCTCCGCCGCCCCCGCCGGCGGAGGGGGTGCCGTCGTGACGAAGGTCGGGATCGCGCACATCTTCGCGAGCTACAACAACATTCACATCACCGTCACCGACATCACCGGCGCGGAGACGCTCGCCAAGGCGACCGGCGGGATGGTCGTCAAGGCGGCCCGGGACGAGTCGAGCCCGTACGCCGCGATGAAGGCGGCGGACCAGATCGCCGCGGTCCTGAAGGAGAAGGGCTACGAGACGCTCCACGTGCGGGTCCGCGCGCCCGGCGGCAACCGCTCGCGCTCTCCCGGTCCCGGCGCCCAGGCGGCGATCCGGGCGCTGGCGCGCGCCGGCGTCAAGATCCAGCGCATCGAGGACGTCACCCCGGTGCCGCACGACGGAACGAAGCCCAAGGGCGGCCGCCGCGGCCGCCGGATGTAGGGAGCGATGCCGGTCACCGTCGAGCAGCTGACGCCCCGGTCGACGACCCTCGAGCTCGAGGGGGTCACGGCCGCCCAGGCGAACGCGATCCGCCGGACGCTGGTCGCGGACGTCCCCAAGCTGGCGATCGAGGACGTGGAGTTCCACCTGGGGCCGATCCGCGACGAGACGAGCGGCAAGGACTACGACTCGTCGACGAGCATGTTCGACGAGGGCGTGGCGCTCCGGCTCGGTCTCCTCCCGATCCCGACCGATCTCTCGCAGTTTCGCCGGAAGTCCGAGTGCACCTGCAACGGCGCCGGCTGCGCGAACTGCCAGGTGATGTACTCGATCGACCGCAAGGGCCCCTGCACGGTCTACGCGAAGGACGTCGTCCCGCTCGGCGACGCGTCGCTCGCGATCCTCGAGCCGGAGGTCCCGATCGTCCGGCTCGGCGCCCGCCAGGCGCTGCTCGCCTACGCGACGGCCGTGATCGGGACCGGTCGCGAGCACGCCAAGTGGCAGGTCGCCCACGCCGTCGGCATCTACCCCCGACCGCACGTGAAGATCGCGCGGAAGGAGGGGTGCACGGACGCCTGCCTGAAGCGGACCGCCGCCTCCTGCCCGGTCGACATCCTCCGCTTCGGGGACGGCAAGCTCACCGTCACGGACGAGGTCAAGTGCATCGATTGCCACGCCTGCGAGAAGAGCTGCGAGCACGGCTCGATCCACATCGAGCCGGACGAGGAGCGATTCTTCCTGCGCTTCGACACGGACGGCTCGCTGAGCGCCCGGGAGGCGCTGCGGTTCGCGCTCAAGGACCTGCGCCGCCGCCTCGAGGAGCTCCGCGAGGCGGTGCAGGCGATCCCGTAGCGGGGCCCTCGCTGCTCCAGTCGTAGCGCAGGATCGCCGCGATATCCCCGAGGCCGGCGAGGCGCCGTCCCGGCGGGTCGTCGGCCCGCACCACGAAGACCCGCGCGCGCGAGCCCCGCGACCGATCGAGGATCGCGAGGACGGCCGGCGCGGTGAGGAGCCGTTCGCCGACCAGCAGCGTCTCGACCGCGCCCGCCTCGCTCGCCTCGGCGACCTCGCGGAGCCCGACCGCGGCGCGCCGCCCACCGGCGACGGCCTGCACCAGCCGCTCGACGACCTCCGCCTCCTCGGCGGCCACGCTCGCGCGCAGGACCTCGCTCGCCCGTCCCGACCTTAGGAGCTCGTCGACGCCGACCCGGCCTCCCTCGGCCGCCGGGTAGACCTTCAGGCGGCGGGCGAGCTCCGGCTCGGTCTCGCCGATGCGGCGGGCCAGCGCCTCCTTGAGGAAGCCGGGGCCCGCGACGACCACGGCCGTCGCCGACGTCCCCTCGCGGACGAGCAGGCCCCGGAGCTCCTCGAGGTACGCGGAGCGGTCCTTCTCGCCCTGCCCGCCCTCGTACTGCTTGCCGGCGAGCGTACGCCGCACGTCCGCGATCGGCTCGATCGCGCGTCCGCGGATCCGCACGATCGACGAGTCGCCCCAGTCGACGGCGGCGAGGAGGATCGCCGGGTCGCCGCGGCGGTCGAGCCCCTCGTCGAGCAGGGCCTGGTCCGCGGGCGTGAGCCCGGGTTTCGTGACGGTGACGTCGCTCCCCTCCTCCAGGTCCAGCGTGTGGTGCCGGCCGATGTCGAACGGTCCCTCCACGATCGGTCCGGTGATGCGCACGTGCTGGGAGAAGCCGTGGAACTCGACCTGCTCGGCCCGCACCGCCAGGTAGACGCGGCGACGGCTGCGCTCGGCGCCGGGGACATCGAGGGGCGCCTCCGGGTCCCGGCGGGTGGTCGAGGCGCCGACCATCTCCCCGGGCCGGACGAGCCGGGCGATCCGCCAGAGGTCGCTCGGGGTCTCGAGCCGGAGCTTCAGCGTCCCGGTCGTCGGATCACGGTGGAGGAGGCGCACGACCGGACCCGCCGGGCACGACGAGCGCAAGCTACAAGCGACTTTCGCCCGCCGAGGCCGTACGCCGCGCGATAGGCTTATCGAGGATTCCATCGGTCGGCGACACGCCGTGGCCGCGGAGGGAACGCCGAGGTACCGTGCCGTACTTGGCCACGAGTCGGTCCCCGCCTTCGTCCTCGCCGGCGCGCTCCAGTTCGCGGCGCCCGCCACGGCCCTCGTGATCCTTCTCTTCGCCGTCCCGGGAGCCTACGCGGGGACCGCCCACGCGCGGGACGGGGCGATCGCCCTTGCGCTGCTCGGCCTCGCCTCCGCCTTGCCGACGCTGGCGAGCGCGTTCTTCTCCGGCCCGCTCGCCGACCGCCACGACCGCCACCTCCTGCTCCGGATCGCCAATCTCGTCTCGATCCTCGCGACGGCGGGGCTCGCGCTGGACCTCTACGCCCGCCCGTCCGGCGACCTCCGGCTCCCGCTCGCGCCCTCGTTCTACCTGCCGGTCTGGCTGGTGCTCGCCTACCCGGCGTGGGCCCTGCTGATCTCCTCGGCCACGATCTTCCGCCCGGCGTACAACGCGTCGATCCCGCGCCTCGTGCCGACCGCGGAGCTCGGGGTCGCCAACGGGCTCGTCTACGCGATCGCCGCGGGCACCAGCGCGGCGGCCTCCCTCCTGGTCGGGGTCGTGCTCGACGTCGGGCCCACCGTCTACGCCCTCGCGGTCCCGTTCCTCCTCTTCCTCGGGACGCAGGTCGCGCTCGCCGGGGTCCGCGCCGATCTGAGCGCCCCGCGGCCCCGGCCGGCGCGCCGGATACTTCCGGCCGTCCGGGAGGGGTTCGCCTACCTCTACCGCCGGCGCGACCTGTTCGAGCTGACGATCTGCGCCCTGGTGGTGAACCTCCTCACGGCGCTGGCGTTCGTCGAGCTCGGCTTCTACGTCCGCTTCTGGCTGGATCTTTCGAACGGGTTCTGGTACGGCGCGATGATCGCCACCTCCACCGCCGGCGCGGGCGTCGGGATGCTCGCCATCGCCCATGCCCGCTTCGAGCCGCGGGCCGGCCGTGTCGTGATCGCGCTCGTCCTGCTCATGGGCACGACGGTCGTCGGGCTCGGCTTCGTCCGCACGATCTGGCTCGCGCTGCCGATCGTCTTCGCCTACGGCCTTCTCCCGGGGATGGTCCAGACGGTCTTCCTCTCCAGTGCGCAGGCCACGGTTCCGAACGAGATCCTCGGGCGCGTCTTCTCCGCCGACGAGGTCGGCAGCTACGCGCTCGTGCCCGTCGGCCAGGCGACCGGCGGGGCGCTCACCTACGCGATCGGCGTCCAGGGGACGTACCTGACCGCCGGTTTCTCGATCGTCGGCCTCGGGCTCGTGATGGCGACGGGGTTCGGTGCCCTCAAGGAGCTGGGCTTCGAGCCGGAGGCGCCCCCGGCGCCGGCGGCCGCCGCGCCGACCCCGCCCCCGGTGCCGCGTCGGCCGTCGGACTGACCGGGATGCGCTCGGCCCGGTACCAGTCCTGGCTCGGGCCGAGCGTGCGGACGAACCCGAGCCGCTCGTAGAGGCGGACCGCCCGTCGGTTCCCTTCCGTCACGTTCAGGTAGATCGGCCCGTCGCCGTGCGCGCGCAGCCCCTCGATCGACTCGGTGAGGAGGCGGGCGCCGATCCCGCGTCCCTGCGCCTCGGGGTCGACCATCACCTGGGCGATCAGGACCCCCTCGGCGCCGCGCACCGTGAGGACGGCGCCGCCCAGTCGGCCGTCCGGGAGCGCGACCCGCGAGCCGTCCGCGACGAACGCCCCCCAGCGACCCTCGAGGATCTGTCGGACCTCCCGGCGGGAATCCTCGACGCGGTCCTCCTGCTCGAGGAAGAGGTAACCGTCGAAGTGGTCCCGGTAGGTCCGGTGGTGCAGCGCGCCCAGCTCGGCGCGGTCCTCCGGGCGGACCGGCCGCGTCTCCACGCCGGGCGGCGCCGGACGCCGGCCGAGCTTGGCCGACGGGTCGAGCGTCATCTCGCTACGCGCGAACGGTCGGAAGCCGCGGGCTTCGAGGAGCTGGCGCTCCTCGCCGAGGGAGAGGCCCGGAACCGGGCCGTAGAGGAACAGCGCCGGCCCGATCTCCCGCTCGGCGCGGTCCAGTAGCTCCCCGTACCCCGCGACCGAGGCGTGCGGAGGCTCCAGCACCAGGAGGTCGACGGTCGGCCCGAGCGGGTTGCCGGAGCTCCAGCCGACCAGTCCGACCGGACGCCCTTCGGCGAAGTAGAGTCGCATCGGACGGTTGGTCGATCCGAGCTGCTCCTGCAGGAGCGCACGGCGCGACTCCGGCACCCCGTAGTTCGCCAGCCGGTTCGTGACGACCCTCTGCAGGAGCCGGCGGCACGCCTCCGGGTCCCGGTCCACGGGCTGGAGCTGGGGGTACGCCACGGACGGTCACCGCGGGGCCTCAGATAACGACCCAGCGTGTCGCGGCCGACCCCGCAGCGCTTGATAGGACGCGTGACGTCGACCGGTGCGGAGGTACGGTTCGATGGCATCGTTGGCGGAGCTGGCAGGTCGGCTGGGCCTCGGCCCGGAGGAGTACGCCGCAGCGGGAGCGGGGGCGGCGAAGGTCGCGGTCCGATCGGTTCGTGAGCGCGCGGCCTCCGGCCGGCGCGGCAAACTGGTCCTGGTGACCGCGATGACCCCGACGCGCCACGGCGAGGGGAAGACCGTGACCACGATCGGGCTGGCCGATGGCCTCAGCCGGTGCGGGGTCCGCTCGACCGCCTGCCTGCGACAACCGTCCCTCGGTCCGGTCTTCGGGATCAAGGGCGGCGCGACCGGTGGAGGGCGGGCGACGGTCGAGCCCGCGACCGAGATCAACCTAGGGTTCACCGGCGACATCTACGCCGTGGGGGCCGCCCACAATCTCCTGGCGGCGCTCGCCGACAACCACCTCTTCCACGGCAACCCGCTCGGGCTGGATCCGAGCCGCTACCTCTGGAACCGCACGCTGGATGCCGAGGACCGGGCGCTGCGGCACCTCCTGATCGGCGACGGCGTGCCGAAGCAGGTCCCCTACCGGAGCTCCTTCCTGATCACCGCCGCCTCCGAGGTGATGGCGATCCTGGCCCTGGCGCGCGACTACGACGATCTCCGGACCCGCCTCGGGCGGATCCTGGTCGGCTACGGTCGGGAGGACCGACCGATCCGGGCGAAGGAGCTCGGCGCGTCCGGGGCGATGGCGGCGCTCCTGCGACACGCGCTCGAGCCGAACCTCGTCCAGACCGCGGGGGGAACGCCCGCTCTCGTCCACGCCGGTCCGTTCGGGAACCTCGCGCACGGCACCTGCAGTCGCTTGGCGATCGAGCTCGGGCTCGCGACCAGCGACTACGCGGTCGTCGAGGCGGGGTTCGCCACGGAGCTCGGC
This sequence comes from Thermoplasmata archaeon, assembly GCA_030040625.1. Classification (GTDB taxonomy): domain Archaea; phylum Thermoplasmatota; class Thermoplasmata; order Lutacidiplasmatales; family UBA184; genus Lutacidiplasma. Next base: position 13,203 of record JASHTI010000159.1, read on the forward strand.
GCCGAGAAGTTCGTGGACATCGTCACGCCGGCGATCGGCGTCGATGTCGACGCGGCCGTGCTCGTCGTCACCCAGCGGGGGCTGCGCGTCCAGGGCGGCGCTTCCGACGTCGAGTCGGCCCATCCGGCCCCCGAGGCGCTGCGCCGGGGGCTCGAGAACCTGGAGAAGCACCTGGAGAACCTGGAGGCCCTCGGGGCGGCGACGACCGTCGCCTTGAACCGGTTCCCGGGCGACTCGACCGAGGAGTCCGAGGCCGTCCGTGGGCTGTGCTCCCGCCGGGGCGTCGTCGCCGTGGATGCCCGGGGCTTTGGCGAGGGAGGCGCCGGCATGGAGGAGCTCGCCCGGGCGGTGATGCGGTCCGCGGCGGAGGGCCGGCGCACCCGGCCGCTGTATCCGCCCGGCACCCCGCTGGTGCGGCAGGTCGAGATCGTCGCCACGCGCCTCTACGGGGCGGACGGCGCCGATGAGCGGCCCGAGGCGGTCGAGGGTCGGACTCACCTCGAGTCGATCGGGGAGGCCGAGGGGCCGGTCTGCCTCGCCAAGACGCCCCTCTCGCTCTCCGACGACCCCAAGCGGCTCAATCGCCCCCGAGATTTCCGCGTCGCCGTGCACCGGTACTCGCGTTCGGCCGGCGCCGGGTTCACCGTCGCCTACCTCGGCGACATCGAGACGATGCCGGGCCTCCCGACGCGGCCCGCCGCTGAGGCGATCGACCTGACGGCCGAGGGAGCGGTCACCGGCGCGTACTAGGGCGGTCGCCGCCGCGACCCGGACCGGACGCCCCCCCCGGCGGACGCTCGGGGGACCGCCGCCGGCGGGGAATGCTAAAGGGCCGAGCTTGGCTACGCACCGGCCGGCGTTTCGAGGGGCGCGTGAGCCAGCCGCGGGCGTTCATGGATGGTCCCGACAACGACCGCGTCGAGGGCTCTCCTCGACCTCGGCGGCACCGTTTCGCGCGCGGGAAGGCACCGAACCCCCTGCTCCCGGTACTGGTCGGTGCGGCGGTCGCGGGGCTGGTGGTGTTCGGGGCCGGTCCGGGCGGCTTCCTGCTGCCCCGGGCGACGAGCTGCACCCTCGGGGTCCTCGTCGGGACCTACGAGATCTACACCGTCCTGACCCCGATGAACAAGCCCACGGGCGTCGACGTCGGCACCGTAGCCGCGACCGGCGGACTCAACTTCACGTTCACCTCGGGGTCGCTGACCGTCGGCGGTCTGAGAATCGGACCCGGCACGGCCGGGTGGGGGGATTATAGCCCCCATGGCGGCATCTCGGCGATGGGCGCCGAGGAGAACTGGTCCGTCTACGCGGTCCGGAACACCACTCGGCTCGGCGGGATCGCCGCGCCCTGCACGCAGGCGTACGTCGCCGAGATCACGCCCGGTTCCATTCCCACATGCTCGGGGTTTCTGACCCTCCCGCTGGCGGACAACGACTCCGATACGATGGAACCGCACGTCTGGGATGGGACCGGGAACGACACAGGAGCCGGCAATGGAACCTACTGGTGGGGCTACGGATGCTCCGCGGCCACTCCCGGCGCCCGCTACTGGTTCGACACTTCGTTCCACACCGGTTCGGCCGCTTCGGCGCCCGCCGTGACCTGGAACCTCTGCGGGCATCCGGGTCGCTATCCGCTCGTCGTCTCGGGCCCGGTCCGCGTCCCGATCGTGGTCACGGTTCCCTCTTCGGGAGGTCCCCTCTCCGCTCACGGCTTCATGAGCTGGGATGCGGGCCCGGGATCGTCGACGGCGAACTACTCGTTGCCCGGGGGGTGGATCTGGCAGTTGGCGCCGGTCGGGCCGGTGTCGACCCCCTGGAACCTGCCGGGTCCGCTATCCGCTACGGTGGCGTTCGAAAGGGCGAGCTGCTAGCCCCTGGCGCACGCCGCAGGAGCGGGTCCGGCGGACCCCGCTCGTCCGACGCTCGGGTCCCGGGTCCGGCGGGGGACCAGCGCCTCGGGTCCCGTACTAGTCCGGGCCATGCGGGCCCGGGCTCGACCCGGATGCCCCTCATGTACCGGCTCGACTTCGCTGTTCCGGTCCGCAAGGATCGCCGGGCAGGACCCGGAACGGAGTAGCCCCTGTCCGGCGCACACCACATCCAGCGGTGCGCGCGGCGCTCCGTCTCCCCCTGCCCGCGCTAGGCGCGTCCAAGAACGAGTCCTTCACGTCCCGACTTTGGACGGCCACGACGGTCGGACGCCGAGGTCCCGAATCCTGAACAGAACCAGCGCCTCGCCGGGTCTATATACCGGAGAAGCGATATGTCATCTGTCAGACAAAACTGACCATATTGTCTGACGGCCATGGTCGATACCTCCGAGCGCGTGACCGTCCGCATCCCCGAGGAGCTCCTGGAGAAGCTCAAGCGGATCCAGGGCGAGCGCAGCACGGGCACGATCTCGGACACGATCCGCGAGGGGCTCGAGCAGTACGTCGAGCTCCACCTGCCGCCGCACCACATCCGCAAGGTCGTCGTCGAGCTCTCGCGGCGGGACAACAGCCGACTCGAGGAGTTCGTGCGCGAGGGCAACTCGGTGAGCGTGGACGACGCGGTCCGCTCGGCGGTCCGCGAGTACATCCGGAGTCGAATCGATCAGCTCGGTCCCTCCTCCCGCCTGCACCGGCGCGAAGCGGACCCGGTCGCGGCGGAGGGCACCCCCCCGCCGTAGGGTCGCCACAACGATGGACGACGACGGCGGGTCGGCGGAGACGCTCAACGCCTTCGCCCTGTCGCCGTCGATCGCCGTCGTCGGGCTCGGCGGCGCCGGCAGCGAGGCGGTCCAGGACCTGGTCACGCTCGGCCTTCCCGGAGCGCGCGCGATCGCGGTGAACACCGACGCGATGCACCTGCAACGGGTCGGGGTCGAGGAGCGGATCCTGCTCGGGCGGCGCGAGCTGCGAGGCCGAGGCAGCGGCGGCGACCGCGAGGCCGTTCTGCGGGCCGCGGAGGAGAGCCGCGAGGAGATCCTCCGCCGACTGGCCCGGTTCGAGCTCGTCTTCCTGCTCGCCGGTCTCGGAGGCGGGACCGGCAGCGCGCTCCTGCCGTTCCTCTCGCGAGAACTACGGAGCACCGCCACGCTCCCGGTGCCGGTCGTCTTCCTGCCGTTCCACCTCGAGCTCGAGGCGAACCCGACTCGGACGGAGAACGTGGAGCGGACGATCGGCGAGCTCGAGGAGCTCGGCGGCCTGCTCCTGGCGCTCGCCAACGAGAAGCTCCGGCGGTTCGACTCGCTCTCGATCCACCGGGCCTTCGGGGTCCGGAACGCCTACCTCCACGGGCTGGTCGCGAGCCTCGTCGACATGGTCGACCACCCCTCGCAGCTGAACGTCGATCTCGCCAGCCTGAAGAACCACCTGCGGCAGTCCGGCCTCTCGACGCTCGTCATCGGTGAGGAACACATCAGCGAGCCCGGGCGCCTGGTCCACCAGGCGCTCGCCGACTCTCTGCTCGACTTCCGCCTGCCGGAGCACCCCTCGGCCCTCGTCCACCTGGAGGGCGGGACGAACCTCACGCTGCAGACGCTTGACGCCGTCTGGCGCGAGGTTCGGGAGCGGTTCCGCGAGCCCGGTCGCCTCGTCTTCGGCACCCGGATCCGACCCGAGCCGCGCGAGGTGATCCGTCTCACCGCGGTGCTCGGCGGCCTCCGACCCCGGACCGTCCGGGAGGCGCTGCGACCGTCGTCGGATCGGCAGCCTCTGGCCGCGACCTAGCGCCCGCCGCGGCCGTCCTTCTCGCCGGCCTCCCGAAGGTCGAGCTCGCGCTGCACCGCATCGATCACCTGACTGGTCCGCAGGGAGCGGGGGCCCACCGAGAGCCGGGGGACCCCGCTTTCCCCGAGCAGGCGGGCCTCCTCCCCTTCCGGCTCGAACGGGTCGGAGAGGAACCCGCGGAACTCCGAGGGGGAGATCGGGTGCCCTCCGATCGGGGAGCCCACCTCGGTCAGCCAGACGGCTCCCGGTTCGCGGAGGAATCCGGCGACGATCGCGAGAGGGTCGGCCGGGCCGACCTTGAGCCCCGGGGACGCCTCGAAGTCCGAGGGGTAGCGCGCCGCCCCGACCAGCGCGTTCTTCAGCAGGGCCGCCGTCGAACGCTCGTCCGGATACAGGTGGCGCAGACGGGCCCCGCTGAGCTCGATCCGACGCGCGTTCGGAGGCGGCTCGGCCGCGAAGACGACCGTCATCTCGGTGTCGCGGCGGAGGTCGTTCGACAGGGTGAAGGCCGTCGAGACGCTCCGGGCGATCTCGTCCATCCGGCCCGCCCCGCCGGCGAGGTCGTTGAGGGTGAACGCCCCGCTGGGGGGGACCCGGTGGGCGACCAGCAGGAACCGGCGCACGGCCGGCCGAGCCGGGCGGGGGGTTAACCCCGCCGGGGGGCGCCTACGCCCCGGTCGGGCCCCGGCGCGGCCTCGAACCGGCCGCCGGCGTAATCGTGGGCCCCTGGCGCCGCTCCAGCCAGATCTCGTCCGCGAGCTCGTGGTAGACGGCGTGGGCGGCGAGACCCGTGCCGTGCTCGCCGTGCGGGAGGCGGAACGCTCCGGACCGCTGCGCGTTGGGCGAGAAGATGACCTCCTGCTCGCCGGCGGCGGCCATCGCGTCGGACTCCTGCCGGGCCAGCTCGAAGATGCGGTCCTTGCGGAACATCCAGTAGTGGATCCGCCACTCGCGACCGTCGTAGAGGGTCGTCTCGTCCCGCTCGGTCTCGAGGATGCCCGTGTCCTCGAGCATGTAGAACGTGTCGCGGTCGTCCGGCTCCAGGACGTTGTCGATGATCCGCTCGTTGAAGCCGAAGAAGTTCAGCACGTGGGCGGCGATCGACCGGGCGTCCTCCGGACGCATCCCGTCATGGCCGACCGACCGACGGATCGCCTTCGCGAGCGAATCGAAGTCGACCGGACCGCTCGGCAGCGCGAGCGCCTCGTCCTCCGGGATGCCCGCGCGGGTCGTTCGAATGTCGGCCTCCGATCGCAGCGGAAGCGGATTCCTCAGCTTGTAACCCGGGCCTTCCGGCCGGGTCGGGCGCCCCCCCGTGCCCACCATGCGGCCAAGTATCTCGATGGTCACTATATATACATTCGGCGACGGCCTGGATTCTGGAGCCCCTCCGGTCCCCCGGAACCCCCGTTTCTCTGACGGAGAACCACGGTCCTCGGACCCCCTCCTCCGCGGCGGGCCCGGCGGCGGTGTCGCCGGCGCCCGCCAGAACGGGGTTCAAATACCACTGAGCCTGTTCGGACGTTCCCCGAGGGACCCCGGATGACCGAGAAGAAGCGGCTTCCCCGACTGTTTTACGTCTTCCTCGGGATCGCGACGCTCACCCTCCTCACCGGGTTCACGATCGGGGCGCTGACGCTCGGCGGGTTCGGCTCCAGCCCCCGGCAGGCGAGCGCGCAGGTCGTCATCCCCGGCCCACCCGCCGGCCTTACCTTCCCGCTGGCCGAAGCGGTCTTCGTCACCGCCTCCAGCAGCCCCGCCGTCGGCGCCTGCGCGGCGTCGAACTTGGGGACCCAGCTCGCGCCGACGCCGCTCGTGAACGGCAAGAACACGACGATCTGCCTGGCGACGGTCACCGATGGCTTCGCCCTCGGCGACACCGCCTACATCCTGGACCTGGAGTGGAACAAGACCGCGGCGATCTCCACGACCTTCGAGGTCCAGGTGTTCATCTCCGCGAGCCCGTCGAGCAACGATGTCCTGGTGACGTCGTTCGTCAACACGACCGCGACGATCACGACCGAGGAGATCGCTACCTTCGCGATCGACCTGACCGCCGCCGACGACAGCGGGGTCACCGGTTTCAACGTCCTGGTCACTCAGCTCGCCACGCCGCCGTAGGGCGGCCCCGAACTAGGCGGCGGCCCGCCGCGGGCGCGCGACCTTCTGGAGCGCGGCGACCGCCGGCCGCCACTCCTCGTCCTCGATATGGAACTCGAGGTCGGCGAGCCCCTCGAGCCCCCGGGGGAACGGCACCAGCGAACGGGTCAGGTAGACGTGCGCGAACGGCCCGCCGGTCGGGCCGCCCCAGCTCCGGCCCTGGTCGACGACCCCCCGGAACTCGTAGTACTCCGGAGCCGGGACCAGCCAGGCGACGGAGTCGTCCGTTCCCTTCACGCGACCCCCCCGTGAGTAGACCTGCAATCCGAGGTGCTGGGCGACGGTGCTGGGAAGCGTGAACAGCAGCCGATCCCCGGGCCGCGCCGTGGCGAGCAGCCGCTCCCGGACCGTCTCGACCGCGAGCGCCTCGCGCGCCGGGTACGTCGCGACGACCCGGGCGATCCCGGAGCCGCGCGCGAGGAAGGAGATCGAGCGGGCCGCGGTCGCCCCCTTCTCGGCCCGGGGCTCGTAGCAGATCAGCTGGCCGACCTCGGTCGGCAGCTGCATGGTGAGCCAGGTCGGGTGGCTCGCCCGGACGACGACGTACTCCATCCGACCGCCGAGCCCGGGAGCCGTATAAGAAAGCTAACGAACGCTCGGCCCCGGGTGGGAGGTGTCGCCCGGCCGCGCACGGAACCGATCGCGGACGGGATCGGCTAGCGCCGGCCGCCGGATCCGAGGAGCAGCCCCCCGACCCACAGGCTGACGATGCCGATCGCCGCGACCCCGAGCGCCCGCTCCAGCGTCCCGGAGGCCGACGGGATCGTCCCGCCGATCACGAACAGACCGACGAGCGTGAGGAGTACGCCGAGCGCAATCTTCGCGCCCCGCGAGAGGCGCGGCGGCCGTCGTGGCGGCGCGCTCGCCGGCGGGGACCCCTCCGTCACCGCATCCCCCCGGGACCGGGGGCAGATAGGCGCTGCGTGCGCCCCGGTTCGCTAGGGCTCCGCCGGGAGCGGGGGGACCTCGGGGGGCATCGAGGAGCCCAGCCACGGCCGCAGGCGCTCGTCGCTCGGCGAGCGACCTCGCTCGCCGACCCCGCGGAGGAACGGTTTGGCCCCGATCGGGGCGAGGAGCGTCGTCACGAGACCGACCCCGGCGACGATCGTGAAGAGCGTTGCGTTGAAGATCCCGTCCGAGAGGAGCAGGACGGCCATCGCCAGCTCGACCGCGCCGCGGCTCGCTACGAGGAACCCCGCGCCCGCGGCGTCGCCCGCGGGCCAGCCGAGGGAGCGGGAGACGGCGCCCCCGATGAGGACCTTCGAGCCGAAGGCGAAAACGCAGAGACCGACGAACGCCGCGAACGCGGGGGCGCTCAGCACGAGCAGCCGCAGGTCCATGCCGAGGCCGACCAGGGCGAAGAAGAGCGGGATGAAGAACCCCCAGGTGACGGTGTCGAAGACCCGCGAGATCTGGCGGTGCTCGCGGGCGCCGACGCTCTCGGGAGTGACGAGCAGGCCGGCGTAGAAGGCACCGACCAGGAACGTGAGGCCGATCGCCTGGGAGTAGAGCGCCGCGGCGAGCCCCGCGATCATGAGGAGGGCGAAGCCGGCCTCCCGGGAGTGCCACCCCTCCCGGACCCGGCGGACCCATCGGTCCCAGATGCGGAGCTGGCGGAGCGCACGGAGCGCCTGGTGGACGGCGAGGATCGATGAGAGGAACACCGCGACGGTCACGGCGCCGATCGCCGCATCGGCCCCGGGGGCCGTTCCGCCACCGGCGACGACCCGGAGCAGGACCGAGAACGTCGTCACGGCCGCGAGTTCGTTGATGAGCGCCCCGTTGAGCAGGTAGGTGCCGAACCGGCTCTGCAGGAGGCCGAGCTCCCGCAGCATCACCCCGAGGACGGGCAACGCCGTGATCGAGATCGTCAGCGCGACGAACAGCGTCGTCGACCAGGCCAGGGCCGGGTAGAGCAGGCGCACGACGGCCGCCCCGCTCAGGAACGGCACGACGAAGATCGCCACCCCCAGGAGGCCCGCCGAGAGCCCCGTCGCGCCGATCTGCTCCGGGGTCACCGCGAGACCGGCGGTCATCAGCACGAAGAAGGTCGCGAGGATCTCGAGGCCGTTCAGCTCGGAGGAGATGCTCCCGAGACCGAGGATCGGCCCCAGGAACGTCGGGCCGAGGATCACCCCGACCGCGAGCTGCCCCACGAGGGCGGCCTGCCCGAGCCGGCTCACCAGCTCCCCGGCGACGACCGCGCAGGCGACCAGGAGGAACAGTCCGACGATGAACAGCGTGGTCGGATCCACCGGTTCCCCTCTCCGCGCGGGTCCCCGGCCCCGGCGACCCGCGGACCGACCGGTCCGCGGTCGGCCGGGGCCCAGGCCGGCCGGCGTCGCCGGCTCCTCCCGGCCCACCCCTAACTAACTTTGTCCCGCACGGGCGGGGCGGGGGTGATTAGGCGGCCGGGATTCGGTCCGCGGTGCCCGTCCCCCGTCGTCGCGGAAGCTCTTCGCCGACCGTCGACGAGGAGGAGGCGCTCCGGTCCCGTCGCCGTCGGGCCACCGAGGAGGCGCTCGAGGTCCGACTCCGATCCGAGCGCCCGGTCGTGGAGCTCGAGGTCCGCAACCCCGCCCACGGAACGAGCTACCGGGTCTTCCTGCCGGAGTACCCGGAGCGGGCCTCGGCGCTCTGCACGTGCACGGATTTCGCCCGACGCGGGCTCGGTACCTGCAAGCACCTGGAGGCGGCCGTGGCCGCGTCCTCCGACCTCGCGGCCCTCCCCCGCGCTGCCGGCGGGGAACCGCCCGCGGTCCCGGTCGGGGAGCTCTGGGCCGAGCTCGAGCGGCTCCGCGCGGGACTCCTGCGGCACCCGCCCCGGGAGATCCGCGAGCTCGAGGCGGCCGGTCGGCCGATGTGGAGCCGCCCGAGCGGGGAGTTGAAGAAGGAAGGGGTCGAAGAAGGGGTTGGCCGCGGCCGGAGGGGCCCCGACCGCGCTACGTCGACATCCCCGGCGCGCCCTTGAGCGCCCGGATCTTGTAGTACTCAGGGTCGACGATGACCTCGCCGTTGACGCCCATCGTCTCGATCGTCTTCAGCTGCACGCCGCTCTGGGACTTGGCGCGCTGCCAGTCCGGGATCGGGATCGAGAACTTCTTCTCGACCTCCGTCCGGTAGATCGGGCCCGAGTTGTAGCTGCAGAACGGGATGACGCGCCCGTCCGGGACGGCGTAGTGGATGTCGCAGCGCATCAGGCGCTGGATATCGTAGTCGTAGGCGTCCTGGAAGTGCATGTTGCCGATGTAGAGCGTCCGCCAGGTGAACTTCGCGACGGCCTCCTTGTTCCCCTCGGTGAAGATCGAGGCGATCACGCGGACGCAGTTCTTCTCGTTCAGCCCCTCCGGCGCCCGCGAGAAGTCGAAGTACTTCGCGACGTCGTGCAGGAGCTTCGCCCCGGCGACCGCCGTCCGGACCCGCGCGAAGCGCGCGTCCCGGTACTTCTCGATCATCGACTCGACGTTCTCGAAGAAGCCGTCGACGTCCATGAACCGCGGCAGCGGGGTGATCTTCTGGCCGTCCTGGCTGATGAAGGCGAACGTCGCGCAGCCGCAGCCGGGGTGCGTCGTGAGCGTCATCTTCTCCTCCCCGTGGATGATCGACGTCAGCTCGGAGATCGGCGCCACCGACGGGACCGGGAAGAAGTCCGACCGCTCGAACGGTCCGTCCGTGCAGAGGATGCGGACGAGGTCCGACTGGGTGAACCGCATCTGGAAGCGGTCCTTGTCGGGGATCCGCGCGGTCAGGGCGACCGGCTGGAAGTTGACCCCGCGGACGACGTCGATGTTGTCGATCGCGAAGCGGACCGTCGGCCAGATCTCCTTCTCGTTGAACCCGCCGACCAGCGTCGGGACGAGGACGACCGACAGCGGCTTGTCCGGCTTGCCCGCCGCGAGCTCGCTCGCCGGCGCGTGGGTCTCCCGGGCCGCCTGGATCGCCTTCTGCTTGACCTTCAGCAGGGGGACGCCGCGGACCTTGCGGTAGATCTCGTCGTCCAGCCCATCGAACTGCAGGTAGAGGGTGTGCAGCCCCGCGTCCCGGCACGCCTGGGCGAAGCCGGGCTCGTTGGCGACGCGGATGCCGTTCGTCGCGACCTGGATCTGCTTGAACCCGAGGTCCCGGGACATGCTGACCGCGTCCAGGAACAGCGGCGAGAGCGTCGGCTCCCCGCCCGAGAACTGGACGGCGACCGTGCCGACCGGCTTCTGCTCGCGGAGCGTCTTCAGCATGAAGTGGATCTGCTCGCGCGTCGGCTCGAAGACGTAGCCGGCCGCGTTCGCGTTCGCGAAGCAGACCGGGCACTTCAGGTTGCAGCGGTTGGTCAGATCGACCAGCGCCAGCCCCGTGTGGGACTTGTGGTGGCTGCACATCCCGCAGGTCGTCGGGCAGCCGCGGAACTTGTCGTAGTACGGGTTCTCGTAGCCGACCCCGTCGTGCGCGTAGACCTCCATCCGGAGGTAGAAGTCGACGTCGTTGGAGATGATGTCCCAGAAGTAGCCGTGGGCACGGCACGTCTTCTCCATGATGACGCGGCCCTCCTTCTCTCGAACGATCGCCGGGATGACCTTGATGCACTCCGGGCAGACGGAGGCGGTCTTGCGGGGCAGTCCCCGCGGGGCCTGGAACTCCTTCATCACACGCGCCGGCATTGCTGGTTCTCCGTTGCTCCCCGCCCCCCGAGGGGGCCGTGGGGTTAGGTGGCCCACCTACCCCGACCTACATAACCCATCTGTCGTTCAGACAGCGACAGAACCCCCCTCCCCGTGACGAGCAATCGCACGGTTCGCCGAGCGACAACCGCCCCCGGGACGAGGCCGCGGGGGGGGACGGAGCCGCCTAGGTTATCGGCCCGTACGGCTCGGGAACGATCGTTCATGGCCCCGCCGGCACGACGCAGAGCGCGCCCGCCCAAGGCAGCGTCCCGACGCGGTCGGCCCCGGCCGAAGCCAAGAGCCCGCCGGAAGGGGGGATTCGTCGGTCGGGACCCCTCACCTGTACTAGACAAGTACCCGCCCCGGCCCGGCGCGGCCGCTCGGCTCACCATCCCGACCGCGCCCCGGCCGGCCGCGGTCGCGGCCCTCCCGCCCCCCAGTGCACCGACCCCGCCGACGGCGGGTGCGTCCGGCGAGCCACCGGCCGGCCTGATCCGACTGGAGACCCCGTTCGACGTCGACGAGTTCTCGCGGATGCTCGGCGAGACCTCCCTGCGGATGACGGTCCCCCGGGACGCCCTGCCGGAGGTGCTGCGACGGGTGACCGAGTTCATGGGTTTCGGCATCTACGTCTATGCGGTCACGGTCCGACCCGCCCCCACGGAGCTCCTGAAGGGGTTCGTCGTCGATCTGCAGAGGGTAGAGTTCGACGCCGACTCCAACACCTGGAAGCCGTTCGTCGAGCGGGGCGCGCTTCCCGGGCCCGCGTCGCACGGGCCCTGACCGCCGAGCCTCCGGGTCCAACACGCCGTGTCAGCGACACCAACCGCCCCCGACGGGCGGGTCCGCGAGCCGCCCGAGACTCCTAGCGCAGACGCGTGCCGCAGGCCGTGCAGAACGCCACCCGTTCGACTCGGTTGACCTGCCCACACCGCGGGCAGGCGATCGCTCCGGGGGGAAGGCGCGGGGGCCCCCGGGGGGTCGAAACCGCGGCGAGGGGGGGCTCTCCGCGCGGGCCCGCCGCGGCCGGTGGGTCCCCTCCGGCGCGCGCGGTGGCGGGGGTGGGCGGTACCCCCGGGACGGGTGGGGTCGCGGCGCTCCACAGGCCCGGCAGCGCCGCTCCGGAGGGGGCCCCGGCGCCCGGCGTCCCTCCGGCGCGAGGAGGCATGCCCAGCCCCGCCGCGACGGCGGGCGGGATGACCCAGGCGGGCGCGTAGGGGCTGGCGAGGATCCCGCGGACCTGCGGAATGGTCGCGCTGAATCCGCGCATGATCGCCTCGCTGCCGGGCAGCACGTAGTGGAAGTTGAACCAGCCTCGTCGGGGAGGGACGACGCCGGGTTGGAGCTGCGACCAGGGGACCCGGAGCTCCCCCACGCGTCGATCGAGGATCACGCCGGCGGGAACGACGCCGATTGAACGCGGGAGCTGACCGAGCGACGTCCAGGCGACGACCGCGATGAACACGCCAAAGACGAGGGCGAGCACGATCGCGCTGGCGACGGCGGCCTGGGGGCTGCCGTCGGCGAACGAGAGGGCCAGGACCGGAACGAACACGACAAAGACCACCACGAGGATCCCGAGCTGCTGGATGACCCGGGACCGTAATGCGGGCCCGCTCGGGAACCAGCCCGGGATCTCTCCCGGCCGGAGCTGAAACCCTTCGCCGAGCCGACGCTCCTGGTTGCGGCGGTGGCGGTTCCCGACCAGACCGGCGACCAGGGTGGGGACGAGAATGATCGTTCCGAGGATCAGCAGCAGCCCGAACCCGGTCAGGTGCGAGTACGTCGGGTTGATCAGGAGCGTCCAGGTCCCGTCCGCGTAGACCAGCGTCGACGTGAGGACCCCGGCGCTGACCGCGCCAGAGAAGTAGACGACGTAGTGGTCGACCGGATCGTCGACCAGGACAGCCCCGAACGACGCCTCGGGGCCACCCGGGGCGTTCAGCTGGGTCCAGCCGGTGGGCCCGAACGTCCACTCGCTGCGGAGGTAGCTGGCGTTGTAGCCATTGACCAGCAGTAGGTAGCCATCGCCGCTGTCGTAGGTCATCGGGGCCAGACGCCGCGGACTCGGGGCCGGCCGGTCGGTCGCCGTCAGGTTCGTCCAGTTCCCGGCGTGGTAGGACCAGGTGTCCCCCATGGACGCGGCCGAACTCCCGCCGCCGCCGAAGAGGACCACCGAGGTCGTCGCCGGGTCGTAGGCCATCGAGGCCCCGAAGCGAGGGCTCGGCGTCGGGGAGCTCACGTTGCCGACCTTCGACCAACGCCCGGAGGCGAACCCCCACTCGTCGTTCAGGAGAGTGCTGCCGGTCCCCGTCCCACCGAACAGGAAGACGTAGCCGTCGGTCGGATCGTACGTCATCATGGTACGACCGCGGCCGGGCGGCGGGGTCGGCTGATTGCCGGTCAGGTTCGTCCAGCTGTCATGCGCGTAGCCCCAGGTCTGGTTGGAGACGAGCGTGCACGCGAGGTTCAGGCACCCTCCGAAGAGCAGGACGTAGCCGGCGACCGGGTCGTAGGCCAGGCCCTCCCCCCAGCGCGCGGAGGGGGCGGGCCCGACCGCCGACGTGAGATTCGTCCAGTTGCTGTGGACGAACGACCAGGTCCACGGCACGACCTTCCCGGCCGGGTCGAGGCCCCCGAACATGAGCGCGTAGCCGTCCGCGGTGTCGAAGGCGGCGGCCGCGCCCACCGTCGGGGGAGGAGAGACTCCGTTGGAGTGCCGGACGACGGACGTCGCCTCCGCCCGGCCGATCGCCCCATGGATTGGGAGGGGACTGATCAGGAGCGCCGCGATCCCGAGGGCGGCGAGGGCCGCCGTGGCCGCCTTGCGCGCGCGGCTCCGGCCTCGAGCCGCGGCGTCCGCCGGAGGCCGGTTCATCGCCCGGTGATGCCGCGTTCGCCCAGCGATCCGTGGGGGACGCCGGGGCCGGAAGAGGAGGGTGCGGAGGGGGCACCGGGAACGGACGACCCGGCCGGCCGGTCGGGGGCGAGCCCCTCCCCGACCAGGATCGGAGCGCCACAGCTCGGGCATCGGGGGTGCCTCCGGTCGAGCGAGGTCGGGTCGACCAGGGTCCCGCAGTACGCGCATGGGATCCGGTCCCCCAGCGTGCGGGCCACCAGCTCCTCCCGGCTCGCCTCGATCGTCGCCAGCGCGGACTCGACCGCGAACGCCTGCTGGACGAAGGCGTAGACCTGGGCGGACTCCGGGAGCGCGTTCCAGTAGATCGTCTTCGCGTACTTGCGGCCCCCCAGCACGCCGGTCGGCGAGTCCAGCGGGGTCGCATCGAACTTGATCCCTCCCGAAACGCCCGGCTCGTTGCGCAGGTTCTGGATCTGCCCGAAGAGCGCGTCCAGCAGTTCGGGCTGTCGGACCCCGCTCACCCGGAGGACCCGCCGGTGCGTCAGCGCGTAGGCGGTCGACCTCCACTTCAGTACGTAGTAGATCATCAGGATCAGGAACAGGCCCAGGCAGAACCAGCCGAACGGATTCGCGGGGAGACCGGCCGAAACGTACGCGAACAGCAGGACGAGCAGGGCCAGGACAATGAGGCGTCCCCAGTACAGGCCGAAGAGGCTCGGTCGGGTCTCGAAAAGGACCCGCTCGCCCGGGCCGAGCAGGTCGCGCGGAAACGCCCCCGGCTGGTTCGTGCGCGGGACGACCGTGAGGAGGTCCGCCTCCGTTCGAGGTCCCGACCAGGTCTCCTGCATCGCCGGCGCCCGCAGGTCGCCGCCGAATATAATCCCGGTAAACCGGGGGCGTCCGCCGCCGCCGGCGAGGGCCGGAGGAGCGGCGGACCTAGCGCTTCGGCGCGAGCGCCCTTCCCGCGAGGACCGTCGCGAGCAGGATCATCGCCGCGGCCCACGCAAGCAGGCCGAGCAGGTAGTACCAGGCGGCGTACGGGTAGAACGGGCCGGCGCCGGCGAACAGATTGAGCCGGATCACCTCGACCGCGAGCGTCACGGGGTTGTACGCGGCGATCGTCTGGAGCCAGTGCGGCATGCCGCCCCACGGGTAGAGCGCCGCGGAGGTCAGCAGCACCGGCAGGTTGATCGCGTTGACGACCGCGAAGTAGGACTGCGGCTGCTCGATCGAGAAGCCGATCGCGAGGAACAGGCTGGCGAACATCACCGACAGGATCACGATCGCCAGCACGATCTCCCCGGCCCCCACGACGCCGACCGCCGCGGTGACCGTGAGCCCGCTCAGGCCCAGGTGGCCGATGCCGATCGCGAGCCCGAGGACGAAGAAGGCGAGCCCGATCGGCTGGATCACGCCGGCGAGCAGGCGGGAGCCGAAGATCGTGAACGAGGTCGCCGGTGTCGAGGAGACCCGCTTCAGGATCCCGAAGAGCTTGTCGAAGATGACGTTCGCCCCGATGAACAGCGTCGCGGTGACGGCGACGAAGCCGACCATGCCGGCGGCGAAGTAGGAGAAGTACGTCGGCGAGCCGTTCACCAGGAGGGCGAGCTCGTTCGGCGGGACCCCCTTCGTGAACCCGTTGAACCCCTGGCCGAACAGCAGGACGTAGAGCAGGGGCAGCAGCAGCGAGGTGATGATCGCCTGCGGGTTGCGCCCGAGGCGAAGCAGCTCGCGCCGCGTTAGCGCGCCGAGCTCCCGGATCATCGCCGGCCTCCCATCTGGTTGCGGACGCGACCCAGGAGCACGGCCCGGTCGGTCGCGCTCATCCCCTCGTCCTCGCGGAACTCGCGTCCGGTGAACTCGAGGAAAACCTCGTCCAGGCTGGGTCGCTTGACCGAGACGGCCTGAAGGCCGATGCCGGCCCGGACGCAGGCGGCGACGACCTCTGGTACGAGGGTCTCACCGTTCGCGCACTTCAGCCGGTAGGCGCCGTCCTGCTCGGTGACCGCCGAGACCCCGGCGATGTGGGTCAGCATCTCCTGCGCCGGGGCAGCCCCCGCCACCGGCCGGACCGTCACGATGTCTCCGCCGAGGCGGTCCTTGAGCTCGCTCGGCGTGCCGCTCGCCGCGATGGTGCCGTGGTCGATGATCGCGATCCGCTCGCACATCCCGTCGGCCTCTTCGAGGTAGTGGGTCGTGACGAAGATCGTCATCCCGTGCTCCTTGCGCAGCTGGAGAACGTAGCGCCAGAATCCGGCGCGGCCCTGCGGATCGAGGCCGAGCGTCGGCTCGTCCAGGAAGAGGATCCGCGGGGAGTGGACGATGCCGAAGGCGAGCTCCAGCCGGCGCCGCATCCCGCCGGAGTACGTCTTCGCGAGACGGTCGGCGGCGTCGCCGATCTGCATCTGCTCGAGCAGGAACTCCACGCGCCGCCGCACCTCCGCCCGCGGGACGGAATAGAGCGCCGCGGCCAGCTCGAGGGTCTCGCGACCGGTCAGGTCGTTGTCGGCGGTCGACTCCTGGAAGACCACGCCGATCCGGCGCTTCACCGACTCCGGCTCGCGCGCGACGTTCAGCCCGTCGACGAACGCGGAGCCGGAGGTCGCCTGCAGGCCGGCCGTCAGCATCCCGACGGTCGTCGTCTTGCCGGCGCCGTTCGGGCCAAGGAAGCCGTAGACCTCGCCCGGCCGTACCTCGAAGTCGACCGACTTGACGGCGTGGACGCTCCCGTTGTAGGTCTTGGAGAGATGCTCGGCCCGGATCGATCCGCGGTCCCCGTCCTGCATGTTCTTAGCTCCCCTCGCTGGCGATACGGCCGAGGCGATCGGCGACCTCTTTCATGGCCGGGATCGCCTTGGCGAACTCCTCCGCGCGGGAGCCCTTCAGATCCTCGAGGAAGGCGACCAGCCCCCGCAGCTCCGTGACGGCCTCGTCGACGTTCCTCGGACCGAACCGCCCGAGGCTCTGGGGGGAGTGGGCCGAGGCGCCGGCCGCCAGCGTGTAGCGACCGTCCGAGCCCCGCTTGATGACCCCTTCCTGGGCCATCTCGTCGAGCAACGGATACACGGAGCCCGGAGAAGGCCTCCAGAAGCCGCGGCTGAACCGCTCGATGTCGTCCATCAGCTCGGCACCGCTCTTGGGCCCCTGGCTCAAGAGGTGATAAACCAGCGGGCGCAGGCCGCGGCGGTGACGAGAGAGCCAAGGAGCACCGAATGATGACATCGTCTTTCCGATATCGGAAATACGATAGACGTAGATGAAGATTGCTCACGACCGGTGAGCCGGGGAGGGGTTCTCGGCCGCGCACGGATGAAGCCGCCTCCCGGAGCGGAGGGAGGTAATCTAGTCGGCGGTGTTTCTCCGTGCGAGAGAATGCCGGCGGTCGAGCGATGGGAGGCGGAGCTTCGGGCCCTGCGCGACGAACTGGAGCGCCTGCGCGCCGAGCAGCGCGAGATGGCGACGGCGATCCAGGAGCTCGTTACCACGTTCCGAACCCTGGCGACGCACCTCGGGATCGCCAGCGAGCCGTACGCCCGCAAGGGTGACACCTCACGCGACCGCGATCTGCCCGGCTTCGCGTGAGCCGCGGCGCGCGTCTCGCCCGTCGCCGCTAGGGCCGGCTCGGGATCGCCTTCCGCCCGTATCGCCAGCCGTCGTCGATCTCGTACAGTCGCCGCAATCGGCTGTCCACGCGGGTCCCGATCGCCACCTCGGAGGGATCGGCGTCGGCGACGCTGAGCGTGACGGTGACGTCCGGCGCGAGCTCGGCGAGCACGACCCCATACGCGCCCGAGACGGCGACCTGGGCGTCGAACTCGGTCGGCTGGCCCCCCGGGCCGATCCAGGTCGCTGCGACGACCTTCGCGCCGTCGAGCGGGAGCGGTTCGGGCTCCAGAGGGCCGCCCTGACGGCAGTGGCGGCAGCGGCCCCGAGGAGGGAACGTCAGTCGTCCGCACGCGCGGCAACGGTCCGCGATGAAACGCCAGCGGGCGGGCCTCGCCTCCTCGTCCCGGGGGATCGGGACGAACGCTCCCTGCGACACCGTCGGGCCGCCGCGCGGCGTGGGCCCGGGCTTCGCCCTTGCCCGGCCGGTGCCCGGCGATCGGCGCCAGTCGCCCGGCCAGCCGGCGGCCGCGCCGGCCTCGTGGAGGGCGGTCCATGCCTGCGCGAACTCGGCGCCGGCCTCGACGGTGCCGGTCGCGCCTCCGCGCAATCGCTCGAGCGGGAGGGCGTCCGTGGAGTCGTCCACCCGCAGGGCGATCGCACCCTCGCCCGGTGCGCTCAGGCTCGTCGGTCCCCCTGCCCCCTCGTGTCTCACGACGACGAGCCAGTCCGGCTCGCGGGATCGCTCGATCTCGGCGAGCCACCCGCTCCAGGAGGCCTCCGCCCGGGGAAGGATCGTGATCGGTCGGCCCACGACGTCCCGGAGCCGGGCGGCCGAGTCAGGGTCGAGCCCACCGCCGAGGTGCAGACGGAGGGGAGGGTCGCCGGTGACTTCCCGGGGGACGAGCCGCTCCAGCGCGGTCGCTGCCATGGTGAACGGGTCCTCGTCCCACCCGGACCTTCGGCGGGATGCGTCGGCGTACGCCGGCAGATAGAGCGCCCCTCGTGTGATCCCGCGCACGTCGCTCACCCGGCGGTGTACACCGCGACGGCGGCCGTCGCCCCGGCCCCGCCCACGTTGTGCGTGACGGCGGATCGGGCGGAGCGCACTTGCCGGGGCCCGGCGGCGCCACGCAGCTGCAGGAAGACCTCGTAGGCCTGGGAGACCCCGCTGGCGCCGATCGGGTGGCCCTTGGACTTCAGTCCGCCGTCCGGGTTCACCGGGCACGCCCCGGATCGCTCGGTCGCCCCGGAGAGCGTCAGCTTCGCGGCCTCGCCGCGGCCGCAGAGCCCGAGGTCCTCGAGGGCGAGCAGCTCGGCGATCGTGAAGCAGTCATGGACCTCCGCCAGCCCGACCTCGGTCGGCGCGACCCCGGCCTCCTGGAAGGCGACGGCCGCCGCCCGGCGGCTCGCCGCGAAGCCCCGGCGATCGGGCCGCTCCTGAAGCGCCAGGTAATCGCTCGCCGCGCCGACGCCGTCGATGTAGACGGGCGTGTCGGTGAAGCTCCGCGCATGCTCCGGCGAGGCGATCAGGAGGGCGGCGGCGCCGTCGCTCACCGGGCAGCAGTCGTAGAGGCCGAGCGGGTCGGCGACGCGGGGGCTCGCGCGCGCCTGCTCGCGCGTGATCGGCTTGCGGAAGTGCGCGTTCGGGTTGAGGGCGCCGTTCGCGTGGTTCTTGACCGCGACCGCGGCGAGCGCCTCGGCGGCCTCGGGGTGGGCCGCGAGGTACTCGGACGCGATCAGCCCGTAGACCCCCGCGAAGGTGAGGCCCGCCTGACGCTCCCATTCGGTGTCGCCCGACACCCCGAGCCAGTAGCGGCGCCGGGCCGCGGAGACATCGGTCATCTTCTCCAGCCCGGCGACCGCGACCAGGTCGACGGCGCCGGAAGCGACGGCGCGGACCGCCTCCTGCAAGGCGAAGCCGCCGGAAGCGCAGGCGTTCTCCACTCGGAGCGTCGCGAGGCCGGGGACCCCGAGCTCCTCGGCGAGCAGGGCGGAGGAGTTGCCGAGCTGCCAGCCCCCGAAGCCGAGGGTCGCCAGGTATCCGCGGCCGATGCGGGCCCGGTCGAGCCCGTGGTCGACGCTCGCGGCCGCGCCGTCCAGCGCGGTCCGCAGAAGGGCCCGGGGTCCCTCCGGCAGGACGCCGAAGCGACTGTGACCCGCCCCTACGATCGCCGCGCGATGCCCCACGACCTCTGCCCCACGAACCGTCATATCGGTCGAGACGCCTCCCCGATTTAACCCCCGGGAGCCGAGGTGCGCGAGGACGGACCGGTCGTCGTGGGCGTCTCCGGCGCCAGCGGCGCGCCGATCGCGCTGAAGGTCCTCGAGGCGCTCCGAGCCGCCTCCTGGCCCGTCGCCCTCGTCGCTTCAGCGGCCGGGCTGCAGGTGCTGCGGGAAGAGACCGGGCTCGCTCCCGAGGCGCTCGGGCGGCTCGCGGACCACGTCTACGCCGACCACGATCTGGCGGCCCCGATCGCGAGCGGCTCGCGGCCGACGCGTGGCATGGTCGTCGTGCCGTGCTCCTCGAACACGGCGGCCCGCATCGCCCTCGGGCTCGGCGACGGCCTGCTCGTGCGCGCGGCGCACGTCCAACTGAAGGAGCGGCGCCAGCTCGTGCTGGTGCCGCGGGAGACGCCGCTGCCGACGATCCTCCTCCGTCACCTCACCGCGCTGAGCGAGCTCGGGGCGGTCATCCTCATCGCCTCGCCGGCCTACTACCTCCGTCCGAGGTCGATCGACGACGTGACGAACTATCTCGCCGGGAAGGTCCTGGACCATCTCGGCGCCCCGCACCAGCTGTACCGCGGCTGGGGGGAGCCGCCGGCATGAGCTTCCCGGGCGGGCGACCCCGCGCGATCGGTCGGCTCGGCGCCTACGCCCCCGTGCCGTTCGTCGGCGCCGCGGCGATCCTCGTCGCGCTGATCATCTTCACCCCCGTCCTGCTCGCGAGCGGACCCTCCCCGCTCGCCGTGCGGCCGGAGCTGGTCATCTACCGTGTCACGGGCGCCCCCACGGTCCTCTACTACCTCCACGGCGTGGACCCGACGGTGCCGTACGGTCGCCTGCTGCTGGGGGTCGCGAGCTTCGGAAGCTGGACCGGCGCCTGCCCGACGACCGGCCTGAGCTGGTCGAACGAGTCGGCCGACAACGTCCTGGAGCTCGGGGCGGAGGGCTCGACCGGCCCCACGCTGATCTACGCCTACGCGGTCTACAACACCACGGCCGGCTCGACGATCTACGCCGGCGCCTTCGCGCTGGTCGTCGACCATCTCGGCCAGTCCGACGAGGGGCTCTCGCTCGTCCCCTGCGCGGCCGCGACCCCGGGGGTCACCGTACCGAGCTCCTGGTCGACCGCGAACCTGCCGCTCCCGCTGCTTCTCGTGGACTACGGGACGGCCGGCCCGCCGGGAGGCACCCCGTGAAGCCGTCGCGCGCGGTACTGATACTCTGGAGCTGCGTCCTGATCGCGCTGGTCGTGCTCGAGCTCGCGGAGGTGACGCACCTGTTCACCTTCCCGATCTCGGAGGTGGTCGCCGATCCGTTCTCCCTCCTCATCTCGCTCATCTTCACGACGATCGTCGCGTTCATCGGGGCGATCTTCGTCGGGATCTTCATCACCGCCCGCATCCTCCAGCCGCGCGGCTTCACCCCGTTCGAGGAGGAGATGCTCCAGATGCGGGCCGAGGTGCGCGAGGTCCGCCGGGCCGTCGAGGACCTGCGCGGGGCTCCGCCCGCCGCCCCTCCCGAGCCACGGCCCCGAGGTCCGCCGGGCCGATGAACGTCCCGGTGATCGACAACGGCGGGCAGTGGACCCACCGGGAGTGGCGGGTCCTGCGCGACCTCGGCGCCGAGAGCCGGATCGTGCCGAACACCACGCCGCTGGAGGAGCTCAACGCCGATGGGATCGTCCTCTCCGGGGGCGCGCTCAGCCTGGAGGGCTCGACGGCTCCGCTGGGCCGCGTGGACGAGTGGATCGATCGGGTCGGGGTGCCGGTCCTCGCGATCTGCGTCGGGCACCAGTTCCTCGGGCGCCACTTCGGCGGCCGGCTCGCCCACGGGGCCCCGGAGTTCGGCTCGGTCGAGCTGACGGTCGACCAGCCCGACGGGCTGTTCGAGGGACTGCCGTCCCGGCTGAACGTCTGGGCGAGCCACAACGACCACGTCGTGCAGGCACCTCCCGGCTGGACGGTGCTCGCGCACTCGGCGGCGTGCCCGGTCGAGGCGATGCGAAGCCCGGACCGCCCGCTCTGGGGGGTCCAGTTCCACCCTGAGGTCGCGCACACCGAAGGGGGCCGGGAGATCTTCCGCCGATTCCTGGACACCTGCCGTCGCTGACGAACGACCCCCGGGAATATGTACGGCGGGTAGCTCGACGCGGCGTCGATGCCGCGGATCCGCCGGGGCTCCGGCCTTCGGGAAGCCGACCTGATCGCCCGGGCGAAGGCGCTGAAGGGGAGCGTCGACCCGCTGCTGCCGAAGCTCACTCCGGACTGCGCGCGCGAGCGGTTCGACCGGCTGCGCGCCGAGCTGGAGGAGGTCCGCGAGGTCGCGGAGGACGAGAGGCGCCTCGCCCGGCTCGCGCGATGGGGGGATCCGTTCGCCCGAGCGTACGCCGGGCTCCTCCGCTTCGCCCTCGAGCCGACCGCGCCGGCGGTCGTCTCGTTCCCGACGGCCGGCGGCGACGTCTCCTACGCCCCGCTCGCGTCGACCGGGCCGGAGGTCCAGGTCGCCGTCCAGCACTCGGACGAGCCGGATCGCCTGCTCCTCGGCTACCTCGACTGGGCCCGCAAGGGGTTCCACTTCTTCGCGACGCACCGCGCCCTCTGGTGCACCGGCCGCTCGGCGAGCCCGCCGGCGGAGTTCGTGGCCGAGCGCCTCGCCGACCTGCCGTACCGGATGGTGGAGGAGCCCGGGACGCACCGGTACCGGTGCCCGCACCTGGCCAGCGGGGACCCCCTGCCGTACCTCGAGGTCGGCTGGCCCGGAGCGGGCCTCTCCTTCCGCCTCTGCCGGCGCTGCGCCAAGGACGACCGCCACCTGCTCGGCTCGCTCTCGGACGGGGCCGCCTCCCCGGCCCCGGAGGAGGAGTTCCCGGTCTCCGTCGAGCTGAACGTCGACTGCCGCGGGGGCGACGACTGCGTCCACCACGCGCTGCCCGAGGCCCCCCGTCCTCTGATCAAGCGCTACGCGCTCGGCCGCCTCTCCGACGGCCAGATGCTCTCCGGCTACCTGGACGAGCTCCGCCCGCGGCTCGAGCGGACGCGACGCCGCACGCTCGTCGCCGGCGGCACCTGCTACGGGGCGGACCTGGACGCCTACCTCGAGGCGCTGCATCCCTCGCCGGTGGAGCGGCGCGCGCTCGCGCTCGTCCTCGAGGGGCTCGAGGGGACGTTCGAGATCGACGAGCCGAGCGCCAGCCGGGCGCTGGAACGGCTGTGGGGGACCCACGCCGAGGAGATCGTCGGCGCGATCGTCCCGGACCCGAAGGAGGCCCGGCGCCTCGTCGAGGAGGCCCGCGGGGCTCCCGGCCGGATCGCGGAGATCCTCAAGCGGTTGCAGCGCCGGGCCGAGCAGCAGGAGCTGCTCGGGACGCTGCCGCGCTACGAGCGGCTCGCCCGCGAGGCCGCCTGGGCGGACCAGATCGCGCGGGCCTACCGGCTGCAGGGCGAGAGCGGGGCGGAGCGGACCGTCGTCCAGGCGTTGCCCCGCGAGGGGAAGGAGCGCGGGCTCGCCTTCGGGTTCCTGCTCGCGCTCAACCGCGCTTCGGCGCACGCCTGGCAGTTCACGCCGACCGAGAAGGAGTTCGGCCAGGCGCTCCAGGAGCGGATCGCCGCCCTCCTCCGGGCCCCCGCCGAGGGCTACCACGACGCGCTGGACGCGCTGCTCCGGGCGGCCGGCGTCGTCGACTGGGGGCACCGGTCACCGACCAACGACCTTTCGGGATAACAATCATATTAGTGATGGGACGATTGCTCCCACGGTGATGTCGGGGCCGGGCCCGACCGCCGGGCGCGCCGGGTGAACGCAAGCGATGGGTCGCCACCGGCCGCCCTGGTTGTGGCGGCGGACGAGCAGATGCGGATCCTCCTCCGGGGCCTCCTGCAACTGCACCGCATCCGCGTCGAGGCGGAAGCGGAGGGCCTGACGGAGGCCGTACGACTCCTCCGGGAGCATCGTCCGACGATCATCGTCGCCGACGCCCACCTCAGCGACGGTTCGGCGACGGAGCTCGTCCGGCTCGCGCGCAGTGCCGTGCCCGGGCTGCGGGTCGTCCTGGTGGCGCCGTCCTCGCGGCCCCCGCCGGCGGGCCCTCCGGACGGCGCCCCGGACGTCGTGCTCCTCCGCCCGTTCCGGATCCAGCAGTTCGCCGAGGCGGTGCTACCGCGCGGGCCTAGTCCGCCGCCGAGCTAGGCCGGTCGGCGGACGGGCGGTCGAGCCGGTACCGCTCGAGCGCGGCCGCCTCCTCGAAGTGGAGCTCCCGCGCCGGGACCACCAGGCAGTGGAGCGGCGCCCCGAAATCCGTCGCGACCAGCTGCTCGACCGTGCCGTAGAACCCGGCCGCGTCGTCCCGGCCGACGCGGGCCGCGACGGCGAGCCGATCCCCCGGGGCCACGACCGAGCCGGTCGGGTCCCGCTCCCGCAGCAATCGGATCGCCTCGCCGGCGCCCAGGAACCGCCCGGCGGCCGGTTCGAGGTCGAGCAGCACGAGCGTATGCAGCCCGCGCTCCCGGTTCGAGCCGATCTGCTCGAGCGGGGAGGTCGGCGCGAATCCCGGGCGCGGGAGCGGCAGCGAGACGGTCCGCCCGAACCGATAGTGCATCAGCCCGAGGAAGCCGGCGGCCG
The DNA here is from genome assembly GCA_030040625.1 of Thermoplasmata archaeon. GTDB lineage: Archaea > Thermoplasmatota > Thermoplasmata > Lutacidiplasmatales > UBA184 > Lutacidiplasma. The sequence goes on from JASHTI010000159.1 coordinate 37,043, forward strand.
CGACCAGGATGCTCGCGTTCGGCAGGTACCTCCAGTCGTGGCCGGCGCGCTCGGCGGCGAGCCGGAGCGCGACGTGGGTCGTCGCGGCGAACGGGTCCCCGACGACCAGCAACGCGACCTGCGGGGCGCCCCGCAACGCCGCGAGGATCGTCGCCTCCCCCTCGACCTCCGACCGCCCGAGCCGACGGATCGGTCGCCGGAGATCGGCGGCGAGGCGTTCGATCGTCCCGGGGGCGGCGACCGCCGTGTACTCCTCGGCGAACAGCTCGGCGGAGCGGAGGACCTCGACCGCCCGCCGCGACAGCCCTCGCTCGTCGTCCAGGCCGAGGCCGACGAACCAGAGGACCGCCATCGTCGGCGCCGCGGGCTAGCTCCGGATCGCGAGGACCGGGCACGGTGCGCTCCGGAAGAGCGCCTCGAGGAAGCGGCGGGTGAGCAGCGCCCCTCCGGCGACCGGCTCCTCGCCGATGAGCAGCAGCCCGTAGCGCTCGCGCGCGGCGGCCTGGAGGATCACATCAGGCAGCCGCCGGCGACGGCCGAGCAGCGAGCCGGTGAGCGGGGACGGGCGGACCTCCAGCGGCACTCCGCGGCTCGAGCGGCCGCCGCCCGCGCCGTCGGCGCTCCCCTCGGGACCGAGCGCGAGCGTCACGATCGGCACCCCCCCGGCCTTCACGGAGAGCTGTTCGGCGAGCGCGAGGGCGCGGGGCGACGGGCGGGCCCCGAAGGTCGGGACCAGGACCCGGGGGACCGCGCCCGTGGCGAGCGCGAGGCGGTTGACGACCAGGACGTCCGAGCGCGCGTGCTGCAGCAGCGCGGTCGCGGTGTGCCCGACGAACGGGTTGCGGCTCCGCCGGTCGCCGCGGAGGCTGAAGATGATCGCGTCGACGTTGTGGTTCTCCGCGCTCTCCAGGATCTCACCGGCGACGTCGGTCGCGGCGCGCACCTCCGGGTCGACCCGGACGTCGAGCACCGCGCCGATCTCGTGGGCGGGCACGACCAGGTTCACCGACGAGCGCCACTCCCGGGTCACCTCGGGGAGCGTCGTCGTCGGGATCACGTGGAGGACCCGGATCTCGCCGTCCGGCTCCAGCAGCTGCGCCGCGAACCGGACGAGCGGCTCGACCTCGGCGGCGACCTGCACCGGTACGAGGATCTGGCGGTACATCAGCAGAGGCCCTCCGACGCCAGGAGAGCGATGTCCAGCTCAAGAACGTTCACGAACGGGACCCCGAGGAACGGGAGGGGCGGCTCGGTGATGTGCGCGTTGACGAGGCTCGTCAGCGCGGCGACCGCGAGGCCGGTGGCGACGCTGATCCGCGGGATCTGGACGAGCGTCGCGGAGGGGGTCAGGTCGGGGTCGACGTCCGAGGCGCTCGGGGCGACCCACCAGAACGGCAGCGTCGCCGTCGGCGAGGTGTTGCCGGTCGCGTTCTCGGCGCGCATCCAGGCGAGGGTCTCGTTGAGGAGCGCCAGCAGCGCCGGGTCGGTCGGTCCGGGCGGCGTGTCCGCCCCGAGCGTCGTGTTGTAGTCCGTCAGCGAGGGCCGGGACCAGAAGAGGCCGGGGCCCAGCTTGCCCTGCGACATGTTCTGGGCGATGTCGGCGGAGCCGACGACGGTGCCGTTCGGGCAGCGGAGGAGCGAGCCGTTCGCCGCGGACGGGTCGATCGCCTGCGCCACCGCCGTGACGAACCAGGGGTAGGCGAGGCCGGTCACGAGGATGGCGAGCACGAGGAAGACGCCGGCGGCCCGGACGTGGGTCGTCCAGCGGTGCGCCGGTGGCTCCGCGTCCGCGCTCATCGGCCTCCCAGCGGGAGCCAGCGGGCGACGAGCGCCCCGATGCCGTGGACGAAGGCGAGCCCGTCCAGGTAGCCGAGGAGCAGGTAGCAGAGCCAGATCCCGACGAACGCGCTCACGAGTCCTCCGAGCCCGTAGGTGAGCATGTTCCTCCGCAGCAGGTCGATCGCGCTCCGCGGCCGGAACGGCACGCCGGCGAGCGCGAGGGGGATCAGGATCGGGATGATGAGCGCATTGAAGACGAGCGCGGCGAGGACGGCGCGGTACGGGTCGGCGAAGCCCAGCACGTTCAGGGCCGCGATCCCGGGGAGGGTCACCGCCCCGGCGGTCGCGAAGATCGCGGGAATGATCACGAAGTACTTCGCGACGTCGTTCGTGATCGAGAAGGTCGTCAGCGCCCCGCGCGTGATCAGCAGCTGCTTGCCGATGGAGACGACCTCGATCAGCTTGGTCGGGTCGTTGTCGAGGTCGACCATGTTGCCGGCCTCCTTGGCCGCGCTCGTCCCGCTGTTCATGGCGAGGCCGACGTCGGCCCGGGCGAGCGCCGGCGCGTCGTTCGTCCCGTCCCCGGTCATGGCGACCAGTCGGCCGGCGCTCTTCTCCCGCTGGATCAACTCGAGCTTCGTTTCGGGCCGGGCCTCCGCGACGAACTCGTCGACCCCGCTCTCCTGGGCGATCGCCGCCGCCGTCAGGCGGTTGTCGCCCGTGCACATGATCGTCCGGATCCCCATCGTCCGCAATTCCCGGATCCGGTCGCGGATCCCCGGCTTCACGACGTCCTTCAGGATGACGAGGCCGACCACGCGCTTGTTGACGGCGATGGCGAGCGGGGTCATCCCGCCCTTCGCGGCATTGTCGGCCGCGGTGCGGGTGACGTCGGCGAGGGGCGCGCCGAAGGCCTCCATCGCGCTGACGGCCCCCTTGTAGAACTCGGTGCCGTCGGCGAGGAGCAGGCCGCTCATCCGACGTTCGGTCGTGAACGGCATCACCTTGAACGTTCCGGGCTCGAGCCGGCGGGCCGTCCCGCTGCGCCGGGCCGCGAGCCGGACGATCGAGCGGCCCTCGGGGGTCTCGTCCAGCGTCGAGCTGAGCAGGGCCGCCTCCAGGAGCTCCGGCGGCTCGACACCCGGCGCCGCCACGAACTGGACGGCGAGGCGGCTGCCGACGGTGATCGTCCCGGTCTTGTCGAGGATCAGGACGTCCAGGTCGCCGGAGGCCTCGACCGCCTTGCCCGACTTCGCGATGATGTTCGCCCGGGCGACCCGGTTGACCCCGGAGATCCCGATCGCCGGCAGCAGCGCGCCGATCGTCGTCGGCATCAGGCAGACGAACAGCGCGATGATCGTGGCGAGGTCGACGGTGACGATGCCGGAGAAGTTCGCGAGGTAGACGAACGAGACGCAGACGATGAACAGCGTGATCGTGAACGCGGAGAGGAGCACGCTGAGGGCGATCTCGCTCGGCGTCGGCTCGCGCCCGAGCCCCTCCACGAGGCGGATCAGGCGGTCGAGGAACGACTCCCCGCGAGCCGCGCTGACCCGGATCCGGACCGTCCCCTGGAGGACCTGCGTCCCGCCGAGGACGCTCGTCTTGTCGCCGCCGCTCTCGCGGACGACCGGCTCGCTCTCGCCGGTCATCATCGCCTCGTCGATCAGCGCGGCCCCGTGGACGACGTCCCCATCGAGCGGGACCGGCTCACCGGCCCGCACCTCGACATGATCGCCGACGTGCAGGACGTCCGACGGGACCCAGCGGACCTCGCCGTCCGGCAGGACCTGGCGGGCCCGGATGCCGCTCCGGATCGTCCGGAGGCTCTCGGCCTGGGCGCGGCCCTGGGCCTCGGCGATGGCGTCCGAGAGGTTCGCGAACCAGACCGTCAGGACGAGGATGACGGCGATGGCGAGGTAGTAGCCGGCGTGGTAGGTCCGGGCGATGTCCGGGAACGCCCGGGGGTAGACCGTGACGACGGCGACGAAGAGGAAGAGGACGAACACGCAGAACATCAGCGGCCGCCGCAGCTGGTGGCGAAGGCCGAAGTAGCGGAACGAGTCGGCGAGGACGCGCCGGGCCGACGTGTGGGGCCGGCGCCGGACCGAGACCCGGGCGCCGGGCTCGATCGTGAACGGAGGCTCGGCGGACACCGGGCGCTACCCTCCTCCG
>JASHTI010000160.1 GCA_030040625.1 Thermoplasmata archaeon
CGATCGGTCGAAGTGTCGCAGGATCCTCGCGCGCGAGCATCGTCAGGTCGTAGAGCCGGAAGACCCGGACCAGCTCCTCGATCGGGCTGGGGTGATCGTCGACGCGCACGTCGATCCATCGGTCGGTCCCGCCGTAGCCCTCGCCCGCCCGAACCACCAGCAGGGCCGCGGACTGCATGCCGCGTCGGTCGCCTCCCTCCCGTTGCCCGGCGGCGAGCGCCGCGAGGAGCCGGTCAACAAGGTCGCCCGCCGTCGCCTCGTAGCTGCGGGCCATCGCGCGGACGACCGCCGGCCCGAACAGGATGTTCCCCTGGCAGGTGAACCCGTCCCCGACCTCATGCCCGGCCCAGTCCATGCACTTCTCGCCGGTGAACGCCGCCGCGCGGCCTTTCGCGTCGACGACGCCGAGCTGACGGTGCGCCCGCTCCGGGTCGCCGGACGTGAGCGTGCGGACGACGTGCTCGGCGCTGCTCCCGGTGGCGAGCTGGGCAAGACCGTCCGTCCCGTAGCCAACGTTCGCCATCGCCTGGGTCGCGACGGCGCCAACCTTGGCGCGAGCGAAGGGCACTACCGAACCCACAGAGATGAACTTCGACTGCACGGCCACACCCCAGGCCTCGAGATTCCGGTCGTAGGCGACGATCGAGAATGTTCCGAAGCGAGGCGGCGGCACGACTGGGGCGAGAGTCCGGGGGTCGTTAGGCTATCGGGCAGCCGTACCGGATGAACCAAGTCATCGGATCGCGGACGCGGCGAGTCACACCCGGGCCCGTTGACCGGCGCCAAATTTCGCCCCTCACCTTCGCTGCCACCTCTATGCTTTCTACCGATTCGGCATACCCCAACATAGTCAGTAAGTCGGTCGACGTGCCCTCCTTGGTGGCCGACGAGCTCCCGATGGAGTCACTGGCGGTGTATCGGATGAGGACATGCCAGAGGTCGGCCGTTGGTCCGTGGTCGTCGCCATATGTGCAATCCTCGCTGACTTGGTCTGGAGCCTCTCGGAACTGCACTCGTCCTTAGAGACCCTGTGAAACGAGATGACCGAACCGTCGGGGGCAGGGTCCCGCGAGCCGGAGGCGGAGGACGGGACGGTCGACTTAGCGGTCTCCTCGACTCTGGCCCCTCGGGCACACAGACTTCGGCGAGGCCTCACCTTCGCGGTTGGTGTTGGGTGCACACTAGTGACCTTGTTCGTGGTCATTCTTGTCCTTGAGGCGGGCGGGCCAATGGCCCCAGGGGCTGCTGGTGCGCTGATTTTCACCGCTTTGTTGTTGCTCCTCCTATTGGTCTTCGGGGATGCCCAGTTCCCGGTGATTCGCCGCTTCGACCGAGATGAGCCCCTCCACCTGACAGCAAACGGGGACGGGATTGGTGGCGCCATCCTTCCTGCGCGGGAGTACGCGACCATTCCGGCGAGAAGACGTGGCTTTGAGAGCTACCCTACCTCCGCCGTGGTGGTGCGATCCCCCCTGTTCCGCCGGATAGTCTACGTCTCCGAGGTTCCGAACTTCGTCCGGTGGGGCCAGGTCACCGCGATCATCGAGGCGCGTGGGCCGGGGCTTTCCATCCGATTTTGGTCGCGTGGCCCGCTCGACCCTGCGGGCATACTGCACGGATTCGTTTGTGAGGTTACGATGGATGTTCTCCAATCGGTCCTCTTGCTAGCGCTGGCCGGGGACGCGGATGTGCATCTCGCCCCGCGCGGGAGACTACACCCTCCCGTGGGACGCCTCGTCGGCTGCCCACTCCATGACTCTGCCATCCAGAAGGCGTACGGTAGCGCCGGGCCGACGCGACTTCCGACCCGAGCTACAAGGGGGGACCTGCAGGGTTGGTTCGGTTTCGGGCCGGGCCCGCTCAGCGCCCCGGTCGCCACCAGCGCTGCGCACGCTCCATCGGCTTGACGCGCACACCCGGTCGGACGGGAGATGCCAGGGGTCCCTCCTTGTCGGAAACGAATGCCCGAGGCGCAGTCGAAAAGGAGGTCGCCGGTGACCGTGGCAATTGTGTGTCGATACCGTTACGGTATGCGATGCGCGCGAGTTCCGGCTACCTATTCATTGGGGCACGCCTTGAGACGATGGCCAGGAGCTTCGAGCGTCACCTCACCCCACCGGCAAGGAGTCATGGACTCACGAGACGAAGTCGGGCCTTAACTGCCATTCCGGCGTGGGCCTTGCGCTAGAGAGCGGTTTGCGACGTGGCTGGCACCCTGGTCGCCTGCCTCAAGCAGCGCGAATCCTGAAGACGTCCTCAACCTGCATGTACTTGCCCACCTGGACGGAGAGGCGCTCAACCCGCGCCATGTGGAGGATGGCATCGCGAGCCTCCCTTGATACGAACGAGCGAAGAGGAAAGGCCCCCATAATGGCGAACTGGTAGGGTCCGAGCTCCGGCAGGTCGCGGGAGTGAATGGACAGCTGACAGCCAGGCTTGGTGAAGTCGAAGCTTCGGACCTTACCGGGCCGGAAGATCAAATCGACCCTCCGGGGGGTTACAACGAGCATCCTTGGGCCTGGCGAGGATACTAGGATCGCCAACCCAAGCCCGAGATAGGCGGCCATGGCGAGTGCCACGCGCGTGACGAATAGGGTGCCCAGTCCCTCTGAGGGGAACAGTCCGATGAGGATCCATGCAATCGCGAGCGTGTAGAACGCCGCGAGAACGACGCAGAAGTAGACTTGGGGCCGGTATCGCCCGCCCCTCCAAGCCTCCTGGCGGATGCCGCGAAGGTCAAAGCGCACCGAGGCGAGGCTTGCTTCAGCCATCAGGCGTAGTAGCTCACCACCCCAACGCTGCCCGCTATCAGGCTCTGTACGGCCTCCGACACGAGCACCCTGACGACGATTCCGAACAAGAAGGAGGGGCCCATGGTGGACCCCGAGACGACGGGTGCGCCAGGACCCGCTCAGCCGGGGGAGTCGAGAGCTCAAGCGTGTCGGGTCGTATGGACCGCCGCGCGTAGTTGTTGGCAGCAGACATGCCCGCGGACGCCCCGGTCCCTCGCCGCTCAGCCGAGACGCGAAAGGGCAGGTCAGTCAGCGTTGACCAGGCAGGCAGCCTGTCTCAGGGAGCACGGATGTCGAAGACGTCCCTTCCTTGGGACTTACCGAGAGTCACGGAGAGCCCATCAACGCGCGCCATCCGGAGGATTGCATTCCGAGCGTCTACCGAAATAAAGGAGCGGATGGGGAAGATCCCGCTGATGTGGATTTGATAGGGTCCGAGCTCCGGGCGATCGCTTGACCGGATTGACAGGTGGCATTTGGGCTCGGTGAAGTCATAGCTCCGAACCTTTCCACCGCCAAAAACCAAGTCTACACGCCTATGCGTCACAATCACTTCTTGCGGGCCGGGAAGGATCGTCAGGACATTGATAAACAGGAACAGGTAGATGGTCATCGCGAACGCGATGCGAGTGAGGAAGACGTCGTTCCATCCCTCTGAGGGGAAGAACCCGACGAGGACCCATGCAATCGCGAGCGTATACAATGCCGCGACAACTACGCAGAAGTAGACATGGGGCCGGTATCGCGCCCCTCTCCATGCCTCGTCGCGAAGGGCACGAAGGTCAAAGCGGACTGGTCCGAAGTCCCCTTCAGCTGTCACGCGTAGTAGCTCACCGGCTCAGTTGCGGCGGTAGTTGCGGTCGCGATGTCCAGATACTGCCCGAGCAGGTCTAACCAATCTACGCGTGTTTCGAGAAGATTCCGGGTGCGTGGTCCGACGCCCGGCCCCTTCCCGCCCCCTGCGCTGCACAGTGAGGCCACCGATGGAGTTCGGCGCGACATAGCGCGATCTAGGCTTTCCATGGCCGGACGGAGAGAGCGCGGCTCCCGTGCGACGCACAGATTGAGCGGGGGACGAGTCGGGTCGCTGCCATGGTCTCCCCGCTACGAGCCCTCGGCTGGGAGAGCGCCCGCTCTCGGGCCTCCACGGCGGAGCGGCGGCAGCTTCGGATCAAGTTGCCTCCACAAAGGGTCGATCGCGGCATAGAACTCGGCAAGTGCGGAGTCGGACCCGAGCACGGAGCGTCCGTGGGTCAGAGCCGGCTCCGCGCCGTCGACCGAAATCCCATGATCGCCGGCCCACCGTAGGCTGGCCTCCACGAGGGCGAGTTGGGCCTCGGCGCGTCGGCGTGCCTGCCGCTCCTCCTTCTCGGCCGCCGGAAGCCCGTGATCCGGGTCCCAGTGGGGGGGAATCGGGGCCGGAATCGGCACGCGTAGCCTTTGGAACGGCTCGGGCAGGCTCGGCCAGCGCGGCTCGGCGAAGCGGATGCTGAGCTGATCGAGCGCCGAGGTCGCGGTGGCGTAGTCCCCCGCGCGGTAGGCCGCCTCCGCCTTTTCAAACGGGCCGGCGACCTCGGGCGGAACTCCGCCCTTCCAGGTCTCGAGCAGGAGGGCGACGTGCGACGGGACGAGGCGTCGCATCACCTTGACGTCGGGAGGCTCGGCCGCGGGAGGGGGCGGCGGCGGGGCGGCGGCTTCCGGGGGCCGGTTCGGGGCGCCGGGCATCGGAGAGAGTTCAGAGGAACGCCTCGAACTCCTTCGTCACCTCGGGGTACTTCGTGTGGACGGCCTTCAGGATGTTGTGGACGTTCAGCTTCTCGAGCTTGACCCCGGCGAGGACCTCGATGATCTTGTCGAACGTCTCGTCGCTCAGCGAGACGAGCTTCTCCTTGGCGAGCCAGTTGCGGTAGAGCTTCTCCTCGAGGCGCGCGCGCCAGCCCTTCTCGTACCGCTGCAGGAACTCCTTGGAGGGGTCGCCGGCCGTCACCGCCTCGGTGGCGACGGTCCCGCAGATCTTGCCCGCGATGCAGCCGTTCGCGATCCCTCCTCCGGTGAGCGGGTCTATCATCCGGGCGGCGTCCCCGACGAGCATCAGGCCGTCGGTCACGGTCTGCTTCAGCGGCGCCGAGATCGACACGCCCCCGCCCACCATGTCGATCTTCTTGCCCTTCGCGTACTCCGGATGCGCCGCGATCCACCGGTCGAGATAGGTCCGGGCGTCGGCGAGGTTCTGGACCTGGCTGACCTGGACGCCGATGCCGACGTTGGCGAGCCCCTCCCCCTTCGGGAAGACCCAGACGTAACCGCCGGGGGCGACCTTGCCGAGGTAGAAGTCGCAGTAGCGGACGTCGCAGCCGACGTTCGTCATGCGGTACTGCAGGCACGTGTCCATGTCGCGCATCGCGATGTTCGTCGAGATGCCCGCCCACCGACCGATCTGGCTCTCGAAGCCGTCGGCCCCGATCGTGATCGGCGCGCGGATCTCGTGCGTCTCGCCGAACTCCTTGACGCGGGCGCCGACGATCCGGCCGTTCTCCTTGAGGAGGGCCACCGCCGCGCTCTTCAGGCGGACCTCGACGCCGGCGTTCGCGGCGTCGATCGCGAGCTGCTTGTCGAACTCATCGCGCTCGACGACGTAGCCGACCTCGTTGCCGGCGTGCTTCTCGTTGATCTCGAAGACCTTCTCGCTGGGCGAGTAGATCCGGGCCCCCTCGACCTCGACGTTGATCCAGCGGCCCGGCTTGATCCCCACCTCCCCGAGCCAGTCCTTGCTCATCCCCTCGCCGCAGCGGACCGGGCTGCCGATCTCCTGGCGCTTCTCGAGCATGAGGACCCGCGAGCCGCTCTTCGCCGCCCACTTCGCCGTCATGCTGCCGGCGGGGCCGGCGCCGATCACGAGCACGTCGGTCTTCTCGTTCGGGACCATGCGCCCACTCCGAGCGGCGTCAGCCGATCTCGATCGCCCCGACCGGGCAGGCCTTCACGCAGACCTCGCAGCGGGTGCAGACCTTCTCGTCGAACGTGATGCGGGTCTCGTCGAGGTAGATGCAGTTGAGCGGGCAGATCCCGACGCACGCCCCGCAGTAGATGCAGAGCTGGCCGCTCGACTCGATATGGAGGCTCTTCTTGTTCGGCACCGGTCGAACCTCGGCCGTCCACCGGGGCCGTCGCACATAAAGCCTCCCGAGCCGGGGAACGCGGCGGGGCCGGGTCGACGGCCGAACCCTGGTTCAGTGGGAGGCGGTCGGCGCCGCGGGGGCCCCGCCGGCCGGTCGGGACTCCAGCCAGCGCTCGGCGTCGATCGCGGCCATGCAGCCGTCGCCCGCGGCCGTCACCGCCTGCCGATAGCGATGGTCGCGGACGTCGCCCGCCGCGAAGACCCCCTCCACGCTCGTGCGCGTTCCGTCGTGCACGACGACGTAGCCCTGGGGGTCGAGCTCGAGCACGCCGCGGAAGACGTCGGTCGCCGGGGCATGCCCGATCGCCACGAACAGACCGCCGGCGGCCATCTCGCTCGTGGCGCCGCTGAGGGTGTCCCGGAGACGAACCCCCGCGACGGTGCCGTCGCCCAGCACCTCGACCACCTCGGCGTTCAGGCGGAAGGAGATCTTCGGATGCTGGCGCGCGCGCTCCTGCATGATCGTGCTCGCCCGGAGGCGATCCCTCCGGTGGACGATCGTGACCTTCGTGGCGAACTTCGTGAGGAAGAGCGCCTCCTCCATCGCGGTGTCGCCGCCGCCGACGACGACGAGCTCGCGGCCCTTGAAGAAGAAACCGTCGCAGGTCGCGCAGGCGCTGATCCCGTGGCCGACGAGCCGCTGCTCGGAGGGGATCCCCAGCCATCGTGCGTTCGCCCCCGTGGCGACGATCACCGCCTCGGCCTCGACCGTCCCGTGGGTACCGGTCCCGAGACGGAACGGCGGGCGGCCCAGCTCTACCGAAGTGACGTTGTCGTCCACGAACCGCGCGCCAAAGCGGAGCGCCTGCTTGCGCATCCGCTCGATCAGCTCCGGTCCCATCACCGGGTCCGGGAAGCCGGGGAAGTTCTCGACCTCGGTGGTGATGAGCAGCTGGCCGCCCGCCGGCACCCCGGCGAGGACTAGGGGCGCCAGCTCGGCGCGGGCGGTGTAGAGCGCGGCCGTGAGGCCCGCCGGCCCGCTGCCGATGATCGCCAGCCGGACGCGCAGGGGGTCCTCCTCCACGGGGGCATCGACGGCCGGTCGGGGTTAAAGCGGCGGCGGCCGGGACGGCGGGAGCGCAACCCCCAGGCCCTAGCGCGGCGCCGGCCCGGGCGGGCGACGACCCAGGCGCAGGCGCTCCTCGCCCTCGGCCTCGGCGTAGCTGCCCCGGTAGAACACCAGCGGCGGACCGTCCGGGCCGGGCTCGACGCGGAGCACCTCGCCGATGACGAGCTCATGGTCGTAGGCCGGGGTCGTCGAGGCGAGCCGGCACTCGAGGGCCCCGAGGCACCCGTCGAGCAGCGGCGCCCCGGTGAGCCCGCGGTGGAGGGCGACGCCCCGGAACTTCTCCGCGAACGGGGCGGGCCGGCCGAACCGCTCGCTCAGCGCCCGCTGGGCCGCGGCGAGGAAGTTCACCGCGAAGGTGCCGCTCTGCCGCATCACCGGCAGGCTGTCGACCTCGCGCTGCAGGCTGACCAGCAGGGACGGGGGCTCCAGGGCCACCGAGAGGAGGGCGTTGACGGTGAGACCCGCGTCGACCTCGCCCGCCCGCGCGGTCACCACGCTCACGCCGGTCGCCCAGCGACCCATCGCCGCCCGGAAGTCGGCCGGGGCGACCGGCGGCGGAGGCGGCGCGGCGGTCATTCGTCCCGCCAGCGGAAGAGCCGGACCGCGAGCGCGAAGACGAGGACGCCGGCGACGACGACGACCGCCAGGTCGGTGGCGGCGCGCGCCGCGTTCTGGAAGAGCATCACCTGGTCCATGCCGTCGATCACGTAGTAGAGCGGCAGCAGGTGGGCGATCGCCTTCAGCCCGGGCGGGAACGTCGAGACCGCGAAGAACGTCCCGGAGAGGAACATCATCGGGAAGGTGACGATGTTGCCGATCACGGCGGCCGCCTCCGGCGTGGGGGCGACCGAGCCGCAGAGCATGCCGAGCGACACGAAGAAGAACGCCCCGCTCACGAGGAAGGCGGCGAGGCCGACCGTCGGGTGGACGACGGCGCCGAAGACGAAGATCCCCATCCCGAGGATGATCCCGGCCGAGGCGAAGACGAGCGCGACGTACCAGACGACCCGGGAGGTCAGCCACTCGCTGCGGGTGAGCGGGGTCAGCGAGAGCTGCCGGAAGATCCCCTCCTTGCGGTACGAGGAGCTCACGTCGACCAGCGAGAACATCGGGCTGGTGAGGATCGAGAACCCGATCAGGCCCGGGATCAGGTAGTCGACGTACGTGTAGTTCGGGCTCCCGACGCTGATCGGGGCGCCCTCGGCCACGACCGGGGCGCAGCCGGCCCCGCCCGTGCAGTACTCGTCGATGTGGTAGTAGTTCAGCGCGTTGATGGCGTAGGCGACGGCCGCCTGGGCGACGCCGCTCGAGGCGGCGTTCAACGGGTCGGTGTACAGGGTGACGTCCACGGAGGTGTTCGCCGCGACGTCCGCGCCAAAGCCGGCCGGGATCACGAGACCGACGGCGTAGTCGTTCTGGCCGAGCCAGGCGGCGAAGTTGCCGGGGGTGACGTTGACGAGGTGCACGGTGACGGCGTCCGTCGCGTTCAGGTCGGAGAGGAACATCCGGCTCGCCGCGGAGCCGTGATCGTCGTTGATGACGTAGAGCGGCGTCGCCGTGTTGCCGGTCGCCGAGAAGATCAGGCCGAACAGACCGATCAGGATCACCGGGAAGATCAGCGAGAAGAACAGCGCGACCGGGTTCCGCGTGTAGGAACGGTAGACGACCTTGAGGTCGGCGCCGATGCGGCGCGGATTCATCGGCCCCCTTCCGCCGGCAGGGCTCCCTCGTCCATCCGACCGACCAGGCGGACGAAGACGTCCTCGAGGGTGTCCTCCTCGGTCGCCACCGACTCCCAGGGGAGTCCGCTGCGGTCCGCCTCTGCGAGGATGCGGAGGACGTCGTGCCGGTCCCGGAGCTCGACCCGCACGTCGCCGCCGTCCGCGTGCGCCGCGAGGCCCAGCGCCTGCGCGAGGTGCTCGGCGAGCGTCGCCG
>JASHTI010000161.1 GCA_030040625.1 Thermoplasmata archaeon
GCGGGCCTGGGCGACGACCCGGGCCTCGACCGCGCGGCGCGCCGGCAGCACCGCCCGGCTGGTACGGTCCCGGTCGACCCGGTCCTCCGCCAGCGCCGCACGAACGAGCCGCGCCACCGGGCCGCGGAGGGGCCCGCTCCGGCTCCGCATGCGCCGCTAGCGCTCCGCGGCTTCGAGGTCGTGCACGAGGCGGTCGAACTCCCCGGCGACGTCCGGGCGGAGCGTCGCGAGGCTCTGGCGCCGGAGCTCGTCGACGCGGCGCCGGGCGCTCGCGAGGTCCCCGCGGGCGAACGACAGCTGGGCGAGGCGGAGGACGACGTCCACCTCATCGGCCGGCGCCGCCAGCTCCCGGACGATCCGGTAAGCGTCCAGCAGGTCCGCCTCCGCCCGGTCGAACTCCCGGCGGTCGAGGGCGACCTTGCCGGCGACGATCAGCGACTGCACGAGGCCGAACCGATCGCCGATCCGCTCGAGGATCTCGCGGGCGCGCCCGTTCGCCTTGGCCGCCTCCTCGAGCCGGCCGATCTCGCGGAGCACGTCGGCCTGGTTGAACAGCGCCCAGCCGATCCGCCGCGGGTCGTGCGCCTCCTCCCCGAGCCGGATCGCGGCGGCGAACTCCTCGAGCGCCTCCGCCGAGGCGTCGGTCCCCCGGGGATGGCTCGTCCAGAGCACGCCCACGAACAGGTGCGCGTAGGAGGCGCCGCGCAGGTCGCCGAGGCGCGCGAGCGCCGCCGCCGCCTCCTGGCCCTCCGTCAGGGCCTCGTCCATGCGGCCGAGCATCCGCAGGACGCTCGCCCGGCGCGCCTGGCCGAGCGCCACGGCCCGGACGTTGCCGGTGGCGCGGACGAGCCGCAGCTGCTCGTCGTGCTCCTGCAGCGCCTCCGGGTAGCGGCCGAGGTAGAACAGCGCCTCGCCGCGCAGGTGGCGGAGGGCGGCGACGACCTGGGGCCGCTCCTCCAGCCCCGAGGAGGCGAGCAGGCGCGCGGTCGCCTGCTCGGCGGCCTTCCAGTCGCCGAGGTCGGTCTGCACCCGGGCGAGGAACGTCTCGGCGAGGACGCGGATCGGACCGGGGACGCGCCCGGCGAGCCCCGGCCGCTCGAGCTGACGGCGCAGGATCGCCTCGGCGTCCCGGAACTGGCCGGCCGCGTCGGCCTGCTCGGCGAGCTCGAGGACCAGCTCGGTCTCGGCGCCCCAGTCCTCGGGGGTGAGCCGTCGGAAGCTCTCCAGGGCGCGCTCGAGGTGGCGGCGCGCCTCCTCGGGAGCGTGCGCCGCGGCGGCGATGCCGGCGGCCGCCCGGTTGTAGCGGAGCGCCTTGTCGTCGACCCGGCCGAGGTAGAAGTGGCGGGCGAGCGTGTAGATCGTCCCGGCGTCCGCGGTGCCGGTCGCCTCCAGCGCCGCGCCGACGCGCCGGTGCAGGAGCCGGCGACGCGTCTCCGTGAGCCCGCCGTACAGCTCGAGACGGACCCGGTCGCTCGCGAAGACGATCCGCTCGTCCGGCCGCTCGAGGAGGAGGCCGCGGCCGACCAGGCGATCGAGGATCTCGGCGAGCCGCTCCTCGTCCTCCCCGCTCGCCTTCCACAGGACGTCGAACGGGACCTCGGGGCCGACGACCGCCGCGACGGCGAGGACGCGCTCCTCCTCCTCTCCGACGGGCGCGGCCGGCGGCCGCGGCCCGCCGGCGGGGGCGCCGTCGGCCGGCTCGCGCGCCGTCGGGAGCCGGGGGAGCCGCCGGTCGAACTGGAGGAGCAGCAGCGGGTTGCCGCCCGTCTCCGAGTGGCGGCGGGCGACCTCCTCGTCGGTGAACTCCCGGTCCGGCTCGCGGGAACGGAGGAACTCGGCGACCTCGCCCGAGGTGAGCGGACGGAGGAGGATCTCCCGCGCTTCGGTCGCCCGCTCGAACTCCTCCAGACGGCCCCGGCGGGCGGCGGTGAGCTCGTCCAGCGGTCGGACCGTCGCCAGGATCCAGAAGGCGTGGTTCCGGAACTGGCGCGCCAGGAACTCGACGGCGTCGAGCGACGGATCGTCGGCCCGGTGAAGGTCCTCCAGCACGAGCGCCGTCGGGCCCTGACGGACGAACTCGCGGAACTGGCGGGCGAGCCCCTCCCAGAGCGCCTCCTGGCGACCCTCCGCCGGTTCGTTCGCCTCGCCGAGGGCGGCGAGGATCCGTTGCTCGACTCGGACCGGCTCGTGGGCGCTCTCCTCCAGACCCGGGGCGAAGCCGATCAGGACCTCCGGCGCGAGGTGGCCGCGCGGCTCCCGCTCGCCCCGTTCCCCGCGCTCCCGGGCGCGCTCGAGCGCGTCGCGGAGGATCTGGAACGGGGGCGGCGCATCGACCGCGATCGCCCGGCCCTCGAGGACCTGGATGCCGCGGACGCGCATCTCGTCGACGAGGTCGGTGACGAGCGTCGACTTGCCCACCCCCGTATCCCCGACGAGCAGCGTGACCCCGCCGGCGCCCGCCCGGGCGTCCTCGTAGCGGCGGCGCAGCGCATCGACCGTCTCCAGCCGGCCGACGAAACCCGGCCGGCCGAGGTCGACGGCCATCCTCCGACCGCTCCGCCGCCTAGCCGCCGCCGGCGCGGGCCGCGGGAACGAACGGCAGCGGGACGACGTGCGCGGGCACGGCGCGGCCGCGCAGCTCGACGGCGAGCGTGGTGCCCGCCTGGGCGAGCGCGGAAGGCAGGTAGGCGAGCGCGATCCCTCGGCCGAGCGTCGGCGAGGGGCCGCCGCTGGTCGCCGTCGCGACCGGCCGGCCCTCGGACAGGATGGGGGTGCCGTGGCGCGGCACCGCCCCTGCCTCCTCGACGACCAGTCCGGCGAGGCGGACGGGGAGGCCCTTCTGACGCTCCTCTTCGAGCGCGGTGCGGCCCACGAACGGGTGATCGAACTCGACGAACCGCTCCTGTCCGGCCTCCAGCGGCGTCCGGTCCCGGTGGAACTCCTGCCCGGAGAGCAGGTAGCCCTTCTCCAGCCGGAGCGTGTCGCGGGCCCCGAGTCCGACCGGCGTCGCTCCCGCCGCGACGAGCCGCTCGGCGAGCCGGTCCGCCGCCTCGGCCGGCACGAACAGCTCGTAACCGAGCTCGCCGGTGTAGCCGGTCCGGCTCACGAGCCAGTCGCGCGCCAGCGCCCCGGGGAACTCGAGCCCGAGCCGGCCCGCGGCCCCCGGCGGGGTGCCGTCGGCGGGGAAGAACGCCGCGCGGTAGAAGCCGAGCCCGCCCAGCGACCAGCCGAACGCCGACTCGAGGAGGGCGCGGGAGCGGGGTCCCTGCAGGGCGAGGAGCGCCACGCGGCCGTTCCACCGCTGGATCGTCGTGTCCGGGCCGCGGTGCTGCCGAAGGATCTCCTCGACCTCGCTCGCCCGGCCCGCGTTCGGAATGACGACGAACCGCCGGCCGCGGGGGTCGCCGTCGTCGATCCGGCTGATGAGCAGGTCGTCGACGATGGCGCCGGTCGACTCGAGGAGGAAGGTGTAGCGGACGCGGCCGGGGGCGAGCGCCTCGACCCGCGCGGTCGTCCGGCGGCTGAGGAGCTCGGCGGCGTGGCCCCCCTCGACGGTGTAGATCCCCATGTGCGAGACGTCGAAGAGCCCGACCGCCTCGCGCACCGCCCTGTGCTCGGCGAGGATGCCGCCGTAGTACAGCGGCATCTCCCAGCCGGAGAACGGCACCAGGTGCGCGTGATGGCGCTCGTGGAAGTCGTGGAGCGCGGTCTTCGCGAGCGGCTCGGGCACGGCCCCGGCGGTCACGTCAGGACCTCCCCGACGCGCCCGTCGCGCTGCGCCCGGGCGAGCTCGACGGCGATCCGGCGTCCGCTGCTCATCGGCGACCTCCAGAGGGCGTTGCCGTACGGATGGCCGACGCCGAGATGAACGTTGGTTCCCCCGCCGATGCGGACGGCGACGTCGAAGACGGTCGGGTGCTCGGTCTTGTCGAGGCAGGTCTGCAGGCAGAACGGGCCGATGATCCCCGGCGGGTAGCGCGCGCGGCTCGCCTCGACGAACCGCTCGCCGAGCCGGAACACCTCCTCCAGCGCCGACTCGCGGACGGTGAGGCTGCCGTGGCCGACGACCGTGTACTCCGGCACCCGCGCGGACTCCGGCAGGGCGAGTTGCTGAGCCGCCGGCAACCGGACGAGCCCGTCGAGGTCGCTCTCCCGGCGCTCGTCGACACCGAGCAGCTCCAGCCCGTCCTCCCGCGGGACGAGCGGCGAGAAGAAGAAGTTGAAGTTGAAGACCGGACCGACGATGTACTCCTCGATCCGCGCCGTGGCGAGGTCCTCGGCCCGGATCGTCCCGCGCGCGATCAGCTGCGCGCTCTTGGTCCGGTACTCCTCCGGGCTCGCGACGGTGAAGAACCCCCGCTCGAGCCGGCGCTCGGCGTGGGGGAGCTTGACGATCGACAGCCGGTCGATCGCCTCCGGCGACGGGACCCGCCGCGGCGTGGGGACGCCGGCCCGCTCCAGCAGCGTGTAGTAGTTCTCCCGCTCGCTCCGCTCCTCGATCCGGAGCATCGCGCGGCTCCCGAGGATCGGGACCCGGAGCTGGTCCTCGATGACGTCGAGCGGGACGTACGAGCTGAGGGCCCGGTTCGGCACGAGGATGGCGCGCCGGGCGCGGAGCCGCTCCTGGGCGGCCGGGGCGGCGAGGTCGGCGAACTTCGGATACGTCCAGACCTCGTCGACGCACCCGCGGAGGCGGGTGCCGTCCGGACCCCGGATCGTGCGGTAGTAGCGGGCGTAGGTCGCCTCCCGCCCGGCCTGCGCGAGCACGAGCGTCGGGAACCCCTCGGTCACCGCCCCGTCGGCGATGTCGAGCGCCGAGTGCGAACCGACGGCGGCGACCGTCGGCGCGCCCTCGTAGCCGGCCGCGATGGCGCGGACCTCAGCGAGGGGGAGCCCCATCGGGCGGACCGGACGAGCGGGCCGCCTTAACGGCTCGGGCGACCCGCTCCGGCGAGAGCGGAAGCTCGGTCGGGTGCGCTCCGACGGCGTCCCGGACCGCGGCGGCGATCGTCGCGGGAACGGGCACGATCGGCGGCTCGCCGATCCCCTTCGCGCCGAACGGTCCGGCGCCCGGGAACCCCTCCACGAACGTCACCTCGATCGGCGGCACCTCGCCGAGGGTCGGGATCCGGTAGTCGAGCAGGCCCGGGTTCGCGAGGCGGCCGTCCTCCGTCCAGACGGACTCCTCCGTCAGCGCGGCGCCGAGCCCCATCGCCACGCCGCCCTCGACCTGGGCCCGGGCCGACGCCGGGTCGAGCGTGACGCCGATGTCGTGGAAGGCGGCGTACCGAACGACCCGGACCGCCCCGGTCCCGGCGTCGACGGCGACCTCGGCGACGTGCGCGGCCCCGGTGAAGTCCTGGTACGGGTAGAAGCTCCCCTCGAGAACGCGGGCGGCGTCGATCTCGTTCGCGGCGCCGAAGTGCCGGCCCTCGCTCGCCACGCCCCCGGCCGGCCGCTCCGCCTCGGTCAGGAGACGCGCGACGGGAATCTCTTCGCCGCCCGCGGGCCGGAGCACGATCGCATCGTCCCGGACCCCCAGCTGCACGGCGCCGCTCGCGCCGGCCCGCCGCGCCAGCTCGACGAGGAGGGCGCCGGCCGCCTCGTCCACGGCCCGGCCCAGGGCGCCGACCGTTCGGCTGCCGTAGACCCCCGAGTCGAACGGGGCGGCGGCGGTGCCGGCGTAGGCGACGCGGATCCGCTCGCGGGGGAGGCCGGTCCGTCGGTGCGCCACCTCGGCGAGCCCGACGAGCACGCTGCCGCTGCCGATCTCCCGCTCGCCCTGCTCGATGACGAGCTCCCCGGCGCTCAGCCGCAGCCGGGCCTCGCCGCCGGCCCCGGTGTTCGTCGACCAGAAGCCGAGCCCGATCCCGACGCCGTGACCGGCCCGGAGGCCGCCTCTCCATTCGGCGGCCCGGCGCCGGGCGGCCGTCAGAGCGGCGGCGAGGCCGAACGGACCGACCGCCTGCCCCAGCGGCGTCCGCGCCCCCTCGGTCCAGAGGTGCGTCGCGCGGAACTCGTCCGGGTCGAGCCCGCACCGGCGGGCGACCTCGGCGAGGTGCGACTCGGCCACGAACGCCGCCTGCGGGGCCATCGGGGCCCGGTGCGGCCCGAACGGCGGCTTGTTCGTGCGCACGGCGTAGCCCTCGACCTCGAACGTCTCGGTCCGGTACGGGCCGAGGAGGAATCCGATCGAGTAGCCGGTGGCGAAGTCGCGTCCCGGCAGTGAGGTGCCGATGTCCAGCAGGAGCCGGACCCGTCGGGCGACGATCCGGCCGTCCGTCACGCCGGTCTCGAGGCGGGCGACGAACGGCAGCGTCGAGCGACCGAGCAGGAACTCCTCCCGGTAGCTGAGGGCGAGGCGGACCGGCGCCCCGGCGGCGCGGGCGAGCAGGAGGGCGTACGGCTCCAGGACGGCCGCGCCCTTGCCGCCGAAGCCGCCGCCGACCCACGTCCCCTCGACCTCGAGCGCTCGTTCGGGGATCCCCAGGATCCCGGCGACGTCCTCCCGGATCCCGAACGGCGTCTGGGTGCTCGTCCGCACCCGCCAGCGCCCGTCGCGGAACTCGCCGACGCAGGCGTGCGGCTCCAGCGGCACCTGGTGCACCCCCGAGGTTCGGTACGTCTCGGCGACGACGGTACGCGCCCCGGCCAGCCGGGCGTCGACGTCCCCGTGCCGGGCGCGCACGTGCGCGGCGACGTTCAGCGAGCCGGCCGCCGCCGGGCCCGGCCACTCCGGGAAGATCGCCTCCAGGTCGGTGACCGGCGGACGGGCGTCGACCTCCACGCGGACCGCCCGCGCCGCCTCCCGGGCCCCGGCGAGCGTCGGGGCGGCGACGGCGGCGACCGGCTGCGCCGAGTAGATCACCTCGGAGGCGGGGAACGGGGGTCGCTCCGGCTCTCCCTGGGCGCCGTCGACCAGGCCGGCGACGTCCGGGGCGGCGATCGCAACGACCGACGGCCGGGCCCGCGCCGCCGACAGGTCGACGCGGAGGAGCCGACCGTGCGGGACCGGCGCCAGGACCAGGGCGCCCCACCACATTCCCGGCACGGCGAGGTCGGTGCCGAACTCGGCGGCGCCGCGGACCTTGAGATCGGCGTCCGGCCGGGCCGCCGCGCTCATCCGAGCTGCTCCCGCGCCCGTGCGACGGCCCGCGCGATCGTGGCGTAGCCGGTGCAGCGGCACAGGTTACCGGAGAGGTCGCCGAGGAGCGCCTCGGCCGAGGCGGCGGGTCCCCGCTCGCGCAGGGCGCCGCTGAGCGCGACGACGAAGCCGGGCGTGCAGTAGCCGCACTGCAGCGCCCCCTCCTCGGCGAACGCCGACTGCACGACCCGGCCGATCCGGTCGCGATCCAGCGCTTCAACCGTGGTCACCGCAGTCCCCTCGAGCTCCCGCGTGAGGCTGAGGCAGCTCAGGCGCGCCTCCCCGTCGACCAGGACGGTGCACGCTCCGCACTCGCCGGACCGGCACCCTTCCTTGGTGCCCCGCAGACCGAGCCGCCAGCGCAGCGTGTCGAGGAGACGCTCGTCGCCCGGGACCTCCCCGATCGGGCGCGCCTCGCCGTTCACCGTGATCACGGCCGCCCCGGTCATACCCCTCCCGCCCCCCGGCCCACGGCGGTCGCCACGCCCCGGTCGCAGAGGATGGCGGCGAGGCGCCGCCGGTGCTCCTCGGTGGCCCGGCGATCGGAGACGAGCGCCGGAGCGGCGGCGAGGCGCTC
>JASHTI010000162.1 GCA_030040625.1 Thermoplasmata archaeon
GTTGGTGCGCGGCGACGCTGACGTTTCGCCGCCCCCGCCCGCGCGCAGCTTTATCGCCCTCGGCAACGGTCCGAGCATCCCCGGCGTCCGCCGGCGGTCGATGCGTCCCCAGGTCGTCCTACTGAGCACCCTGCTGCTGAACGCGACGCTTTTCGCCGCGAACCTGTACATCGCGTTGATCTCGGGGAGCCGCACGATCCTGGCCGAGGCGATCCTGGCCGTCACGGACCTGATCGGCAGCGCGCTGCTCCTGTGGGGCCTCCGCCTCTCCCGCCGGCCCGCGGACCTGCAGCACCCGTTCGGTTTCGGCAAGGAGCGCTTCTTCTGGGCGTTCGTCTCGATCGTGGTGACGTTCACCATCGCGGGGATCGTGGCGCTCGTGACCGGCATCGACCAGTGGGCCGACCCGCGCCCGATCGGCCATCTCGCCGAGGGGCTGGCGGTCGTGGGGGCGACGCTCGTCGCGAGCCTGATCGGCATCTCGGTCACGCTGCGGGAGCTGCGCCTCGGTCGCGAGACGCTGCAGGGGCTGCTCGAGTCCTCCCACGAGGGGCTCAAGTCGATCTTCTACCAGGACGCCGTCGCCGTCGTCGGCGCGGTGATCGCCCTCGGGGGCCTTCTCGCCGTCTACGAGACGCACCTGGATGCGATCGACGGCGCCGTGGCGGCGACCGAGGGGTTGCTGCTGGTGGCCACGGGCTTCGTGCTCACGGCGGAGAGCCGGGAGTATCTGGTCGGCCGGGCCCTCGCCCCCCAGGTCGCCCGGGACCTGCTGGGCCTGGTCGAACGCGACCCGCGGGTGCTCCGCGTCCGCTCGATCCAGTCGATGCAGCTCGGCCCGGACGACGCGCTGGTCGCGCTGCGGATCAACTTCCAGGACGGCCTGACGACCGACCAGCTCGAGTCGGCGATCGACCAGGTCGGCCAGTCGGTCCGGAGTAGCTACCCGCTCGTCCGGCACCTCGTCATCGAGCCGGAGTCCTAGCGCGGGCCTCCTCGGCCCAGCGGACGACCGTCAGGCCCCCGAGGACCGCGGCGATCGCCCCGAAGTACGGGTACAGCCCCGTCGGCCCGAAGCGGTCGTACAGTCCGGTCGATGCGACGAGGCCGACGACCATGCCCAGGGAGATCGTCAGCGAGTAGATCGCCATGGTCGTCCCCCTTCCCTCGGCGAGCGCCAGATCCGCGAGCGCGGCGAGCGCGGCCGGCCCGTAGGCGAGGGCGAGCAGGATGCCGAGCGCGAGGCCGGCGAGCAGCGGGTCGCTGACGCCGAAGCGGACGAGCAGGCTCGCGCACAGGAGCAGGAGCAGAAAGCCGGCGGCGCCGACCGTCATCATCCGCGTGCGCCCCGCCCGGTCGGCGAGCCGCCCGAAGTACGGCTGACTGACGACCAGCAGCGAGCCGCCGGCGGCGATCGCGACGGCGAGGTAGCTGTCCGGGACGCCGACCCCGGTCGCGGCGGTGCTCAGGAAGTAGAGCGCGGTGCCGAGCAGGGCGTAGATCGCCAGCCACGGCAGCGTCACGACCAGCACGGTGCGACGGACCGCGGTGCGGACGATGCGGCCGAAGGCGAAGCTCGGGCTCCCGCGGTGCGGGACGTGTCCGCCGAGCAGGCGCCAGCTCACCAGGAGCCCCACGGCGATCGCGCCGGCCCCGGCGAGGAAGACGACGCCGAGCGCGTCGTTCGCCAGGAACTGCTGGCTCCCGAGCCCGAAGGCGAAGCCGCCGATCCAGCCGAAGAGGTTCATCGCGTCGAAGCGCCCCATCTCGTAGCCCCGGGCGTCCAGGGCTGCCCGGTCGGCGACGACCGCCAGGCTGGCGGCGAGGATCGCCCCGCTCGCCACGCCGAACAGCAGGTTGGCGACCGCGAGCACGGGGACGGCCCGCGTCGTGGCGATCCAGACGAAGAGGAGGGCGGCCCCGCCCATGCCGGCGAAGAGGACCGGGAACCGGCCCCAGCGGTCGGCGGCCGCCCCGCTGAACAGGACCGTCGAGAACTCGCCGATCGGCGCCAGAGCGCTGACCAGGCCGGCGGTGCCGACGTCCCCGCCGGAGAGCCCGGTCGAGCGGTGGGTGAGGTACGCCGCGAAGACGGCGACGGTGATCCCGAAGCCGAATCGCACGAAGAACGTCGCGCCGAGGACGGCGGGCAGCGGTCGCCCGGGAGGGCCCGCGTACCCCGACGTTCGGGTCTCCGGAGGGAGCGCCAACGGCGGTCCGCTAGCTCCGCACCGGCGGGTGCTCGATCAGCTCGATCCAGACGTCGTCCGGGTCCAGGATGAACGCCAGGCGTCCGGAGCCGCCCGCGAGGCGGTACGGCTCGCGCGCGACGCGGACGCCCCGGGCGCGGGCCCGTGCGAGGAAGGCGTCCAGGTCGGCGACCTCGAAGGCGAGGTGGTCGAGTTGCTCGCCCGGCTCGACGGCCCCCTTTCCCTCCCAGAACGTCAGCTCGATCCGGGCCCCGCTCTCGGGGTCCCGGACGAAGGCGATCTCGGCGTGGTTCTCCGGGATCGCCCGGCGGCCGTCGGCGACCAGTCCCAGTTGCTCCGTGTAGAACCGGAGGCTCACGTCGAGGTCCCGGACGGTGATCGAGGTGTGGAGGAAGCGCATCGCGTGCCGCCAGCACCCCGGGCCAGAAAAACGCGTTGGCGCGAGTCGCTACGGGTGGCCGAAGACGACGCGCACCGGGCGCGTCCCGGCCGGGGCGTCGTCGAGGCGCACAAAGCCGACCCGCTCGAACTGGTAGGTGGCCCGCGGCTCGGCGTCGGCGAGGGCGGCCTCCCCGAAGCCGATCCGATGGCTCCCATCGACCTCCAGGATGTCGACCGGCACCGCGCCGGGGACGGCGACCCAGGTGAGGCGAGGGAGCCGCTGGTTCGGGCGGCTGGTGAACTCGGCGCGGGCCGTCCCGCCGGCGACCGGTGCGTCCGTCGGCAGGCGGATGTTCACGAGGTCCTTCAGCCGCACCTCCTCGCCGGCGTGGGCCTGCAGGTCCGGGCGCGCCAGGTAGAGCTCCGGCCCCGCGCGGACGGTCCGGCGCCCCAGCTCGGGTCGGTCCGGGTGGTTGGCGAGCTCGACCTGGGCCAGGTCGAACGGGTAGCCGTCGATGACGAGCCGGACCGCCTCGGGGACGAAGGCGCGGCGCAGGGTCCGCGCATCGATGCGCTGGCGGTTCTCGGCGTAGAGCGTCTCCGCCGGGACCTCGATGTCGGTCAGCGACATCCCGAAGGAGAGCGTGAACTCGCGGAGCGCCTCCATCGTGATCCCGCGGCGGTCGAGCGATCGGAGCGACCACGTCCGAGGGTCGGCCCACCCGTCGTAGACGCCGGTCTTCACCTCACGGTAGGACTTGCTCTTCGAGACCTTCGCCTCGCGGACCCGGAGCAACCCCCAGTGGAGGAACGGCGGCCCCGGGACCTCGAGAAGGTCCCAGACGTACCGCTCCATACGGTCCTCGACGACGAGGTCCTTCCCCCGGAGGATGTGGGTGATCCCCAGCTCGATGTCGTCGACGGCCCAGGAGAACTCGAGCAGCGGCCAGACCCGGTAGCGGTGGCCGACCCGCGGGTGGTCGAGGTCGCTGATGCGGAAGAGGACCCGGTCGCGGAACGCCGGATCCGGGTCCGCGAGGTCGGTCTTCAGGCGGAGCACGGCCTCCCCCGGCGCGTAGCTCCCGCCGAGCATCCGATCCCACTCGTCCCGCGCCTCCGGCGGGGTCTGCGACCGTTCGGGGCAGGCGCGGCCCTGCGCCCGGTTCTCGCGAAGCAGCTCGGCGGGACAGCGACAGACGTAGGCGGCGCCGCGCTCGATCACGCGCCGGGCCCATGGGTAATGGCGGCCGATCCGGTCCGATTTGTAGAGGACCTCGTCCGGCCGGACCCCGGCGAGCTCGCAGTCACCGAGGATCAGGTCGAAGAACTCGGTCTCGACCCGCTTCTCCTCGGAGCCGACGGTATCGTCGAAGACGAGGAGCAGGCGGCCGTGGTACCGCTCCCGGTAGTGCTGGTTGACGAACAGCATCCGGCCGCTGCCGATGTGAAGGCTGCCGCTCGGGAACGGGGCCATGCGAAGGACGACCCGGCCGTCCACGGCGCCCGGCAGCTCCGGGAACCCCGCGTCCTCCGTGGGCGCCGGGGCGGCGCGCGTCGCCTCCGGCCCACCGAGCGAGTCCAGCCGGTCCGCCAGCTCCGCGACCGGGACCCCGGAAAGACCGGTGATCGCGCGGGCCACCGCGTCGCGGAGCTCGGCGGCCCGGGGCCTCAGGCCCGCGTCCGTGGCGAGCAGGCGCGCCACGACCGGTCCGCTCCGGGGCGCCCCCTCGTGCTCGACCGCGTTCTCGAGGACGACGCGGAGGATCCGCCGCTCGACCTCGGGTGAGAGCGGCACGCGCCGAGGAGCGGGGCGCGAGTTAAAGCGGTTCGCGCGGCCCGGCGGCGCTCGCCGGGACCGGCCGGCCCCGGCCGACCAGGGCCTGGTCGACCGCCTCGGCGAGCGTCATCTCGCCGCGGAGCACGCGATGGGCCGAGCTCCGCGATATCGTCAGGCGGCCCCCGCTCCCCTCGCGACTGAGCCGCTGGACGTTCGCGATCGCCCCCGGCGTGATCGGTGCGATGAGAGGCACGCGGACCGGCGTGCCCCGGCTCTCGCCGATGCGCCGGGCCGCCTGCGCGTCGCGGGGCCGTCGGCGCCCCCGGGGCGTCGTCCCGTCCTCGTTGACGAGCTCGACGGTGCGTTGACGAGCGAGGAGATCGTTGACGATGCGGTTGCGCGCCGGCGGGTCCCCGGCGCCGACCCGAAAGACGACCTCCCGGGACGGGAAGCGCCGCCGCAGTTGCGCGGCGAAGGCGCCCACGCCCTCGGGCGACTCCAGCACTCCCTCGCCGAGCGAGATCCCGCCGGCGAGGATCGCGTAGCCGGGTCGCGGTCCGGGGTCGACCCCGACGACCAGGGACGCCGTCGTCGCGACGGCGGAGAGCGCATGCGCGACGGCGGCGGCGAGCGCCCGACGGTCCCCGCCTTCCGAGACGCGCAGGACCCGGGGGTGGTCGATCGTCGCGTACTCGGCGGGCGACGTGAGGACGACGCCGACGCTCTCGGGGATCCGATCGCCGGGGAACAGGCTCACGGTCGGCCAGCGCCGCTCCCGGAGGAATCCCGCGAGCTCGGCGTAGAGCCCTGGGTCCCGGGTGACGAGCGCGACCGACCGGTGTCTCACCGAGTGACCCGACGGCGCTTTAGCGAATTAACCTTGCTGCCGGCGTGCCGGTCTGCCTCCACTGCGGCGAGATCGCCGAGGAGGGCGCCCTCTTCTGCGGCAAGTGCGGCTACACGCTCCCCCAGTCGTCCCCGGGGGGTCCTCCGGCCCCGGCGGTGCCGACTCCGCCTCGCGTGCCGGTGGGCGCGCTCGCGGGAGCGCCGGCCGCGCCCATCGCTCCCCCTCGCTATCCGGCCGTGCCGACGCCGGGGGTCTACGCCGCGCCCGCCGCGAACGTCCCGGGCGCGGTAGCTCCGATGGCCCCGCCACCCAACGCGAAGTACTGCGCTCGCTGCGGGACCCCGATCGCGCAGGCCGCGGTGTACTGCCCGGTCTGCCAGCAGCCGCAGCCGTGAGGACGGGCGGCCGGCGGGGTCGGCGGACCGGCCTCATGGTCCGGATCGCTCTCGAGCGCATCGGCGACCTCTTCGCGCTCGCCGAGGTCGAGGCCCGCGGGACGACGCCTGCGTTGGCCGACCGGTACGTGGGGCTCGCCCGCCGTATCGGCATGCGGTACAATGTCCGCCTGCTGCCGGAGTACTCCGAACTGTACTGCCGGGGGTGCTCCCGTTACTGGGTCGAGGGCCGCACGGTTCGCACGCGTCTGAGGGGCGGGCACCGGGTCCGGGTCTGCCTCAAGTGCGGCCGGAGCCGCAGGGTCCGCTACCGGACCGCCGGTGGCCCCCCCGACTCTCCCGGATCGTCGTCCCCCCGGCTCGCTGCGTCCTCCGAAGTGGCCCTGGCGGTGGAAGTGCGATCGTCGGAGCGGGCGGAGGACCGCCGGTCCAGCGCCAACGAATAGATAGCCCGCTGCCGTGGCGCCGAGCGAGCCGGGGTGGCCGAGCGGCCAAAGGCGGCAGACTCAAGATCTGCTCTCGCAGGAGTTCCCAGGTTCGAATCCTGGCCCCGGCAGCTGTCCGGCCATGGAGCGTCGGGCCCGGCGGGCGGCTCGCGGACGGACGCCGGATGGGCGACGGGCCTACTCCATGGGAGTGTGCGTTTCCGGAGATCGATACCGACGAGGCGGTTCCCACAGCTCGAGCCGGTTCCCGTCGGGGTCGTAGGCCCACCCGAACCGCCCGTAGGACGACTCCTCCACACGATCGTCGACCCTTACCCGGGCCCGGCGCAGCTGGTCGAGAAGGCGGCCAAGGTCATTCACGCGATAGTTGACCTGAGCGGTCGCTTCTCGGGGGCCCCAGGGCCGATCCCCGGCGCCCAGCGCCGCCCAGAGCGTGCTTCCGGTGCGCCGCGGGCTCCGAGTCGATCGCCAATCCCACGTGGCGACCTGGCCCCGCGGCGAGATCGCAAGGCCGAGGTTTTTGCGGTACCAGGCCGCCAACCGCAACGGCGCCCGAGACCTCAGGAACACTCCTCCGATGCCCGTGACCCGCGCCCGGCCGCGCGTGGATGCGCGCATGGACCGGGCATCCGACCCCGGCAGATGAACAACTCGGATTCGGACCCACCGACGGTCCGATCTCCCCCCGCGGCCCCACGTGCAGCGACCGTGGCTCCGTTCGGACCGTGACGCCTGCGAGCTCGCCCGATCGCGCGGGCCTCCGGTCGGCGGACTCGAGGCGTCGGCCGACCGGCAGGGGGGTCAGAGCCGAGCGGCGGGACCGGTGCCGGGCACCGATCAGTAGGCGAGCCGACGCACGAACGGCAGCCCGAGCGCCACGAGCCCGGCGGCGGCGAAGACGATCCCGGTCGCGGTCTCGAGGCTCGAGAGGCCGGTCCCGGCCGAAAGGCTCCCGACCACGGCGACCGCGACGGCGGAGGCGAAGCCCGTGAACAGGTAGAGGTTGGAGATGATCCGCCCGAGGACCTCCGCCGGGAAGGTGGCGCGGACCCACGCGTACTTGACGTCGTAGCGCACGGAGATCGCGGCGCCGAGAGCCGCCACGGTGCCCGCCAGCCCGGCTTCGGAGAACGGCCCCCGCGCGAGCACGAGGAGACAGGCGGCGGCGACGAGCGGCAGCCCGACCAGCAGAGGACCGACCGAGCGCCGTGGATTCAGGTGGCCCACGAGCGCGCCGGCCGCCGCGCCGCCGACCGTGTAGCTGGTGACGAGCAGCGCGTAGACGGCGCTCGGGCGCGCGAACCCCTGGTGCGCGATCGCCGGCAGCAGCAGCAAAGGGAGACCGGAGGCGAAGCCGTAGAGCGTCTCCAGCCCGGCGAATCGGCGCAGCGAGGCGCCGGCCCGTCCTCGGAACGAGGCCCACCCGCGACGGAACATCTCCCCGAACGGCTCGCGCTCGGCGCTCCGGACGGGCAGGGCGAGCGGGACGCTGGCGATCGCGCCGGCGGCCAGCAGGCCGCAGTAGACCGTCGCGCCACCGGACGGCCCGACGAAGAACAGGAGAATGCCGCCGACCGCGGTGCCTCCCACCTGGGTCCCGATCGAGAAGATGTTCGCGAGCCCGCTCGCGAGCAGGAGCTGCCGCTTCTCCACGACGAGGCGGGGCGCGATCATGTAGACGGCCCAGACGAAGTCCCAGAGCACCGAGAGGACGAGGACGAGGCCGAGGAGGAGGCCGATCGAGATCGTCCCGCTCCGAAGGCTGAGCGCGAGGGCGAGCGCGGCGGCCGCCATCAGCGGGTAGCAGACCAGCAGGACGGTCCGCTTGTCCGGGGCCCGATCGACCAGCGGTGCGACCAGGAACGTGCCGGTGTAGACCCCGTACTCGATGAACAGCACGAGCCCGGTGACCACCAGGTTCCCGGTGAGCCCGTAGGTCAGGAACAGGACCGAGACCGCATAGACGGCGTAGCCGGCCCCGCCGAGCGCCCCGCTCGCCTCCAGGAGAAGGAACCGGCGGTTGCGCGCGAGCTCCCACCAACCGCCCCGGGCGAGCTCCGCGTCCCCGGCGGCCGCGGGGTCCGTCGGTCCGGCGCGCTCAGGCACCGGAGCGTCCCGGTTCCTGGATGACGAAGCGGCAGACGCCGTGGCCGGTCACCAGGCGATGCTGGACACGGACCCCGGCGCGGAGCAGCCGTTCGAAGAGCCGTCGCTCGATGTCGCACGCCTCGCCGTAGCGCTCCGCGACGGCGAGGATCGGGCAGTGATGCTCGAGGAGCTCCTGCTGCGCGGGACCGCGCCGCTTCACCTCGGCCATGTACCCTTCCTCGTCCCGGATCCGGCCCAGCGCGCGCACCCGGGCGGCGAGGTCGCCCGTGGCGAGCCGGGACTGGTGGCGCTCGGCCAGCTCGTCCGCCCGTTCCTGCAGCATCTGCAGGACCGCCGGGCGGCCCTGCGTCCGCTCGAGGAACCCCATCGCGAACAGTACGGTCTCCGCGTACGCGGACGGAAAGAGGGGCTGCGTCGCCGCGGTCAGGCGAAAGCAGACGCTCGGGCGGCCGACGCCCCGCCCCCGGTACTCCCGCTGGACCCACCGGCCGGCCTCGAGCTCGGTGAGATGGCGGAGCGCGGCGCTCCGCGACACGCCCAGCGCCTCCGCGACCTCCCGGAGCGAGGCGCCCGGGGCCCGCTTCAGCACGGTGAGGACCCGTTGCTTCGCCGAGCTGAACCCGGGGCCGGGCTCCGGGGCGGACCGAAGCTCCACGCGGTCGAGAGGTCGGCGGGGTTTTTGAATCGTCGTGTTCACAAAAGGACGAAATCGCGCGGCGCGCCGACCGGGCCTAGCGCACCGGTCCCGCCGGCCCCGCGACCTCGGGCGCGCGCGGCGCCGGGGTCGGCGAACCCTGCAGCACGGCCCGGTGCGCGTCGAGGTACGCGGCGAAGAGCAGGAAGTAGGAGACGAACAGGTAGGAGGCCAGCGCATCGATCGGCGAGAGGAACGCGGGCAGGGTGAGCGAGCGGTTCTGCACCAGCCCGACGACGGTCGGAAGGTGCGCGCCGATGGCTGCACCCACCAGTCCGGCCACGAGGAGCGACCACAGCAGGGAGGCGAGGAGCAGCGCCTTGCTCGGCCGGGCCACGAGGTGGAAGATCAGCAGCGTGTAGGTGATGAACGTCCCCAGGACGAGCGAGCCGACGGCGGCCCCGAAGAGCCCCTCCGCCCACAGAGGGGTCCCCAGGGACGGAACGAGGACCAGGGCCGCCAAGAGGGCCCCCGCGACCACCGCGCCCACGAGGCTCAGCGCGAACACGGCGTGGGCCTGCCGCACCCGGGCCCGGTGGAGCTCGTTCCACTCGTGCTGGCCGACCCAGACGAACAGCAGCCCCGCGAGCGTCATGGCGATCGGCACCAGGAACAGCAGGTTCACGCCGGGGTGGAACTTTCCGCCCGACAGGACGCTGTAGAGTTCGCCCCCTCCCTCGATCGCGAAGCCGACGGTGAGGATCGTCAGGCTGATGCGCAGGTTCGTGGTCATCGCGCGCGGTCGAGCGTGCGCGGAGGCTCCCCATACGTCTATCCGCGCAGTCGCGGCGCCGGCGCCCGGGCCGGCCCGGCCGCCTAGAGCGGCGTGGCGAACGCCGGGACGTAGTCCTCCGGCGGTCGCCCTACGATCGGGATCGCGTGGCCGCAGCGGCGGCAGCGGTTCTGCGGGTCCAGGTTCCAGGCGCGGATCGTGAAGCCGAAGCGCTCGACGGCGATCGCGCCGCACGCCGGGCAGTAGGTGTGCTCCAGCCGATGGCCCCAGACGTTGCCGAGGTAGACGTACTCGAGTCCCTCCGCGCGGGCGACGGCGTGCAGGCGCTCCAGCGTCGCGATCGGCGTCTCGGGGAGGTCCTGCATGTGGTAGTCCGGGTGGAAGCGAAGGAGATGGAACGGCGTCGACGGCCCGAGGCGGTCGACGACGTGGCGGGCCAGCCGGCGCGTCGCGGCATCGGACTCGCCGACCGTCGGGACGATCAGGTCGGTGATCTCGACGTGGACCCCGCGCTCCTGGAGCGCGACCGAGCTCTCGAAGATCGGCTCCGGCCCCTTGGCGCTGATGTACTTGCGCATGAACCCCGGCTCGCCGCTGCCCTTGAAGTCGATGCTGATCGCGTCGAGCTCCGGGGCGATCAGATCGACGGCCTCCGGCGTCATGTAGCCGTTCGTGACGAAGTTGGCGAACAGACCGGCCCGATGCGCCTCCCGCATCAGGTCGACGGCGTACTCCGCGAAGATCGTGGGTTCGTTGTAGGTGAACGTCATGCCGGCGCAGCCGAGGCGCTGCGCCTGCCGGGCCGCGGTCGCCGGGGCGAGGGGCCGGCCCCGGATCTCGCGCTCCTGAGAGATCTCCGCGTTCTGGCAGTACTGGCAGCGCCAGTTGCAGCCGACCGTGCCGATGGAGTAGACTCGCGTGCCCGGATGGAAGTGGGAGAGCGGTTTCTTCTCGATCGGATCGACCTGGATCGCCGAGGCGAGCCCGTAGCTCAGGAGGACGAGCCTCCCCCCCTCGTTCTTCCGGACGAAGCAGAAGCCGTGGGAGCCGACCGGTACACTGCAGTAGCGAGCGCAGGCGGTGCAGCGGACCCGCCCGCCGTCCAGCGGAGTCGCCAGCGTGGCCGGGTGGGACACCGGAGCGGCGAGTGCCATCGCTTCGACCTCCGTCGGGCCTAGGGAGCGGCCCCTCGATAACCGTCGCCCCGGCGCGCCGTGAGAGCCAAGGTTCATCTTCGCGGAGCGACCCGGCTCCGGCGATGGCCGGCTCAGCGGAGGAGCGCGCCGCCGCCGCGGACCGGGTCGAGGCGGCGGTCGCCGCCCGCCTCGCACCGACCCCGGAGTTCCTCGCGCGGCTCGGGCGCGCGCGCGAGCGGCTGCTCACGGCGGTGCGCGAGGCGGCGTCACTCCGCGAGAGCCCACTCGTTCGTGCGGTGATCGCCGGGAGCGCCGCCCGAGAGACGTTCCTCTCCGACCGCCTGGACGTCGATCTCTTCCTGCTCTTCCCGCCCGACCTCTCCGACGAGCGGCTCCGTGAGGAGGGACTCGCCCTCGCCGGGGCCGTCCTGGAGAACCCGATCCGGCGCTACGCCGAGCATCCGTACCTCCGCGGCACCTTCGACGGGTTCGCCGTCGACGCCGTCCCCGGATTCGCCGTCACCGACCCCGCGCGCCCCCGCTCACCGGTCGACCGGACCCCGTTCCATCAGGAGTACCTCGCCCGCCGCGAGACCCCGGCGCTGGTCGCGGAGGTGCGGCTCGGCAAGCAGTTCCTGCGGGGGCTCGGCGTCTACGGATCGGAGGCGCGGACGGAGGGGTTCTCCGGCTACCTCCTGGAGCTGCTCGTGGTGCGTTTCGGCTCGTTCCGAGGGCTGCTGCGGGCCGCGCGTGACTGGTCGATCCCGGTCCGGCTCGAGGCGGCCGGGCGCGAGCCCCCGCGCCTGCCCGCCGAGGTCGCGCTCGTGCTCGCCGACCCCGTCGATCCGAACCGCAACGTCGCGAGCGCGCTCTCCCGCCGCAACCTGGCCGCGCTCGTGCTCGCGGCCCGGGCCTACCTCGAGGCCCCCGATGGGAGCTGGTTCGAGCTTCGGCCGCCCGCGCCGATGCCACGGAGCGAGGCCCGGGCGCGTCTCGCCGACCGGGGGAGTCACGTCACGGTCGTCGCGCTCCCCCGACCGCCGCTCGTCGACGACACCCTCTACCCGCAGCTGCGCAAGGCCGAGCGGGCGATCGCCGAAGAGCTCGGGCGGTCCGGCTTCCAGGTCCTCGCCAGCGCCAGCGCGGCCGACGCGGCGTCCCTCGTGGTCCTGGTCGAGCTCGCCTTCGCCCACCGGGCGGCGGTCCGGCTCCGACCGGGCCCGCCGGCTGGCTTGGACCGGGCCGGCGATTTCCTCGTCCACTGGCCCGCCGACCACGCTGACGTCCTGCAGGGACCGTACCTGCGGGCCGACGGGAGCCTCGCGGTGGAGACCCGGCAGCACGGCCGTGAGGCGGAGACGTTCCTGAAGGAGCGGCTTCCGGCGTTGTCGCTCGGCCGCGACCTGACCGCCGGCGGCGAGGGCCGGGTCCACGACCTCGCCGGCGCGGAGGAGACCCCGGCGCTCGCCGAAGCGCTGACCGGCCTGCTCGGGAAACGGCTCCCGTGGCCGCCTACGCCACGTTGACGAGGACGAACCAGACGGCGAGGAACCCGAAGAACTCGAGGGCGATCAGCCCGGCCCAGTCGCCCTTCGTGAAGAGCGTCGAGCCGGCGAGCAATCGCCCAAGGATCCACGGACTGAGGAAGACCACGATCAGTCCGATCGGGAACGGGATGTACCACGCGAGCCCGATCCCCGTGCAGAACCAGGCGAACGCGCCGAGGACCAGGGCGAGGACGCTCGTGAACGTCACCCCCCAGGTGAGGAGGAACTCCTTCTGGGCGAAGGCGACCTCGTCGAACACCGGGAAGTCGAACGCCTTCTCCTCGGCCTCCTCGTCGAGCTTCCGGCGGGCCTTCTTCGCCATCGTCTAGCCTCCCCGGCCAGCGTAGGCCCGACGGAACAGCTCCTCCGCGCGGTAGGAGCTGCGCACGAGCGGCCCGCTGGCGACCCCCGCGAAGCCGGCCGCTTCGGCGACGCTCCCGAGGCGCTCGAACTCCGCCGGAGGCACGAACCGCGCGACGGGGCGGTGCGCGGCGCTCGGACGGAGGTACTGGCCGAGGGTGAGCAGGTCAACGCCCGCCCCGCGAAGGTCGGCGAACGCCGTGCGGAGGCTCGTCTCGTCCTCCCCGAGGCCGAGCATGATCGAGCTCTTGGTCACCAGCCGACGGGCGCCGCTCCCGCGGGCCCGTCGCAGCACCTCGAGGGAGCGGTCGTAGCCGGCGCGCGGATCCCGCACCGTGGGGGAAAGCTCACGGGTCGTTTCGAGGTTGTGCGCCAGTACGTCCGGGGCGGCGGCGAGAACGGTACCGAGCGCCTCGGGCGAACCGCCGAGATCGCCGATCAGAAGCTCGACGAGGGTCCCGGGGCTCTCCGTCCGGATCGCCCGCACGGTCGCCGCGAGGAGTTCGGCGCCGCCGTCCGGCAGATCGTCCCGGCAGACCTGGGTGAGCACGACGTAGTGGAGACCCCAGCGACGCACCGCCTCCGCGACGCGCGACGGCTCCGTCCGGTCGACGACCCCGCGGGGCCAGTGTGTCGTCACCGCGCAGAAACCGCACCGTCGCGTGCAGTCGGTCCCGAGCAGCATCAGGGTCGCCGCGCCGGCCGACCAGCACTCCGCGAGGTTCGGGCACCGGGCTTCGCGGCAGACCGTCCCGAGTCTCAGCTCCTCCAGCAGCCCCCGGACCCCGGCGTAGGCGGCCCCCTCGGGCGGACGGGCCCGGATCCAGCCGGGCAGCCGCGCCACGGGCTCCGTCGGACCGACGACCGGCTCGGCGGAAAGCATCGGCCCACCGACCCCAGGTTCGCTTTACGTCTTTTGGCTCTGGGCGAGGCGCTCCTCGAGCAGCGTGGTCAGCAGGCTCGCCGGCAGCTCGTCCATGGCGATCTGGCTCGACTCGCCCGAGCTACCGGCTTCGAGGGTGACGAGCCCCTCGCGCTCGAGCTCCTTGAGCGTTCGCCAGAACGTAGTCCGGCTCATCGGCCGCCCTCCGAGCTCCTCCAGCAGCGCGGCGTGGCTCTGCCGGAGCTTCTGGCTCGGGAGGCTCGAGCGCCGCCCCTTGAGCGAGCGGGCGAGCGCGAGGAGGACCCCGAGCTGGTTCGTCGAGAGCGCCTCGAGGTGGCCCTCACTGACGGTCGGAAGGATCGACCCCTTCGCCCGGCGGACGTGCTCGGCGGAGAGCTCGCGGGCGCCGTCGTCCTCCGCCAAGCGCGCGGCGTTCGTGAGCACCTCGAGCGCGAACCGCGCGTCGCCGTTCGGCGCCGCCACGCGCGCGATCTGCTCGAGCAGCTCGGCTCCGTAGCTGCCGGGCCGGAGCGCGAGCTCCGCGCGCGAGGCGAGGATGTCGGTGAGCGCGGCGCGGTCGTACGGTGCGAGCGCGAGGCGGTGGGTGACGCCGAAGCTGGAGCGGCTCGCCGCATCCAGGTACGGCAGGAGGTCCTCGGTCGCGATGAGGACGAGGGTGATCGAGCCGAGCCCGACCTCCCGGCCCCGGCTCAGCAGGTAGGCGAGCTTGGTCCCCTGCTTGACCAGCGCCGAAGCCTCGTCGAGGATCACCAAGTGATGCGCCGGTGTCTTGCGGATCCCCTGCTCGAAGACGTCCAGCATCTCCGAGAGGCTGTAGCCCCGGTCCGGCAACGAGACGCCGACGCTCCGCAACAGGTCGAGCAGGACCGTCCGGTCGCTCGCCCGGCGCCAGCAGTTGATGTAGGACGGGTGCACGGGCCAGCTCCCCAGACGCCCCCCGCGCTCGAGGTCCGCCGCGAGATGCCGGGCCAGCGCCGTCTTCCCGCTTCCGATGCCGCCGGTGAGCAGAAGGTGGAAGGGGAGCCCCTTGCCGAGCGCGTCGTGGAAGCGACGGCCAAGGAGCGCCAGCTCGGTGTCCCGGCGCGGAAGCTTCGCCGGCACGTACGACGGGTCGAGCGTCTCCTCGCGGAGGAGGATGCGGGGACCGGAGCTCATCGGGACCGCCCGGGTCCGACCGGGACCTTTAGCCCTTGCGACCACGCCGCCGGCCGGGGGGCCGGGTCCCGAGCCGCAGGCCCGCGATCGCCGACGCGACGAGCTCGCGAAGGGGCCGACGGGCGTCCAGGACGAGCCATCCGCCCGCCCGCGCCAGCCCGCGGTAGGCGCGCGCGACCCGGGCGAGGGAGGCCCG
>JASHTI010000163.1 GCA_030040625.1 Thermoplasmata archaeon
AAGGGGGGTCGGGCGCCGGGTCGCACGCGGCTGACGGCGCTCGGACGTCGCCTCCTCGCCGAGGGGGGCGGGCCGCGACCGACGGCGAACCGCTGGCGCGGCCGCTTCCGAGCCGGCCGGCCCCCTCTCCTGGCGGTGGACGGCGGCGGGGAGCTGGCGATCGGGCGGGCCGGACGCGCCGGGACCGTCGCCTACGCCGAGATCGATCCGGAGTCGGTGGTCGTCGGGCGGAGCCGGGTCCGGCTCTCGACCCGGAACGTCCTGCCCGCGACCGTCCGCACGGTGCGACGCCGGGCCGACGGCAACGCGACGCTCGTGGCCCGCTGGGGCCCACGGGAGGTGCGCGCGGCGATCACCTCCGCCTCCGTCGCCGAGCTCGGCCTCATCCCCGGACGCCGCGTCTACCTCTACGTCAAGGCGACGGCGGTCCGGATCCGGCCGGTCCCCGGCGGGGATCGCTAGGCGTCGCGGACCCCTTCGGTCGAGAGCGAGAAGACCGCCTCGCCCTCGGGGAGGTTCGGCGAGTCGATC
This sequence comes from Thermoplasmata archaeon, assembly GCA_030040625.1. Classification (GTDB taxonomy): domain Archaea; phylum Thermoplasmatota; class Thermoplasmata; order Lutacidiplasmatales; family UBA184; genus Lutacidiplasma. The sequence goes on from JASHTI010000163.1 coordinate 532, forward strand.
AGGCGCGCGATCCGGCGCGGCGGCTTCGACTTGCGGAGGTAGACCCGGTACGTCGCGGCGTGGGCGACGATGTTGCCGCCGATCGGCCGCGTCGGGTCGCCGAAGAGGATGTCCGGCCGCGCCGAGACCTGGTTCGTGACGACGATCGCGGCGTTGTAGGTGTCGGCGAAACGGAGCAGCTCGTGCAGGTGCTTGTTCAGCTGCTGCTGCCGCGGGGCGAGCTCGGCCCGGCCGACGTACTCCGAGCGGAAGTGCGAGGTGAGCGAATCCACGACGAGCAGGCGGATCGGGTGCTCGCGGGCGAGCTCCTGCGCCTTGCCGACCAGGAGCATCTGGTGGTTCGAGTTGAACGCGCGGGCGACATGGATCCGGCCCAGCGTCGTCTCCGGATCGATGCCGAGGCCCTTGGCCATATCGACGATCCGCTCGGGCCGGAACGTCGATTCCGTGTCGATGTAGACGACCTCGCCGTCCAGGCCCCCCTGGGCGGCCGGCTGCTGGACGTCGACGGCGATCTGGTGGCCGAGCTGGGTCTTGCCAGTCCCGAACTCGCCGCTGAACTCGGTGATCGCCTGGGTCTCGACGCCGCCGCCGAGGAGCTCGTCGAGCGCCTTGGCGTTGGACGTGATCCGGCCGAGGTGCTTGCGGCGCTCCAGGACGGCGGCCCCGCTCTCGAAGCCGCCGACGTCCGCGCGCCGGCGCGCCTCGCCGATGATCTTCTGGGCGATCGCCGTCCCGATCTCCGCCGCCTCGGCGACGTCGCCGGGGGAGGCGACGGCGAGCTCCATCAGGTCGGTGTAGCCGGCCTCGCGCAGTTTCTCGGCGGTGGTCGCCCCGACCCCGGCGAGCTCCTCCAGCGGGACCTCCTCGCGAGGCTCCGCGGCCTCGCCCGCGGCGCCCGCCCGGGCCGTCGTCTTCGCCATGACGGCGTTTCGACCGGGCCCGGGGAGATAAGGGTGCGGGGAGAGGGCGTGGAACGGTGGGCGATGGCGGCGTTCCGGAGCGCCGGCCGCGCTACGTCCGGCGGTCCGTCGGGGCGAACGGCTCGCCGGTGAGCCGCTCGAAGACCGTCGTGTACAGCCGGCTCACCTCGTCGACGAGCAGCGGCGGCAGCGGCGGGATCGCCGGCTCCTCGGCGTGCGTCTCCCGGGCCTTCTGCAGGCGGTCGTGGTAGCCGCTCTGGCGGTAGTGCTGCCGGACGAACTCCTTGGAGAAGTCGACCTGGCGGCCCCGCTCGTAGGCGTCCTTGTCCCAGAAGCGGTCCTCGTCGGCGGTGCCGAACGTGTCGACGACCATCAGCGCGCCGTCGTCGGCGACGCCGAACTCCTTCTTGCCGTCGACGTGCAGGAGCCCGCGGGGCCCGATCTCCTCCTGCATCGCCCGGTCGATCTTCAGGATCGTCTCCTTCAGCTCGTCGAGCTGACGGCGGTCGATCGCCGCGAGCTCGAGCGCCTCGGGGATCTTCAGGAGGCGGTCGACCGGCTCGAGCTTGGTCGTCACCTCGAAGTGCGCCTCCGGCAGCTTCTGGCCGTAGGCGAGCGTCGTGCCCGCCGGGAAGCCGAGGTCGGCGGCGGCCGCCTTCCCCGCGCGGACGCGGTCCCAGAGCGAGCCGGCGAGGTAGTAGCGGACGATCAGCTCGAGCGGGACGAGGTAGCCCTTCGGCGACGCGCCGAGGCTCCGCGGGTTCGGCACGACCTGGACGCGGCGGACCCGCATCGCGGTCGGTCCGCTGAGGCGCAGGAAGTGGTGGCGGACGCCGAGGCGGCTGCACCGCTCGAACCAGTGGGCCGCGGTCCGGCATAGCGTCTCCCCCTTGAACGGGATCTCGGTGGGGACGTGCTTGTCGAAGACCGAGATGTCGTTGGTGAAGCGGAACTCCAGCTCGGTCGGCGAGACCTCGTAGACCTCCTTGACCTTGCCGCGCCGCACGAACGTCGGCGCGGCCGGCGCGGACGCGGCCGGCTTCGGCATGCCGGGCCGTGAGAGCCCGCGGGCTTAACGTTCGCTGGGCCGACGCGCTACAGCGGCCGCGCGTGGATCGCGGTCATCGGCCGGAACCCTCGTTTGGCGTAGAACCGCCCTGCGATCTCGTTCTGCGCGGGGAACTCCGCGGTCACGACGCCCGCCCCCTTCGCCTTCAGCGCTCGGGACGCCTCCGCCAGGAGGTACTCCCCGGCGCTGCGCCGGCGGTAGAGCGGCAGCAGGTAGATGTCGACGATGACCCCCTCCTGCTGGGGGACGTAGAACGGCCGCTCGCGCACGATGGCGCGGACGAAGCCGACGACCTTGTCGCGGTCGTTCCCCGCGCCCTCGGCGACGAGCAGGACCGCCTTCGGGTCCGCGACCTGGGCGCGGAGGATCTCGCCGGCGCGCGCGTCCGCGTCCTCCCGGACCTTGAGCAGCGGATCGAACTCCTCGTTCAGGCGCTTGAGCCGGAGCAGCAGCGGGACGATCGCGGCGACGTCGGCGTCGCGGGCCGGACGCACGTGGAGCGGCGGGCCCGCCGGGGCCGGGGGGGCGGCCGGCGGCTCGGCGGTCACGCCCGGAACCTCCGCGGCTTGGCCGGCGCGCGGGGCATCGGTTCGGTGAGGCGCGCCCGGGCGAGCGCCCGGACCAGGCGGGCCGGCCGCGCCATCAGCTGGCGCGCCCGCTCCAGGAACTCGTCGTGGCTGTGGCGGCGTCGCGCGATCCCGAGGGCCACCGCCTGGGAGGCGACCGCGGCGGCGACGTGCGGGAAGACCTCCGCCTCCTCCATCGTCGGCAGGATGTGGTGGGGGCTCAAGCCCTTGCGCTCGGCGCCCCGGGCGAGCTCGCGGGCGGCGGCGAGCACGATCTCGTCCGGCATCGCGCGGGCCCGGGCGTCCAGGACGCCCCGGAACACCGCCGGGAAGACCAGCGAGTTGTTGACCTGGTTCGGGAAGTCGCTCCGCCCGGTGGCGACGACCGCCGCCCCCGCGGCGCGGGCGACCTCCGGCCAGATCTCCGGCACCGGGTTCGCGAGCGCGAAGACGATCCCCTGCGGGGCCATCGCGCGGACGTGCTCCGGCCGCAGCGTGCCGGGGACCGGGGTCGAGGCGGCGACGATCACGTCGGCCCCCGCGACCGCCTCGGCGAGGCCGCCGGTGCGGCCCCCGCCGTTCGTCTTCAGCGCGAGCCGGTACTTCCAGGGGTGGCGGATCGACAGCTCGTCGACGTCGTCCCGCTCGGCGTCCAGGATGCCGTGCTGGTCGACCAGGCTGAGACGCTCCGGCGACTGGCCGAGCGCGAGCAGCAGCCGGGCCGTGGCGAGGTTCGCCGCCCCGGCTCCGAGGAGCACGGTGCGGATCTCGCGGACGTCGCGGCCGGTGACCGTTAGGGCGTTGACGAGCCCGGCGACGGTCGCCGCGGCGGTCCCGAGCTGGTCGTCGTGCCAGACCGGGATCTCCAGCCGCTGGGAGAGCTCCTCCAGGATCCCGAAGCACTTCGGCGAGGCGATGTCCTCGAGGTTGACGCCGCCGAACGCGGGCGCGATCGACTCGACGGCCGAGAGGAACGCGTCCGGGCTGCCGACCTGCACGGGCAGCGGGACCGCGTCCACGCCGCCGAGGAACTTGAACAGCAGCGCCTTCCCCTCCATCACGGGCAGCGCCGCGCGCGGCCCGATGTCCCCGAGCCCCAGGACCCGGGAGCCGTCGGTCACAATCGCGACGGTGTTCCAGCGTCCCGTCAGCTCGAAGGCGAGGTCCGGGTCGCGGTGGATCGCCCGCGAGACCTCGGCGATCCCCGGGGTGTACCACAGGGAGAAGTCGTGCAGGGAGCGGACCGGCACCTTCGGGACGGTCTCGACCTTGCCCGCGTAGAACCGCGCGAGCTCGACGGCCCGCTGGCCGAGCGCCTCGGTCTGGCCCTCGCGGAGCCGGTCGGCGGCGGCCTCGGAACGCGAGACCCGCCGTCGGGGGAGGCGGGCGGCCGGCGTCGGCGCGGGCGCGCTCTCGGCCATCCTTCCCGCTCGAGCGGGTCTCGGGCTCATTATCCTTTGCGGCGGAGGCGGTCCGTCGCGAACGCTGCCGTCGGGGGCGTCCGGCGCGTGCCGGGGCGCCGGCTTGTCCGGCGCGCAACGCCGTTGCCTTCGCCGCCGGGGCGCGGAGATTATGCGGTCGACCGCTCCGGCGCGGGGCCACCATGGACGTCCACGTCGGGCTCGCGAGCGCCTACCCGCGCTCCGAGGCGCTCGTCAAGGCGACCCGGGACCTCGACCGGGGCCGCACCACGGCCGAGGCGGTCGAGCGGCTCTACCGGGACGGCGAGGCGACGGTCGCCGCGGAGGAACGTCGGCTCGCCTTCGAGAGCGTCACCGCCGGCTACCTGCGCGACGACGACCCGTTCCGGCGGATCGCGCGCGTCTGGGAGGGGTTCGCCGTCGGCCCGCTGACCCGCTGGCTGGAGTCGAACACGTTCTACCGGCAACCGATCCTCCTCCACCCGCCCTCGCGCCGACCCGGCACCTACCGGGCGAGCCTGCCGCCGCCGCTCCTGGCGGAGCCCGGCCGCTCCCGGATCGTCGCGCCGGGGCCGTACACGTTCGCCGGGCTGCTCGACAACCGCTCCGGCGAGACCGGACCCGCGCTCGTCCATCGGCTCGGTCGGCTCCTCGCCGAGGAGGTCCGCGAGCTCGTCGCCGGCGGCCACCGCACCTTCGTCTTCTCCGAGCCGTGGCTCGTCGTCCGGCCGCCGGACGGCCCGGCCGCCGCCGCCGTCGAGGAGGCGTACCGCTCAATCTCCGCCGCCGCGGACGGGAGGAACGTCCTGCTCTGGACCTACGGCGCCGACGCGGGGCCGGTGCTCCCGCTGCTCGACCGTCTTCCCGTCACGGCGGTCGGGGTCGACCTGACGGAGACGGAGGTCGACGACCTCCCCGTGCCGGATCGGCCCCGGCCGCTCGGGCTCGGCGTCGTCGACCCCCGGACGACGCTGGTGGAGGCCCCCGCGGAGATCGCGCGGATCGTCCGGGCCGCCGCCGCACGCCGGCGGGCGACCGCGGTCTGGCTCGGCCCCGGGGCGCCGCTCGACCTCC
>JASHTI010000164.1 GCA_030040625.1 Thermoplasmata archaeon
CCGGCGACCTCGTCTACAACAACTACTTCGACGTCGCCCAGCCGGCGGTCACGCCGACGTACAACGCCTTCTCCTGCCAGGTGAGCTGCCTCCGGGCCTCCTACACCGACACCTGGAACGTCAGCCGGCAGCCCGCCGCCGACGCGGCGGTCCGGCTCGGCATGGTCCTGAGCGGGAGCATTCTCGGGACCAGCTACCAAGGCGGCAACTACTGGTCGAACTACGGGTCGACGGAGGACCCGTTCGGCGTCCTCCCGTACGACGACGGAGGCCTCATCACGATCGACGGCGACTACGTCCCGCTGGTCCCGAACGCGCTCTTCTCGCTCACCCTGGTGGAGAGCGGGCTGGTCGGCGGCACCCGCTGGAACGCGAGCCTCAACGGCGCCACGAGCTCGTCGGTGACCCGGACCCTCGTCCTCTTCGCGCCGAACGGGAGCTACACTCTCGGGATCGGGACCCCCGCGGGATACCTCGGCCCGGCGGGCGGTGGTGTCGTGCTCAACGGTACGAATCTGACTCTCGCCGTGAAGTTCACGCAGACGTTCAGCGTCGCCATCAGTACGGTCGGTCTTCCCGCCGGTTGGCCCTGGAACATCACCTTCCCGAACGCGCTCGGGAGCGGGCGGTCCGAGCAGCTCAGTGGGGCGGCGCCCGCGGTCGCGACCGGGGTCCTCGTCAACGGCAGCCAGCCGTACGTCGTGAAGGCCTACGGGTTCGCCGCCTCTCCCGCGCACAGTTCGCTGACGATCGCGGGGGCTCCGTACGCCTTCTCGGTGACGTTCTCCGTCGTCGACGTCCTCCGGGTGACCACCTCCGGGCTCTCCAGCACGACTCCGTGGACCGTCCTCGTGGCCGAAGGGACGGAGGAGGTGTCGGGCGGCGCGATCGGGCCCGGGGTCGTCGCCTTCACGGTCCTGCAGATCGGCGCCGGAGGCTACAGCTGGACGGTCACGGCCAGCGGCTACACCGCCACACCGGCGGCCGGCATGGGGACCTCGCCGTCCAGCAACAACGTCACCGTCGCGTTCCACGCGAAGCCGGCCCCCGCGCCCGCCTTCGACTGGCTCTACGTGGCGCTCGGGGCGGCCGTCGTCCTCGCGATCGCCGGCTTCGCCCTCTACGCTTCCGAGCGGCGACGCGGTCCGCGCGGTCCCGCCCCGCTCGCGCCGGCGAGCGTGCCCGTCGCGGCGGCCCCGGCCGCCGCGGCTGCGCCGGTGAAGCCGGCGACCCCGGCCGGTCCGGCCCCCTGGGAAGAGGGACCGAGCGACTCCGAGCGCACGGGGCCGGCTCGGTAGGCGCGTCGCGGTCGGCGCCGTCGGCCGGCCCGCTCCGGCCGCGGACATCCGCGACCTCCACGCGGCGCGACCGGAGGCCCTTTACTCGCCGGCGTCTCTCCTTTCTGCGATGGTCGACGAGGGCGACGGGACGCCCTCGCCGCGATCGCATCGCGCGGCCCCGCTCCCCCCGGGAGCACTCGCCCAGCGCGTGGGCCGCCTGAGCGGCGTGGCGGCCGGCGTGGGCCTCCTGCTGGTCGGGCTGGGTCTCTTCACGGCGATCGCCCCGCCGCACGAGTTCTATCCCGACCCGCTGGACGGCTACGATCCCCCGTTCCTCGTGGTCGCCGGCGTGCTCTTCCTGATCCTCGCGCCGCGGCTGCTCGAGCGGACCCCGGCCGCGTGGCTGTTCACCCTGTTCCCGCCCCTACTGGCGCTCGTCGCCGTCGTGATCAGCCCGGACTTCTACTCCGTGGTCGGGGCGGCCGCGGCGGTCGGCTTCGTCGTCGGGCTCGCCCGGTACCGCAGCGGCTTCTATCGGGCCAGCTCCGAGGCCGCCCGGACCCGGGAGCTCGCGGTGATCATCACCGGCCTCCTCACGCTGCTGTTCGGCACGGTCGGGGCGCGCTGGCTGGGGGGTCAGTTCAACCCGACCCTGCGCGGCTGGCCCGAGGCGCTCTACTTCACGGTGACGACGATCTCGACGAACGGCTCGCAGATCGAGCCGGCGACCGACGCGGCCCGGCTCTTCGTCGTCGGCCTGATCCTCCTCGGGGTCGGAACGTTCTTATCGGCCGTGGTCGTCATTTTCCTGCCGTTCGTCGAGCGGCGCCTATCCGGCCTGACCGCACGGCTCGAGCGGGCCCAGATGCAGGAGCTCGAGCAGCACGTCATCGTCTGCGGGGCCTCGCCGGAGGCGAGCGCCGCAGCGCGCGCGATCCGTGACTCGGGGGCGCGCCCGCTGATCCTCTCCACCGACCCCCAGGCCGTCGAGCTCCTTCGTTCGGAGGGGTTCCGGACCCACCTCGGCGACCCGTCCGTCGAGGACGACCTCAAGGACGCCGGGATCGACCGCGCCATGGCCCTCGTGGTGGCGCAGGCGACCGACGCCGAGAACCTGCTGACGGTGATCACCGCCCGGGGGCTGCAGCCCGGCCTGCGGATCGTGGCGATCGCCACTTCGGAGACGAGCATCCCCAAGCTACGTCGCGCCGGGGCGAACGAGGCGATCAGCGTCGTACGAGTCGCCGCGGAGCTCCTCGCCTCGGCCGCGCTGGGGACCCCCGGCCCGAGCTCGCCGCGGACCGGCCGGCCGGTCGGCGCCGGCTGAGTCGCCGGCGACGGAGCCGAGCCGCGAGGGAGACGTTCGAGCGTGCCGCGGAAGCGAACCGAAAAGGCCGCCGAGGCTCCCGTGCCGGCGCCCGTGGCCCGGGTCCGTCTGGAGCTCGACCTCCCCCACGAGCGGCTCGAGCCGTCGCCGATCCCGATCCTTCGCCAGATCGAGGCGCTCCTCCGCGAGCAGGAGGTCGAGGAGGAGGGAAGTATCCTCCAACGCGTCGCCGGGCTCCTGCACGAGCTCGGAGAACTCGGCTACGATCGGGTCGACCACTGGGAGATCGACCCCGGCGGCTGGCTCCCGCTCCCCGAGCCGAGCCACCGGGGCCGGACCGAGCCGCTGCCCCACCTGCTCCGCGCTCTGCAGAGCCGGGCCTGGGCCCCGCTCTCGGGAGCGACCGCGTTTTCCCTCCGTCTGGCCGATGACCAGGACCACCGCGCCGACGCGGTGGTCCTGCGGCGGCACCGCGAGCGCCAGCACTCCATCCGCATCGACTTCTGGGACCCGCCGCCCGCGAGGCGGCTCCATGCGCTGGTCGAACGGCTGCGCCAGCGGTTCTCGCCGCTCCGGGTCCACCTCCAGCGGCTCGGGGAGACGTCGCGGTAGCGGTCGGAGCTCGCGGCCACGCACCCAGGCCGGCTCAGACCGAGGGCGCGCCGGCCCGTGAGTGACGGGTGAGCGTTCCTGGCCGTCCTTAGAAATCAGGGGCGAAAGGGGTTCGACCCTCCCGCGAACGCGGGAGGGTCGGGTCGGAGGGTGCCGTGCCGACCTAGATCGGCAGGACCTTCTTCCCGTAGGTGTGCTGGCTCAGGTGCGCCGTGCCGGCGTACCAGGCGACCAGCCCGAGGAAGATCCACTCGCCGCCGACCGCCCAGTGCTCGCCCGAGGAGATCTTGGCGACCCCGCTCGCGCCCGCGGTCCAGGCCTCGATGATCAGAAGGATGAACCCGATCAGCAGGAAGAGCAGGAAGAAGAACGAGCCCCAGCCGTGCTTCATCGAGCTGATGAACAGGGTCAGCGTGAAGAGAAGCCAGATGAACGCCAGGCCCGCCGGGCCGTAGCCGAGCCCCGCGACCGCGAGGGTCGAGGCCGACCACCAGAACGCCGCGTAGCCGAGGAATCCGATCCCCCAGAACAGGTGGTTCTGGAGGAGCAGGATGATCCCGACGATACCCACGACTAGCCCTCCGAAGGCGATGTCCGTCGCCGTGACGCCGCCGAAACCGAGGAACCCGTTCCCGTACGGCTTCGGAAGCTGGCTGAGCCCGAAGAGGACCGCCGTCAGGCCGAATGCGAGGAACCCCAGGATCGAGGGACTCGCCGTTCCGCCACCCATCTTGCTGCTATCCGACCCCCCCATGGGGGAGGTCATCGCCGAATCGCTGGCCGGCATGTTGCCGAAACGACGAGGTTCGGGTAGATAAACCCCCCTCGTTCATTCGAGGAGAGTTTTACGCCACCCCGGCGAGGCGTGGGAGGGGGACTCCCTCCCGTCACCGGGTCCGCTCCGAACGCAGCGCCGCTCAGTTCACATCGAACTCGTTGCCTTCCGGGTCGGCCATGGCGACCGCATAGTGGTCATCGCCCTCTTCGTAGAGGGTCTCCAGGCGGACCGCCCCCAGCGCCAGGAGCCGGGTGACCTCGGCCTCCACCTGGCCCTTCCGCGTCGCCAGCGGCAGGTCGCGGCTCCCGCTCGCCCGAACATCGAAGTGCAGGCGGTTCTTGACGGCCTTCGACTCGGGCACCCCATGGAACCAGATGCGCGGTCCCTCTCCCTTGGGGTCGTCGATCGACTCGGGGCTGGTGACGTCCTTCAGCTCCTCCTCGGCGACCCCTAGGCTGCGCCAGTACTCACGCCAGCCGGCGTACCCGGGCGGAGGCGGCTCCGGTCGGTAATGGATCGCGGCACTCCAGAACTGGACGAGGCGACGAGGCTCGCGACAGTCGATCACGATCTGGAAGCGTACGGACATCGGAGGGTCCCCTTACCGATCTGACGGTCCCGGTGCGTCAGCAGAGACCGCACACCCTGAGCTTCTAAACCCGGCGCCTGGCGAGGTCCGTCGGGGTCCCGCCGATCCGCTCCCGCGCGCCGATCGACGGTCGGGGCACCCCTGGCGCCGCCGACGCCGGCGCTCGCAGGCGGGGCATCGCTGGCCGGAACCGAGGAGAGCCGGTGGGCGACCCACGGTACTGGACGTCCCCGACGGCGGACCTTAAACGCCGAGTCCCCTCCCCGTCCGCGGCGCCCATGGAGGACCACGACCAGCTCTCCCGCATCGTTTTCGGCCAGACCCGGGTCATCCTCACCCGGGACCTGTCGGTGATGAACCCGAACCTCGTCGCGGGCTCTCAGGGGCTGGTGATCGGCAAGCTCGCGAACTACACGTTGAAGGTCGCGTTCCCGAAGGTGACGGTCGGGGTCAGCTGGCGCGACTGCGACATCGTCGAGGGGAGGACCGGCATGCCGACTGAGGCCGAGCAGCCGCGCGTGATCCCGACCCCCCGCCACATGGGCGAGGAGTAGCGCCGGCTTAGCCGAGGGCCGCCAGCAGCCCGGGCAGCTCTTCCCACCGGGCGAACCGGTAGGCCGGGACGGGCTCGAGCCGACGCGGGCTCCCGAGGTGGCTCTGGTAGCGGGTCCCGTAGCGCTGAAGGCCGGTGTAGAGGAGCGCCGCGCGGAGCCCGGCCTGCTGGGCGCCCGCGATGTCGAACCAGCTGTCGCCGACGTGGACCGCCGACTCGGGACCCGTGGCGAGGCGCCGCAGCGCCTCCTGGAAGATCGCCGGGTGGGGCTTCGTCCAAGGGTGCTCGTCGCTGAAGACCCAGGTCTCGATGACGGTGTCCAGGCCGAGTCGTTTCGCGATCGGGCGGAACGCGGCGCCGGGCTCGCCGACCGTGTTCGAGACGACCCCGACGCGCCAGCCGTCCTGGCGGAGCGCCCGGAGCACGTCGATCGCCCCGGGCGCGATCTGGAACGCGGTGCGCGCGACCAGCTCGGAGATCCGCCGGACGTAGCGCTCCGGCTCTAGACGGCAGCCCGCCCGCCGCCCGGCCTCGGCGATCTGGGCGGCGAGCGGGATGCTCTCCCCCGACCGGGCCTGTTCGGCGGCGTGCGCCGCGACCTCCTGCGCGATGCGGGCCAGTTCGGGCGGCCCCTCGACGGCGGCGGCCCCACTCGGGCGGCCCTCCTTCAGCGACTCCACCGCGGCCGCGAGCTGCTGCTCGACGTACGCCTCCTCGGCGTCGGGCTCTAGGTAGACCAGCGTGTGCCACAGGTCGACCGTGAGCGCGCGCGGCTCCTGGCGGAGCCCCGGCGGTGAGGTGCCCTCCGGGAGCGATGCGGGCGCGGTCTTCACGGATGCAAGTTCGAACGCGGGAGGCCAGAAAACGGTCGCCGGCGACGGGAACCGCCGGTGGAGCGAAAAGGGGACGCGTCCTCCGCGCCCGTATGAGCGAACCGGCCCCGCGGCTGCTCCTCGTCGTCCCGGAGACGCCGGGCCAGCGCGAGGCGGTCGCTCGCCGGCTCCCCGGGGTGCCGTTCGCGTACCGCCGGGAGAGCGAGCCGTCGGCCTGGGGCTCGGTCGAGGCGGTCCTCCTCGGCTCGCTCCTCCGGGAGGCGTCCGAGTGGGACCCGTCGAGCTGCCCCCGGCTCCGCTTCGTCCAGCGTCGTTGGACCGGGCTCGACGACCTGCCGTTCGAGCGCTTCCCAGGCGGGGTCGCCATCGCAGGGAACGTCGGAGGCTACGCGCCGTTCGTGGCCGAGCACGCCCTCGCCCTGGCGCTGGGCGCGAATCGGTCCCTGCGGGAGGGCGCGGAGGCGGTCTCCGTGGGCCGGCTGCGACCGGTTCCGGACGTCCGCACCCTGTGGCGGACGACCGCCGTCATCCTCGGCTATGGGGCGATCGGCGCGGCGATCGCTGCCCACCTCGTCCCGTTCGAGGCGAGGCTCATCGCCGTCAACCGCACCGGGGCGCCGGTTCCCGGCTGCGCCGCGACGTTCCCGGCGGATCGTCTCCCGGAGGCGGTCGCCTCGGCCGGCGTCGTCTTTGACGCCCGACCCCTGACGCACCGAACCCGCGGCACGATCGACGCCACGGTCCTCCGCGCCATGCCGGAGGATTCGACCCTCGTCAGCGTGGGCCGGGCGGCGACGATCGACGAGGCCGCGCTTTTCCACCACCTGCAGGAGCATCCCCGGTTCCGCGCCGCCCTCGACGTCTGGTGGGAGGAGGACTACGCCCAAGGCCGGCTGGGGCTCCGCTACCCGTTTGCCAGTCTGCCGAACTTCCTCGGCTCGCCACATGTCGCCGCACGGGCCCCTGGCGTGGAGCGCTACGCGCTCGATCAGGCGCTGGAGAACCTAGCCCGGTTCTTCCGGGGAGAGCCGCCGCGGCACGTTGTCGACCGGGCGGAGTACGGCAGCGGCGCGGCGTGAGCCGGCGCGCGGGACCGTCAGCGGATGCGCTCCAGCGCGAACGAGCCCACGACCAGCGCCCGGCTCGTCGCCCGGACCTCGACCCAGTCCCGCGTGGCGACGTCGCCGAACCCCTTGACCGACAGGAACGTCCGATCGCGCTCCTGCTTGAAGAGGATCGCCCCGTCCATGCGACCGAGGAGCGACTCGACCTGGGCTTCGCCGAGCGCGCCCGCCTCCAGCGCGTACATCGCCAGCGCGTCCCGCGGCTTGAGGATCCCGACGACGTTCTGCAGGAACGAGAAGCTCGCGCGCTCCTCGGCGTGCGCCATCAGCGCCGAGAGGCCGAAGAAGCCGACCCGGAACCGCGAACCCTTCGCCCCCTCCTCCGTCATCTTCGCTCCCTGGACCAGGAGCGTCAACAGCTCGGCCCGGTCCTCGGCGTTGTTCGGGACCAGATGGTGCGGGCCGGCGACGGCGCCCGCCCCCGAGGCGTCGATCCACGTGACGTTCCCCATCTGCTCGTACTCTCGGAACTGCGGGACGACGATCCCGAGGTTGCCCGCGATCTCCGTCGCCGAGCGGCCCGCCGTGACGAGGAGCGCCGGCTCGCCGCGCTTCAGCCCCTCGCCGATGAACGCGTAGAGCGCGACCTCCTTGCCGACGAACGCGTCGCCGACCAGGGCGACGTGGCTCTTGGGCGGAAGTCCCCCGAGGAGCAGGTCATCGAGGCGCGGCGTACCGGTCGGGAGCCGGTCCGCGTACTTCCGACCGGACTGCGGGGCGAGCGTGCCCGCGTCGGTCGGCAGGCCCGCCTCCACGATCCCCGGTCCCGGGGCCGGAGCGGAGCGGCCGCGACGGCCGCGGGAGCTGCGGGCGCTGGAAGGGCCGGCGTCGGCCCGGTCCGCCGCGGCGACCGCCAACAGCCCGGCGAACGGCAGGTCCCCCTCGCGCTCGATCTCCTGGCGCCGCAGGCTCACCTCGGCCTCGTCGGCGTCGACCGACCGCTCGCGGAGCGTCACCTCCGCCTCCCGGCGCTCCACCTCTTCAAGGCCCTGACGGAGCCGGCCCTCCCGCTCCTCGACCTCGCGGAGCCGGTCGGTCGCGGACTGGAGCTGCCGGTCGAGGTCGGAAGCCCGCTGGGCGGAGCTGACCTGCTGCTTGCCGATCTCGTCGAGGCGCTGCTGGTAGTCCCGGGCGGCGGACTCGAACTGCAATCGGCGCTCGTCGGCGGCCTTCAGGCGCTCCTCGAGGTCCCCCTCGCGCTGCGAGAGGGCCGACTCTCGGGCGACGAGGTGGGATTGGCGCTCCCCGATCTGCCCGAGCGTCCCCTGAAGGGCCTTCGCCTGCTCGGCGACCTCTTTCGAGCGACGGCCCAGCTGAACGTTCTGCTCATCGAGAAGCTGCTTGAGATGGGTGACCTGGGCCTCCCGGGCCGCGAGCTCGCCCGCGGCGGCGACCTCCCGGACGACCGACGGGCTCTTCGGGGCGGGCCCCAGCGCGACGCGCTCGCGGGCGGTGACCTCCCCCTCGCGTCGGAGCAGGTCGGCGGTCTTCTGCTCGACCTCCTTGCGGCGGGCGAGGATCCTCCCCTCTCCGTCCGAGACCGTGGACTCCCGGCGCTGGAGGTCCTGGGCCTTCTGGCGGCTCTCGAGGTCGCGGCGGGCGAGGTCGCCCTCCCCCTTGGCGATGCGCTGCTCCCGGGCGGCGAGTTCCGTCGCGAGGCGGCTCAGCTCCTGCGTGCGACGCTGGACCTCGATCTCCCGCGAGTGGACGGCGTCCGCCTCGGTGGCGAGGGCCGCCTCCCGACCGACGACCTCGCGCTCGTGGCCGGCGAGCTTCTCCGCCCACGTCCGCTGGGTCGCCTCGCGCTTGGTAAGCTGGGAGGTCCGGTCGGCGTGGAGCTCCCGCGCCCGGCGCAGGGTGGCGTCGGCCGTCTCCGCCTCGGCCTCTCGCTTGACCAGCGCGGCCTCGCGGAAGCGGATCGCCTCCTCGCGGTGCTGGAGCTCGCCGGCGATGCGGACCATCCGGTTCTGCCCGCCGAGGACGATCGCCTGCTCGTGGGGGCCGGTGCCGCTGGAGGTCAGGTGGAGGAACGAGCCGCTCGTCTGGTACAGGATCGCGGAGACGAGGAGGGCGACGGCGAGCTCCTCGCTCGCGCTGCCGAGCGGAAAGCCGGGGACCAGGGTGACGAAGCCGGCGAGGAAGGCGACCCCGGCCGTGACGGCGCTGATCCACTGGTGGCTCCCCCAGGGGGTCCACGTCGCGGCGGTCCCCACGAGCGCCAGGCTGGCGGCGGCCAGGCCCAGCGGGAGCAGGAGCGGGACGAGGTCGACATGGCCGACGGAGCCGGAGCCCCCGAGCCGCAGCCCGTAGAGGACCGCCGCCGCGATCGCCACGCCCACGGCGGCGACGTTGACCGAGAAGTGGCCCTCCCACGGCCAGACCTGGAACGACTCCCACTTCGCGGCGAGCGTGACGCCGGCCACCACGAGCCCGGCGATGATCGGAAGGAAGAGGTAGAACGAGTGGACCGCCGCGACGCCTCCGACCTGGGAATTCGCCAGGACCGGAAGGGTCCGGGCGAAGAGGAGGATCAGCACCGCGTCCAGCGCCAGGGCGGCCGAGACGGCGATGGCGGCGAGGTGGGCGGCCCGCCCGAGGCGGAGCTGCAGAAGCGCCTCCCGCTTGGCGACCTCGAGGTCCTCGGGAGCCACCGTGGCGGCCGCCCAGGGAGATCGTTCCGCCGTGGGGCGCGCCGGCTTCTTCGGCATGCGACGGCGGGAAAGAGTCGTGCGTCCGCCCTATATCCTTCTACCGAGCGCCGGGCACCGGACCGCGCCGGGCGGCGACGAGGACGGCGGCGGCGCGCCGCCAGCGCTCCGGTTCACGACCGAGGAGCTCCTCCAGCTCCGTGAGGCGGGACCAGGCCTTCGGATCCGCCGCCACCGCGGACAGCCGCTCGGGGTCCGCGCCCAGCGCGGGCGCGACGGCCATCGTCTCGCGGATCGCCCAGCCGGTCGACTCCCATCGCCGCCGAAGCTCCCCGACGGTCCATCGGCGGAACGTCGTCGATCGGTGCCGCACCGGTTCCGCGGCATACCCCTCCCGTTGCACCCGGGGGGCGACGGCGCCGGCGGGAGCGGCGACGAGCCGGCGAACGGCCCCCGCCGGCAATCGGCCGAGGTAGCGCGAGCGCTCGCCGGCACCGGGGGCGATCTCGACGATGAGGACGCCTCCGGCCCCGACCAGGCGCTCGGCCGCGACGAGCAGCCCGGGGCCGGCGTCCCCTTCGAAGCCGAGCGTGTTGCCGAGGACGGCCACGGTGCCGAAGTGGCCGTCCTCGAAGGGGGGGTGCAGGCCGTCCCCGACGACCCGGTCCGACCGGACCGGGGCCTCCTCGCCCCGGCCCTCCCCGGCGCTCTGCTCGAGCATCTTCCGCGAGAGGTCGAGCGCCACGTGCCGGGACCCCGGAGTGCCGACCCGGCCGGTGAAGCGCCCGGGGCCGGCCCCGACGTCGAGGCTCCAGCTCCCCGAGCCGCGGTGCCGGCCGAGGAATCGGGCGCGGAGGTCGCGGAAGAGGTCACGTTGCGCCGTGCCCTCGTACCGTGTCCACTCGCGGGCGGCGCGGTCGGGCTCGAGCCGAAGGAACCGATCGTGCGGCCGCTCCGGGCCCGGCGGCTCCGGATCGGGCGGCTCGGCCGGCTTCCGCGGGGTGCTTCTCCGCCGGACCGGTCGAACCATCGCGCCCTCGCCGAGAGCAACGGGCTTTCTTTATAGGACCAGTCGCTCCGGAGGTTCCGACGATGCCGTACTACGAGTGTCCGAAGTGCGGGGGCGGCTACGTGATTGACGTCCCGCCGAGCGCCCGCCCGGTCTGCGACCGCGACGGCGCGCGGCTCAAGCGCGCGAGCGACGCCTCCTACGAGCGGAACGCTCGCGAGGAGTAGGCCCCGGCATCCATGGCGACGCCGGAGGAACGGCGGGGCCCGCTCGTTCACCGCGCGGTCCACCACGGGGCGGCCCTGTGGGTCGCCGCCTCCCTGATCTTCATCGCGGCGATGGCCGTCACTCAGCTGGGCTGGAGCGGTCCGCCGGCCTACAGCCTTTCGAAGGACGTCATCAGCGACCTCGGCAACACCGGCTGCGGCCCCTGGCCCCACACGACGAGTTCGCGGGTCTGCTCGCCCTGGCACGACGTCTTCAACGTCGGGATCGTCCTCCTGGGCCTGCTTGTCATCCTCGGGGCGATCCTCGTGCAGAGCGGGTTTCCACCGCGGCGGAGCTCGGCGATCGGCCGGCTCCTGCTCGCCGTGGGCGGGATCGGCGCGATCGGAGTCGGCCTATCGCCCGAGAACGTCAACTTGACGATCCACTCGATCTTCGCGCTCATCGCCTTCCTCATCGGGAGCCTGGGGCTAGTCGTGCTCGGCTTCGCCATGTTCCGCGACACCCGCTGGGACGGCTACCGCGCCTACACGATCGTCTCGGGCCTCGTGGGCCTTGTCGCCACCTTCCTGTTCGCCGGCAAGGTCTACGCCGGCCTCGGCCAGGGAGGCATGGAGCGGCTGATCGTCGCCCCGATGCTCCTGTGGCTGATCGTGGCGTCGATCCACCTGCTGCGGATCCCGCAGTACGCGCCCCATACGGTGCCGACCTAGCCGCCGGCGGCGGGCTCGGCCCGATCTCACCAGCTTCGATGGCGCCGAGCGCGAAGCGAGCGGCCGTGCCGTCCCCGGCCGGAGCCGCGGAAGGCTCCGGAGCGGCGCGGCCGGTGTGCCCCTCCTGCGGCGGACGTCTCAGCGAGCCGGTCAGCGGCGACGTCCACTGCTACGTCTACTGTCGCGCCTGCGGGGATCGGTTCGAGCTCGACGATCCACGGCTCGCGACCGTCCCGTAGCCGTGGGGCCTCCGGGCGCGGAGTTCAGCGACGGAGGTTCTCCGCCACGATCTCGTCGCACTGGGGAGGCCGCGGGGGCCAGCCCTCGGTCATGTACGCCAGGAACGCCTCGCGGTTCGGCTGGCGGAGGGCCTCGTTCGTTCGGCGCTCGAAGCCGATCGTCGTCGAGTACCGCTCGGGCGGCGGGAGCCCGTGACGCGGCCCGTAGTGCGCCGGGAAGACCTCCGTCTCGTCCGGGAGCCGGGCGAGCTTCGCCGTCAGGCTCTCCCACAGGAGCGAGGGGTCCCCCTCGCCGAGGTCGGTGCGGCCGCAGGAGCCGGGGAGGAGGGTGTCGCCGCTGAACACCGCGCCCGGGAAGCCGAGCGCCAGGTGGTCGAGGGTGTGCCCCGGGATCTCTTGGACCACGAGCTCAGCGTCGCCGAGCGCGAGGCCCTCCCGGTCGGTGAGCGGGCGGTGCGGATAACCGGCCCGGGAGCGGTGGCTCAGCCAGATCGGCGCCTCGGTCCGCTCGTGAAGCGCCGCATGCCCGGAGAGATGGTCGGCGTGCGTGTGCGTCTCGACGATCGCCGTCAGCCGCGAACGACGTGCGCGCAGCGCCGCGAGGTACGGCTGGATGTTCGGGCCCGGGTCGACGATCACCGCGTCCCCCTCGTCCGGGTCCGTCAGCAGATAGGCGAGGCAGCCCGTCGCCGGATTCGGGAACTGCTGCAGCAGAGGAAAGCCATCGTCGACCTCGCGGTAGCGGGGGACGGTCGGATCGGCCAGCCGGGAGTACTCGTCCAGCCCCCCTTCGAGGAGGCCCACCTCCGCGAACCCGCACCGTCGGAGATGGGCCGCCCCCCGCTCGGCGACGCCACCGTAGTGGCAGTAGACCACGACCGCGCGTCCGCGGGGGAGCTCGTCGACCCGGTCGGGGAGCTCCGAAAGCGGGATCCAGAGATCGCCCTCCACATGGGCCAATCGGCGTTCGTCCGCCGGCCGAACATCGAGGAGCAGCGGTGGGTCGGGCCCCTCGAGGAGTCCCCGGAGCGGCACGGGGGCGATCCGGGCCGCGTGATCGCGTACCGGGTCCCGGAAGTACGGATGGGGCAGGACACCGGGGCCACCGGTCACTGTACGTGCACCTCCACCGCGCGGACGGAGTTGCTGCCGTACTGGTGCTCGTTCTCGAACGGCTCCTCGGGCTGGACGGCACCGCTCGCATCGGTCGCCCGGCTCCGGATCGTCACCGGCCCCGGGCGGGTGGGGATCCAGTCGAGCGACCACCCCGCCCAAGCGTAAGCGCCCGTCCCGGGCACGACCCGGGCCGGACGCCAGCCGTCGCCGACGTCGACATCGACGGTCCGCACCGCGCCGGCCCCGCTCCAGGCTCGACCGGAGACGCGCACCGGTCGCCCCCGCGGGACCGTCGCTCCCGGCTCGGGCGCCACGACGAGCGACTTCACCCGCAGCTGCGTCACCGGGCGGACCTCGGCCGACGCTCCCTTGCCGGTCCGGTAGACGTACTTGGTGCTCTGGAAATGGCCCTGGAACGGCGTCGCCCGGGCGGTGATCGAGGTGAGCCACTTGACCCACGCCATCCCGTACCAGCCCGGGACCACGAGACGGGCCGGGAAGCCGTGCTCGGCGGCGAGGGGCCGGTCGTTCATCTGCGTGGCGACCAGCACGTCGGAGGTCGCGTGGGGAACATCGAGGTGGAGGCTGCGCGCGAACCGGCTCGGGCCGGCCGGTGCCCCTCGGGGCGCGCCGTCGGCGCCCTGGAAGACGACCTCCCGCGCCGAAGGCCGGAGACCGCTCGCCTCCAGCAGCGTCGAGAGCGGCACGCCCTCCCAGAGCGCGGAGCCGACGGCACACTCCCCCCAGCGCAGCTCGCCGGGCGCCGCGACCGCGTAGGCGTCGCGCCCGTTGCCGGCGCACTCGAGCGTCACCGCGAGCCTTCGCTGCGGCAGCCGGCGGAGCTCCGCCAGGGTCCAGGACTGAGGCCGCTCTACGGCCCCGCCGACGCGCAGGCGCCATCGCGTCGGATCGGGCCGGGGGATGGCGAAGTGGGATCGGACGAAGAACTCCTCGCTCGCGGTGCGCTCACCCGCGAGCGCGGCGCGCGGAGTCTCGGCGTTGAACGGATCGGTCCGGACCACGCGAGGCCCGCGTGGGGATTGGGCCGCCGGGAGGACGCCGGCCTCGGCCGTCCGGATCGATGGTGCGCGGGAGAGCCTCGGTGGGCTCGGCCCTCCCGGACCCCGTTCCAGCGCCGATCGGCCCCCCATCGAAGGTTCCGTCCGTCCCGGCCCCCAGGGTTCGGGATGGCTTCTACTTCTCGATGGGGGACTGGACGAGGTTCCCCCACTCCGTCCACGACCCGTCGTAGTTCCGCACGTCCGGGTAACCCAACAGGTGCGTCAATACGAACCACGTGTGGCTCGACCGCTCCCCGATCCGACAGTACGTGATCACCGGCGCCCCGGGACCGATCCCCTGCCCGTGGTACAGCGCCTCCAGCTCCTCCCGCGACTTGAACGTCCCGTCCTCCTTCACCGCCTGCGCCCACGGCACGTTCTTCGCCCCGGGGATGTGCCCGCCCCGCTGCG
>JASHTI010000165.1 GCA_030040625.1 Thermoplasmata archaeon
GTCCCCGCCGCCGTTGTCCGGACCTTCGTGAACTGTGAGCTTCAAGCGCCGCTGAACCAGTCCGATCAGAACCTATCCACGACTACGCCGGCGGTGGGCTGCCCATTCCTGGGGAGCGACACGTCCGCCTCCTTCAACGATGCCTACGACTCCGTAACCTGCCCCACCGAACGCGGGACGGACTGTTGGTTCATCATGAACGGACCGGGGGAGCGGATCAGTGGGAACGCTTACGGCGAAGCGTCGCTCCCCCTCCTTCTCCCTCTAACCGCCGCCGGCTCGATAACCTGGGTCGGCTACAGCCTTCCCGCGCAGATGTCTGTTAACTACTGGATGGCGGCCGGTGGGTGCTGGCACTATCAAGCCCTCGGCGGAGCGCCAGCCGCCGTCGGGTGGTACTCCTGGGGAGCGTTTGTGAACACGACGGATGCCAACACATGTGCTTCGACCTTCGGCTAGACCACTATGGTTCAGGCGTCAGCAGCACGTCGAGGTAGCCCCAGGGGGTGCTCCCCAACGGACGCTAACGGCCGGACGGTCCGGGGGCGCTACCTCCGCTTCCCCGCCGCGAGATTGAGCTCGATCGCCTGGACAATAATCGCCTTCAGCGCGGCCTCGGCGACCACTTCGCCCTGATGGACGTCAAGGGCACGGACCGTAGCGCTGTCGAGCCTCGAGTTGAACAGATGCTTGGGATCCTTGATCTGCCGTCCCTTCGGGAAGGTCAGCCGGACCGAAGCCTTCAGTACGTTGCCGACGCAGAGGATCCCGTCGTGCGACCAGACCGGCACCCCGTCGGGACTGCTGGGCTTTCTCCATTTGATCTCCTCAACAACGTCCGGGTCGGCCTTCCTTATCGAAGCACGCAGTCGAGCGAGGGTCTCGCCGTGCCAACCGGGCGTCCCCCTCACTATGGCGTCGATCTGGTCGGAGGCGGGGCTCGAGCTCGCAGGCTGCTCGGGACTCGCCTTCATGCGCCGGTCGGAACCTTCCCGGCTACGTTCGCGCGCTGTCCGAACTTGAACGCCCGCGTCTCCACGACGTCGAACGGGTTCCCGTCCGGGTCCGCGAGGGTGACGAAGTCCCGGTCCGGCTGGGCCGGTTCCAGGATTCTAGCCCCCAGCTTCACGAGGCGCTCCACCTCGCTCTCAGGGTCCGTGGAGTACAGGTCGAGATGGAACCACCAGAACTTCTTCGGCGCCTTGGGGTCCTTTCGAAAGGCGAGGTTCGGTCCCGCGTTGTGGGGATCGTAGATCAGCGTCCAACCTTCATCGCGGGCATCGCGCTGCTCGTATCCGAGCGCGCCCTTCCAGAAGGCGAGCATCTCGTCGAATCGCTTGCAATCGATCACCACCGTACCGATCCAGCTCCTCCGCAGCTCGGTCATGCCCGTCGTCCAATCTCCTGGGACTGGTAAAGACCTCGGCGGAGCCTTGCCGGTCGGCGCTCCGAGGCCAACATCGCGGAGCACGAGAAGGCGGCTCCACGGGCGCCTGAGGCCCCCCTCGGTGGCGTCCTCGGCGCTTGGCTCGGATGAGCCGCGGAGCGGTAGACTACGGAGACCGAGCGCGGCGCGAAGTCTCCTATGCCGGCGGATCCTTGATCTGTCCGACCGCGTGCCGCCACTCGATCCAGTTGTAGACCGGCGCGTCGACATCGATCTGCCAGAGGAGGGCGTTGACCTCACCGCGGTGTTGGAGCTCCTCCTCCACCAGGTGCCAGAGAGCGTCTCGTATCGGAACCTGGCAGTCGTGATCGGAGCCCCGCCCCTTCACCCGGGTGATGGTACGCGATAGGTCGGCCTCGGTCATCTCGGCCATGACGCGATGGACCTGGGTCTGAATGTACGTCTCGTCCACTTTCAGCATGTCGAGCGAGGGAGGGGCGTTAGGGTCGCCCTCCTGCTTCGGGAACTGGAACTTCGCGCAGTCCTGCATCCAGAAGTAGAGGGCGCCCTGGGAGTGCGCGAGAATGTCGAGAATGCTGGGGAACGAGGCCCCTCGATCGCGTGTAAGCTCGGACGGAGGCAGCTTCGCGAGCGTCTCCAGGTAGCCCCGTCGCGCCGCCGCGATGTACTCAAACCACCGTCGAAGTAACTCCAGCTCAGAGTCCATCCTGTCCCCCCCCGCGACTCGGGCGCCTGGAAGCACATAGGCTTACCCCGGCCGGTCGAGAAGCACAGCCGCACGCGTGGTGTGGGCAGAGATACGAAACGCCGCCGACTCGAGCCGACGCACTCCTTCACCAGCTACCTGGAAGCTCGCGACCCGGGGCTGCGTCGGCCTTCGCGCGCCCCGGCCCGGGCCACTCGGGGCCCCAGGATGCGAGCGGTGAAACACCCGGCATCCGTCTCGGCCTAGTAGGACTTGGCGGGCGTCCCTGCAAGGCACCCCGGGACGGGCCGAGGTTCCCCGAGGCAGACGGAGGGCGCCTCGAGCGGCTAGAACCCCAGGTTGTGCTTCACGAGTATCAGGGTTGTCCGGCCGGCTTGGTGCTCTCGGCGGAAGATGAGGATCCGGTTGATCGAGCTACCGACCCCGTACGCCTGATGGGCGCGGGCGTCCTCCAGCGGCAGCGCGTACCGCTCGAGGCGATCGAGGCCGTCCTGCAGCGTGGGCACGACCTTCTGCCACCCGACGATCCAGATGACCCGGCCCGCGCCAGCCGAATAGGGGCCGATCTGGCTACCCGTCGCCGAAGCCACGAGTAC
>JASHTI010000166.1 GCA_030040625.1 Thermoplasmata archaeon
GCCCGGAGGCGCGCCGCCGCGCGATGGGTGGGCTCGCGCTCCTGACCAGCGCCGCCCGCGCCGCCGACCTCGCCGGGGCGGTCGCGGCGGCGGACCTGGTCGTCGGGACGACCGACCTCTCGCTGGGGCGCTCGACGTCCTACCTGCGCCGATCGGTGAGCCCGGAGCGCCTCGGAGAGATCGTGCGAAGCTCCGAGGGGACCGTCGCCCTCGTCTTCGGCCCCGAGGACAACGGGCTGTCGCGGGCGGAGCTCGCCCGCTGCGACCTCCTCGTCCACGTGCCGGCCCGGCGCGAGTTCCCGACGCTCAACCTCTCGCACGCCGTCGCGGTCGTCCTCTACGCCGCGCATCGGGCCCGCGGCCCGGCCGACGAGGCGTCGACGCCGGCTCCGGAGATCATCGAGCTGAACGGTCGGGAGAAGGAGCTGTTCCTCGAGCGCCTGGACGCGATCGCGGGGCGTATCGCCTACCCCGCCCACAAACGACGGGGTTTAATCCTCCAGCTCCGTCGCCTGTTCGGCCGCGCGACGCCCAGTGAGGCGGAGTATCGGCTGATGCTCGGGCTCCTCACGCGCCTGGGGCGCGCACTGGACCGGGCGGGTCGCGATGGACGAAAGCAGCGGGGACTGGCTCCGAGTACGCGGGATCGGCCGTGAGCGGTTCGCCGGCTACCTCGCCGACTACCTCGGCACCCTCGGCTACGCCGTCGTGAAGGGCGAGCTCGAGGGGAACGCGAGCCGGCTCACGGCGCAGCTGGAGCGGTCGAACCCGGCGCTGCCGGCCGCCGCGGCGGCGATCGCCTTCCGCTTCTATCCCACCGCCGGGGGCGCGGCGGTCGTCTGGGAGTCCCCCCTCGAGGTCCCCGCCGCCGAACGGGGTCGAATGGATCGGTTGGTGCGAGAGCTCGCCTCCCACCTCGAGCGCGCCATCTCGACCGAGAGCCACGCCACGGCGAAGGTGCTGCGACCGTCGACCTCGCGCCTGCCGTGGACGGCCCCGGTCGCCGGAGCCACCGCGGCGCCGACCCGCGCCGCCGAGCCGAGCTCGTGAGCCGGCAGCTCGGTCCGCCGAGCGCGAGCGCGCCCGCGCCGCAGCCATTATAACGGGGACGTGGGTCGGGCGGCGGCCTCCGATGACCGGTTCGATGTACCGTTACGTCGGGCGGTCGTTCCGCCAGACCCTCGGGGACGAGGGAGCGGCGCTCCGCCACGAACGGCTCCTGACCTGGCGACGTGAGCACACCGTCACGCGCCTGGAACGACCCACGCGCCTCGACCGTGCGCGCGCGGTCGGCTACCGGGCGAAGGGCGGCTACCTGGTCGTGCGCGTCCGGGTGCGGCGCGGCGGGCAGCGCAAGCGGGCGATCATCGCCGGTCGCCGGCCCAAGCACAAGGGGATCCTCCGCATGACGCTGCTGAAGAGCCTGCGTCGGATCGCCGAGGAGCGGGCCCAGAAGCACTACCCGAACCTCGAGGTCCTGAACTCCTACTGGGTCGGCGAGGACGGCCAGCAGAAGTTCTACGAAGTGATCATGGTCGACCCGGTCCACCCGGAGATCCTCTCCGATCCCCGGATCCGCTGGATCGCCGACCCGCCCCACAAGGGCCGGGTCTTCCGCGGGCTCACCTCCGCCGGCACCGAGGGACGCGGGCTGCGCTGGAAGGGGAAGGGCACGGAGCGGTTCCGGCCGTCGCGCGCGCGGAACCGACGCCCGATCCGACGGACCCAGACGAAGGTCATCCCGTAGGGCCGTCGGCCCCTTCGGTCAGCCGCTCGATCGACTCGCCCCGGCGCTCCGCCTGACGACGGGCCCAGCCGAACAGGCCCTCCAGGTGGGTCAGTTCGCCCCGCAGCACGCGGGCGAGGCGGCGGCGGTACTCGAGGTCGAGCCGTCCCCCGTCGGTCGCGAGGAAGTCGGCGAGCCGGCGGGCGAGACGTCCTCCCTCGGCGTCCCAGTCCGTGAGGACGATGACGGACCGGCCCGCGAGGCTGCTCGCCGTCGCGGAGAGCGGCCGTCCCCGGTGGACGACGACGACCGGTCCGGACCAGCCGAGGCGACGCACCGAGCGTCGGTCGCGCTCCCCCTCGACGACGAGGACGGTCCGCTCGCCGTCGACCTCGCTCAGCAGGCGGCCCCAGAGCTCGACGAACGATTCGAACGGGTCCTCTTTCTCGGGGCCGCCGACGCCGCGCACAGGCTCCGGCGACGGCCGCGGACCGTCGCCGCGGCTCGGGCATCGCGCAACCCCTATAGGGGTGGCGGCCGGTCGGTCGGGTCCCGATGCCCGACCCGTTCTCGCAGCTGCTCGAGTGGCGCCGCGCCGAGGCGAGCGCGCGGACGCTCTCGAAGATCGGACCGGAGTTCTACAGCGGGACGGCGAAGTACCTCGCCGAGCTCCGCCGCTCCTACGAATCGGACCTCCGGGAGAACCCCTCCGGGCGCAAGGGGGAGATCTCGCGGCAGACCTACCAGCGCGCCAGCCAGGTCGCCCGCGACATCCTCGAGGCGCGCCTCCAGAAGCTTCTCTCGGCGGCGTTCCAGGCGAGCGTCGGCGGCGCGCGCGACCTGCCGAACGCGCTCGCCGAGGAGCGGGGGGTCTTCGATGCCCTCCTCGGCACCCTGCTCGAGTACCGTCGGGCCGCGGCGCCGTACCTCGAGGTCGGCGCGGCCCCGCCCACGTCGGTCCCGACCGCGCTCCCCGCGCCTCCTCCCGCCGCGTCGACCGGCGGGGAGCGTCCGCGTCCCACCGCTGCGCCCGCCGCCGTGACCCTCGCTGCGCCGACCTACGTCCGGGTCCTCCGGACCGGCCGTCCGCTCCAGGTCGGCGCCGAGACGATCGATCTCCGCGAGGACGACATCCTCTCGCTGCCGCCGGAGTCGGCGAAGCTGCTCGTCGAGGCGAAGATCGCCGAGCCGCTCGTCCCCGCCCCGCTCACGAAGCCGCGGTGAGTCCGGCCAGCGCCGCCGAGCTCGCCTTCGCCGCGAGCTCCAGCACCCGGAACGTCCCGAAGCCGAACAGTAGGTTCTTTGCGGCGAGGCGCACGCGCACCGTCTCCTCCGCCGTCGTGCAGTCGGCGAGCGCCGCCTCGAGCGCCCCCGCGAAGCCCCACGCCCCGAGCGCCTCGGCCTGGCCCCGGTAGGCGATCTCGGTAAGGCCCGCCCGTCGCGCGGCGGCCCGGACCCGCGTGAAGTTGACGAAGACCGAGAGGTCGGCGTCGCCGACGCTCTCCCACGCCGAGGGGAGCGGCCGATGGGCTCGGACCGCCGCGAGCGTGCCCCCGGGGTGTCCCGCCTGGAGCTCTCGCTCCTCGGCGCCGAAGTCGACGAGCAGGGCCGCGCCGCCGACGAGGTGATCGCCGATCTCGCGCACGATCGCCTCGGCCGAGGCGGAGGTCTCGAGGACGACCCCGGCGTCGTTCGGGCCGGGACGGGGGAAGCCGCCGGTCACCGTGGCGGGGGCCGGCGGCGCTTCGACCGGGCGCAGCTCGTCGCCCTCGACCCGAAGGCCGAGCTCTCGCCAGTCGGTCCCGGACCAGCGCCAGCGGCGGGCGGGTTGCGCGTCGAGCAGCTCGTGGCCGACGACCACCCCCTCGATCGGCCCGAGCTCGGCGAGCGCGCGCGCGGCGAGTCCCGAGCCGGCGCCGGCGGTCGCCGCGCGAAGGAGCTCGAG
>JASHTI010000167.1 GCA_030040625.1 Thermoplasmata archaeon
GAGCCGCGGAAGGTCGCCGCCGCGCACCAGGCGGTCGAGACGAGCGCCCCGGCGGGCAGGCCCGCCTTGAGCATCTCGGTCTTCAGCGCGGCGATCTCCGCGGCCCCGATCAGGGGGTGGTCGACCGCCGGGACCGGGTCCTGCCAGATCAGCTCCTCCTTGGGGACCTCGGGCCCGAGGTAGCGGGCGCGCGGCCCCATGTCGCGGTGCGTGAGCTTGAACCAAGCCCGCGCGAAAGCCTCCGCGAACTGGTCCGGGTGCTGCAGGAAGCGCCGGGAGATCGGCTCGTACACCGGGTCGAATCGGAGGGCGAGGTCGGTGACGAGCATCGTCGGAGCATGGCGCCGCGAGGTGTCGAACGCATCCGGGATCGTGGCGTCCCCTCCCTTCGCCTGGAACTGGTAGGCGCCGGCCGGGCTCTTGGTGAGCTCCCACTCGTAGCCGAAGAGGTTCTCGAAGAAGTTGGGACCCCACTTCGTTGGCGTCGTCGTCCACGTGACCTCCGGGCCTCCGCTGATGGCGTCCGGTCCCTTGCCGGTCCCGAACCGGCTCTTCCAGCCGAGCCCCATCTGCTCGATGGGGGCGGCCTCGGGCTCGCGCCCGACCAGCGCGGGGTCGCCCGCGCCGTGGGTCTTCCCGAAGCTGTGACCCCCGGCGATCAGCGCGACGGTCTCCTCGTCGTTCATCGCCATCCGCTTGAACGTCTCCCGGATGTCACGGGCGGCGGCCCGCGGGTCCGGGACCCGGTTGGGCCCCTCGGGATTGACGTAGATCAGACCCATCTGGACGGCCGCCAGCGGGTCCTCGAGCTGCCGGTCGCCCGAGTAGCGCTTGTCGCCGAGCCAGGTCTCTTCCCGGCCCCAGTAGACCGACTCGTCCGGTTCCCAGACGTCCGCTCGCCCGCCGCCGAAGCCGAAAGTTCGGAACCCCATCGACTCCAGCGCCACGTTGCCGGCGAGGATCAGGAGGTCGGCCCAGGAGATCTTGCGGCCGTACTTCCGCTTGATCGGCCAGAGCAGCCGTCGCGCCTTGTCGAGGTTGATGTTGTCCGGCCACGAACCGAGGGGCGCGAAGCGCTGCTGGCCGGTGCCGGCGCCCCCGCGGCCGTCGCCGATCCGGTAGGTCCCCGCGGCGTGCCAGGCCATCCGGATGAACAGCCCGCCGTAGTGACCGAAGTCGGCGGGCCACCAGTCCTGGCTCTCGGTCATCAGCGACCGGAGGTCCTTCTTCAGGGCCACGAAATCGAGCGACTGGAACTCCTCCGCGTAGCGAAACGCCGGCCCCATGGGGTCCGTCAGGCTCGAGTTCTGCCGGAGCAGGTGAAGATTCAGCTGATCGGGCCACCAGTCGCGATT
Organism: Thermoplasmata archaeon; assembly: GCA_030040625.1. Classification (GTDB taxonomy): domain Archaea; phylum Thermoplasmatota; class Thermoplasmata; order Lutacidiplasmatales; family UBA184; genus Lutacidiplasma. The sequence goes on from JASHTI010000167.1 coordinate 1,356, forward strand.
GGAGCGCATGCCGAGCGTCGTGTTCCCGTGAACGACCGGGCACCGGCCTTCGCGGGCGTCCTTCTCCTCTCCCATCGGCCCCCCTGACGCGCCGAGGTTGCCTCGGCCGTTCTTAACAGGTGAGTTGCGGCAAGCCCGCGCCCTCCGCTCCGGAGTATCCCGGACCCGGAAGGGGAGCACGTCCGGGCGGGCGGCCCTCGAGGCCGTCCGGGCGTCGGGGGGAGGCCTTCCATTTCGTCCCCGGCCGTGCCGGGGCATTGCCGAGCGGCCGCGCGGCGGTCCGGGGCGCGAGCGATCGGAGCCGACTAGGCACGGGGCCGCAGCGCCCGCTCGACGAGCGCCGCGAGGATACCGCCCAGGATCGGTGCCACCCAGAACAGCCAGTCCTGGGTGATGGCCCACCGGTCGGCGGGGAAGAACGCGGCCATGATCGCTGGGCCGAAGCTCCGGGCCGGGTTCACCGACGTGCCGTCGATCGCGAGGCTGACCAGGTGGATCATCGTGAGCGTGAGCCCGACGCCGGCCGCCGCCAGGTTCTGCGTGGAGCCGTCCGAGCGGGTGGCCAGCAGCACCACCGTGACCAGGAGGAACGTCATCACCACCTCGAGGAGGAACACCGAACCGAGGGCCACGGTGTAGGGGGAGCCGTTGCCGGCGTACCCCTGGGAGGCGAACGCGACGCTCCTGCCGGTCGCCGCCGCCCAGAGCGTGTTCGACCCATGGGCGACCCCGGCGATGACGGCCACCGCGACCACGGCGCCGGCGAGCTGACTGAGGACGTACGGGAGGACGTCCCGGGCGCTGATGCGGCCGGCGAGCCACGCGCCGACCGTGATCGCCGGATTGAAGTGACCGCCGGAGACGTCGCCGAACGCCCAGACCAGCGCGGCGACGCCGAACCCGATCGACAGCGCGATCATCAGGAGTCGCGTCGTGGCGTCGACCCCGGGAATGTTCAGCGTGAACACCGCGGCTCCCGCCACAGCGATGAGGAGTCCGAACGTCCCGAGGAACTCCGCGAGACAGCGCTGGGCCAGCGAGCTCTGCATCGGCCGGGCATGGGGTTGGGGTGTTAAATCTTACGATACGCGGGGGCTCTTCGTCCGAGCGCGGGCCGCCGCTCGTCGGCCCGGCGCGCTCCCGACCTCAGCCGTCGTCGCGGCCCCGGCTGAGCGCGTAGGCGAGGAGCACGAGCCCGATGACGAGCACGACGGCTCCGCCCGCGGCGATACCTCCGGCCGGGTCGGGGGCGGGCGTGCACAGGGGGTTCTGGGCGCACGCCTGATTGAAGGACTGGGTCCCCGCCTGAGCTACGGCGGCCCCCACGAAGAGAAGGACGGCGAAGACGATGAGCCCGATCCCCAGCCCGAAGGCGGGACCTCGCCCGCGGGAGGTCGTCGTCGGCGCCAAGCGGAACGTATCGGGAGAGCCGGGCGGGCCCGTCACCATCGGCGCGTTCGGGGAAGGGGTGGGCAACGCGGCGCCGCAGTACTCGCACCTCGGCGCGCCGAAGGAGAACGGCGCCCCGCAGTGCGGACATGTCCCCGGTCCCATCCCCCGGTCCCCCGGTCGCCGTACGGCGGCCCGGACTTGAGCGTTCCGGCCTTCGGTGCCGGCGACTGGGCAGCGCTTTGAACAACCCTACCGTGACTCGGCCATGGCGTTCTGCACGGCGTGCGGTAGCGACCTCGGTCCGGTACCCCCTCCGATCTGCCCGCGATGCGGGGCCCGCATCGCCACCGAGGCGGGACCGCCGACCCTCGCCCCGCCGGGGACGGGGACCTGCCCGAACTGCCGGGTCCCCATGACCCGCTCCGGCGAGCTCCAGTTCCGCGTCGGCGGCCGGACGGGCGGCAGTGGGATGCTGCTCGGCAGCTGGAACCAGCTCTCGGAGTCGATCCAGCCGTTCGCCGTCTACCACTGTGCCCGGTGCGGGCGCGTCGACCTCTACGAGTCGGGCCGTTGAACACGGGTGAGCCGGGCCGGCCGCCCGCGCACGGCGCGACTAGCGCCGGGTGCGCACGAAGATGCCGGCGGCCGTGACGACGACGGCCAGCCCCACGAGCAGCCCGAAGACCCACGTCCCTTGGTCGCCGGGCAGGTCGAGCCAGCCCGGCTGTCGATAGAAGAAGAGGGTCAACCCGCCCGGCCCTTGGAGATGCATGAGGTACGTGAGCGGTAGCCCGTAGACCGGCGATGCCCCGTCGCCGGCGACCGGCATCAGCCCGTAGCCGGCCACCGGGACCACGCTCAGCGGGTACGTGCCGCAGTAGGCCGAGAGCTCGATCGGGCTACCGGTGGGTGCCGACAGGAACGATGCGCCGAACTCCAGGGACCAGGAGCCCCCGGCCGGAAGCCCAAACTCGAAGAACGTGGCGCGCACCATCGCCGGCAAGAACGGTACGAAGTCGACGGCGGGCCCTCCCGCGACCGTGACCGTATTCGTCGTGGGCGGAGTCGCGCAGCCGCTGTACACGAGGGAGGTCGTGTTGTAGGTACCGTTCGCGAGCGGTAGCAGGATCGTTCCGTTGGTGCTGGCCCCCGACTGGAGCGTATCGTTGACCGAGAGGTACCAGCTCGTGGCGGCCGGCAGCCCTGTCGCGACGAACGCGACCGGGTAGCCGAGCTGGAACGTGACGGCGACAGTCGCGTCGGCGCTCCCGACGGTCACGGAACCCTCGGCCGGAGTCGGGATGGAGTCCCCGACGTCCGGGATCACGTAGTAGTAGGTACCCGGCGCCACCGTGAACACGACCTCCTCGGAGGTCGAGCTCTCGGTTCCGTTGGCGCTCACCCACCACGACGTCCCCGCGGGGAGCCCCGATTCTCGGAACGTGAGGGTGTACGTCGCGCCGGAGTGCGCCCGGCGGGACGGTGCGGCACCGGGCGGCGGGTGGGCGACCGTCCGTTCGGCGCCCGATGCCCCTTCCGCCGTAGCGCCCGGACGCGCTCCGTGCCCGGGGAGGCACGTCGCGACCAGGGCGAGGACGAGCACCGCGATCGCGGCACTGCGCCACCCGGCGCCGCGGCCGCTCACAGCGGCAGCCCCCGGGCCCGACGCACGGCCAGGTAGCTCAGGCCCCCGACGGCCGCTCCGGCGGCGGCCCCCGTCCAAGCACCGAGCAGAAGACCGAGGACGCTGAAGCCGACCGAGCACTCCCCGGACGGCACGACCGGGTTCTGGAAGTAGCCGTTCGGGCAGACCGACGCCATGACCGCGAGGTCGAGCCCGAGCTGACCGGCCGTCAGCCCAACCAGGAGGCCGACGAGGCTCCCGAGGAGCGCGACGAAGTACGGGCCCCGCGGCGGGTCCGGGACGCGGGACGACGTCGCGAGCCCGGCACCGAGGAGCGCCCCGGCGATGCCCCCGGCGAGGCCGCCGGTCAGCATCGCCGCCGAGCCGGGGTCCGCGGCGAAGGACCGGACCCAGGCCTCGGCGAGCGGCTCGGCGAAGAGGCCGACGAGTCCGAGCGCGACAACGCTCGCGGCGACCCCGAGGATCGCGGCGGCCCTCTCGTGGCCGTTCCGACCGATGCCGTACGTCGCCAACCCCGCGGTCAGGAGCCCGACCACCGGGCCGAAGGCGACCTGGACCGCGGTGGCCCCGGCGTCGACGAGCAAGGGGTCCGGCCCGTTGGAGGCGAGTCCCAGGCTCGCCGGCCAGTAGACGAGGAACGGGCCCCCGACGCCCCCTACGAGGGCCGCCAAGGCGCAGGCCCACCGGAGGCGCTGGGGGTCACCCGCCACCGACGGTGCACTGCGCCGCGGGGTTTAATCCCGGCGGGGCCCTACAGCACGCCCATCGCCGAGAGCTTCTCCGGCAGGTAGTGGTCCGTCACGTAGTTGAGGCCGTACTTGGCGAGGGACTGCTGCTCGGCCTTCTTGCCGTTCTTGAGCATCAGCTCGATCTCCGTGCGCCACTCGTCGGTCCCGAAACGCGGGTCCGTCAGTTCCGCCTCGAGCGCCCGGATGTCCTGCTCGCTGAGCTTGTCGCTGGGCAGCTCGTAGTTCTCGATGTCGGAGGCCGTCACGCCGAGGAACTCCGCGCTCGGGGTCGCCAGGTAGCTCGAGAGGTGGGCGGTCTTGATCGCCCCGTAGGCGACGCTGGCGTAGATGCGGAACGACCACGGATCGCCGTCGGTGAAGACGACGACCGGCAGCTTGAGCTCCTCGGAGAGGCGGCGGAGGAACCGGCGCGTCGAGCGGGCCGGCTGGCCCTTCAGGTGGAGCAGCACGGCGTCGTGCTTCTCGTCGAAGCCGTTCTCGGCGAGCCGGTCGACCATGCCGCCGCACTCGATCGCGATGACGAACTTCGCGTTCGTCCCGACGAACTCGATCTTCTCCTTCTCGACGTTGAACGGCAACGCGTAGCCGCCGTCCCCGACGTCGTCCCGGCAGTTGATCTTCTTCACGACGCCCTTGCGGTTCCGCTCCTTGAGCGTCAGGTCCCCGATCACCGAGGCGCCGTTCTCCTCGGGATGGAGGCGGAAATCCTCCCGCAGCCGGTCGCAGAGAACTTCGAGGTCCTCGATCAGGAGGTTGGACTCGTCCTCGCTGTGGAACTTCCCCTCCTCCCAGCCCTCGCTGATGTAGTAGAGCTCCCGCAAGGTCGAGGTCTTCGCGTCGCGGGCCATCTCGTTGATGAAATCGACAAGGTAGAACGTCCGCAGCAGCATCAGCGCCCCGTCGAGCTTGCGGGCGCTCCGGGTCCCCATCGCGCGACCGAGCTTCCAGACCCCCTCCCGGCTCTGGAACGCCAGGTTCTGCTTCGTCCGCAGCGGCAGGCGCATCCGCGGGATCTCGCCCTCGGAGAGCTGGCGGTAGATGTCGCCGGCGAGGCCGACCGTCGGCGCCAGCGCGTCGGCGCGGACCTTCGGCGCGTCGTCCTCACTCTTCGTCCCGGCTCCCCGCGCTCGCTTCGGCGGCATCGTAGTCCACCTCCGATTCCTCGTTCCCCGGGGCCGGCTCCGGCTCCGCGGCGGCCGCCTCGGCCGCTTCGACGACCGCCCGGGGCAGGCGGACGTCCCAGTCGCCCGGCAGGGGGTCGGCGCCCAGAAGACGCCCCTCGTCGATGCCGGCGATGTACCAGTCGAGATCGTTCGCCTCCACGTCCGTCCCCTTCGGGAACCGGATCGCGAGGCCGGTCGTGCCGTTCGGACCGAGCTTCGGGAGCGTCCACCAGGCCCGGCCGAGCTCCGCGTCGGTACCGGCCGGCTCCGGCGCGAACCGGGCCAGCCCGAGCAGCTCGGGGGGCAGCTCCAGGAACAGCTCGAGGACCCGTGCCCGCGGCGTGTAGTTCGTCACCGTGACCGTGGCGGCACGCTCGCCGGCCGCGGCCTCGACGCTGGTGTCGACGTTGACGACGTCCATGATCTTCGTCACTACGGGGGTGAGATCCGGCACCGGCTTGCCGACCAGCGTGCTCGTCTTCTCGGCGAGCCGGGGGAGGATCTTCTGGATGATCGCGAACTTCTCGCTCGCGAAGTCCCGGCGGCTCTTCCGGGAGAGGTGGGCCCGCAGATGGCGGGCCGCCGCCTGGAGGGCGAGGGTCAGCTCGCGGTCGAGCTCCGGGTCCTCGGCGACCGCCTCCTTCGCCTCACTGGTGAACGGGATCTTCGTTGAGGCGACGTGCACGAGGGCGAGCATCGGGCCGACCGGCAGCCCGGCCCCGCCCTTCTGATCGAGGCCGTAGCGGCGCCAGTCCATCCCGGCGACGGCGGTCGTGATCGCGCAGGCGCCCTGCTGGAAGAGGAGCGGCACCCGGTTCGCGAAGCGGAGGAGCTGGATCGGCTGGTCGGCGGCCAGGCCCCCGCCGTAGACGAGCCCGACCTCGACCATGAACGGGAACCCACCGCGGACCTTCGGCGGTCGACTCACCGGCGGGGCGAAGAACTCCGGCCGGAGCTCACCGAGGACGTTGCGGAGCCCTCGCTTGATGAGGAGGCTTCCGATCGGAGAGAGGCACTCGGCGTTCGGGGCCACGAGCGAGACGCCGTGCAAGGATCGGAGGAGCCGCTCCTGCGCGTCGCCGACCACGCCGGAGGGCGGGGACCGGGCGGAGAGGGCGGCCGCCTCGAGCACCTCCTTCGCCGCGCGGGCGCTCACGCCCTGCAGGTCCTTCGTCAGGAACTCGGCGAGGTTCGGCCGCCGGCTTGCCTTGAGCAGGTAGCCGAGCTCGCCGAGCTCCAGCCCGTACGGGTGCGGCGCTGTCTCCTTGGCGAGCGGCGGCAGATCGCTGGAGGCCCGCGGGAACGTCACCCGGGTGCCGTCCGGCTCCTGGAGCGTGATCTGGGCGTGAGGGTTGACGATCGCCGTGCCTCGTAGGTACTCGAGCGGGGACTGCCGTCCCCGTTGGTACCGGGCCTTCAGGACGAGCTCGACCGACGTCCCGTGCGTCCGGTCCCAGAGCACGACGTCCTCGCTGACGACCCGCGGCTGGTTCTTCTGCGTCTCCAGGACTAGCTCGAGGACATGGGCGGCGTCCTCCTCCTCGACCTTGGAGACGACCTTCACGGGCCGGGCCGTCGTGAGGTTCGCGTAGAGGACCGCCGCCGAGACGCCGATGCCCTGCTGGCCCCGGGCCTGCCGGTTCGCGTGGAACCGGGAGCCGTAGAGCAGGCGGGCGAAGACGTTCGGGATCTCGCGACGCAGGATCCCCGGGCCGTTGTCGGCGACGACGACCCGGTAGCGGTCCTCCGCCTCCTTGGTGATCGTCACGCCCACCTCGGGGAGGACCCGGGCCTCCTCGGCGGCGTCGAGCGCGTTGTCGACGAGCTCCTTGACGGTCGTCAGCAGGGCGCGCGCGGGGTTGTCGAAGCCGAGGATCTGGCGGTTCCGCTCGAAGAACTCGGCGATCGAGATCTCGCGCTGCTTGGCCGCGAGCTGCTGGGCGATCGACGGGGGCGCCACGGCGACCGTCCGGGAGCCGGTCGATTCATAATGCCGCCGCTCGAATCGAACGATGGCTACGCCGGCGCTCCGGCAGGGGGCGGGGGCCGTGCGGCGACGTCGCGGAGCACCGGCCGGAACGGCCGCCACCGCGCCGCCGCCGCCGGGTCGAGGTCGGCGGCGAGGAGCCGCTCCCCCTCCGCGAGCCCTTCGAGAGGGACCGTCTGGAGGCCGAGCGGCTCGCCGCGCGCATCCCAGGCGCCGCTCCCGCCGGCAAAGACCAGCCCGTCCTCGACCCCTACGCGGTTGACGTAGAGGATCGGGAGGCCGTTCTCGACCGCGCGGGCCGGCAGGAGGCGCTCGAACAGCGGGCGGCTCGTGGTCGGGGAGGCCGAGATGTTCACCAGCAACTCGGCCCCGCCGACCGCCAACTCCCGCGTGACCTCCGGAAAGAAGACGTCGTAGCAGATCTCCACCCCGAGCCGCACCTTCGGCGTCGGGATCGGGGCACTGCGGTCGGTCGGCGAGAAGAGAAGGCCCTCCTCGAACGGGCCAAACGTCGGCAGGTAGCGCTTGGTCTGACGGTGCCGGTGACCCTCGGGGTCGACGACCAGCGCAACGTTCTCGACCTCCCCGGGGCGGTCCGACGAGACGACCGGGGCCCCGACCACGATGGTGGCGCCGCCCGCGCGCGCGATGCGGGCGAGCTCGCCGTAGGCCGGCTCTTCCGGCCGGAGCGCGGCCGACCGGAGCCGGTCGCCGACGTGGTAGCCGGACAGGTAGAGCTCCGGGAAGACGACCAGGTCGGCGCGGGCGGCCCGGACGACCGCGGCGAGCCGCTCGAGGTTGCGGCCGATCTCCAGGGGACGGGGCGCCAGCTCGGCGAGGACGACCCGCATCAGTAGAAGTACCGACGCACCGCCAGCAGGTAGACGAGCAGGGCGACGAAGAGGACGAACAGGATCGTGATGAACCCGGTGAAGAACAGGTAGGCGGTCGTCCCGAAGACGAGGACGACCGTCGTCCAGAGGGCCCAGGTCTCCTGGCGCCAGAGCGAGGTGGCGATGCTGAGCAGCGCGACGCCGACGACGAGCAGGATGAGCGCGGCGAGCTCACCGGCCGGGGTGAAGATCTCCAGGCTCGTCGGGACCGTCGCGCCCGCCAGCTGGTTGAGGACGTAGAGGACCGCCCCGAGGACCATCACGAAGCCGACCAGACCGATCAGGATCGAGACGAAGGCGACGCCAAGGGGAAGCCGCGGGCGGGCCGGGGTCGGCTCCCAGACCGGGGGAAGGTGCCCGATGTCGACGGAGCCCGCCCCGCCGCTGGCGTCAGCCGTTGCGGAGCCGCTCATCGCCTCATAGGCGGGATGCCCGCGTGCCGCAAATGTAGGTTTCGTTCGATGTCGCGCATCCGGCAGGGGCCGCTCTCGCTCGCGCCAATCCGTTCGGCCCAGGGGCGCCCGCTTCCGCGAGCTCTAGACGGCAACGCCTGGTCGGACCAGGGTAGGTGACCCCGCGTTGTGCGTGACCAGCAGCGCGGGTAGATCCGGGCCGGAGACGCCCGCGCCGGGAGTTCCGGGACGGTCCAGACCCCAGGCGCGACCCTCCCAGGGTTACGGCCGACCCGCGGCGGTGATCACGACCCGTTCACCCCGGAAGCGCGCAGGCGCCGGCCGTATCGTGAGGCCGAGCGCCCTCGCCCTCTCCAGGATATCGTTGTAGGCCGCTTCGGTGATGAAGCTGGTACCGA
>JASHTI010000168.1 GCA_030040625.1 Thermoplasmata archaeon
CGGCGCGCGAGCGCCTGCCGGCCGAGCGCCGCGCGGTCACGCACCACTTCGAGGTCGGCGGCCACGACGGCTACGTCACCGTCGGGCTCTACCCGGACGGCCGGGTCGGAGAGATCTTCTTCCGCGTCACCAAGGAAGGCTCGACGGTCAACGGGCTGATGGATTCGCTGGGGCTGTCGATGTCGATGGCCCTGCAGCACGGGGTGCCGCTGAAGGACCTCGTCCGCAAGCTCGCCCACCTCCGGTTCGAACCGGCGGGGATGACGAACAACCCGCGGGTCCGGTTCGCGCGCTCGATCCCGGATTACGTCGCCCGGTGGCTCGCCCTCGAGTTCCTCTCCGAGGAGGACCGGCGGTCGATCGGCCTGGAGGGCTCGGCCGAGGGGAACGGCAACGGCCACGGCGCCCCGGCCGCGGCGCCCGCTCCGGCCCAGACGGTCCGTTTCGAGACGAAGCCGCTGGACGCCTTCGCCCCCGGCGGCGCCGAGCCGGCCGGCGCGACCAGCGAGGATGCCCCGTCCTGCGCGGTCTGCGGCGGGATCATGATGCGCTCGGGGACCTGCTACGCGTGCACGGTCTGCGGCTCGACGAGCGGCTGCTCGTAGCCGCTCAGGGCAGCGCGTAGCGGGCGAGCTCGATCAGGTCCCGGATCGTCGGCCGGCTCGCGGCGACGAGCGCCGCGCCGCCCCAAGCCCCTACGATCGACCCGTCCGGGAACCGGCCGGCCGCCGCGCGAGCGCCGAGCTCCGTCGGCGCCCCCCGGCGGTCCGCCTCCAGGAGGAGGACGACGGCCCCGACCGGCCCCGCGGTGACCTCGACGGTCGCGGCGCCTCCGCGCTCGAGCGTCTCCACGCGCGCCTCCTCCTCGTGGAGCCGCGCGGTGCGGCCGGAACCGCCGCGCGGCGCCCCCCGCGCGGCCGACCAGGCGATCTGTTCGCCGGCGGCGTGCAGGCGGCGCCGGAGCCCCTCGTCCAGCTCCAGGGCGGTCACGCCGCTCCGCGGGTCGGACGCCAGAGGCGGCAGTCGGGGCGGACCGAGCACGGTCCGCAGACGGCCAGGTCCCGCTCCTTCGGGCAGTCGCCGGAGATCCCGGTGTGGCAGAGGACGAAATCGTAGCGGACCGGGTCGACCGGATCGATGCGCCGGAGCGCCTCGCTGACCTCCTCGACGGCGGCCCAGGAGCGGCTCCGCCGGCCCGTCAGACCGAGGTGGTAGGCGATCCAGTGCACGTGCTGGTCGAGCGGCACGCGGAGCTCGCCGGTCGGGATCGTCCGCCAGACGCCGAGGTCCGGGTAGCGGGCGCGGACCATCCACCGCACGAACAGCGTCAGGCGCTTGGCGGCGCTGTGACCGGGATCGAGCGGGCTCGGGAAGAGGGTGACGTACCCGCGCGGCGGCCGGCGGGCGCCGGCCGGCCCCTCGGTGCCCCGGAGGACCCGGGCGAGCGCGTCGAGGCCTCGGGCGAACCCGCCTTCGGCGAGGCCGTCGGCGAACGCCCGCTCGAGCGACGGGGCCCGGGCGTAGTAGGCCCCCAGGCGCTCCCCGAGGAAGGCGAGCTGGTCGCCCCGGATCCACCGGTGGCGGAAGCCGCGCAGGTCGCGGCGGAGCTCCGCGGCCCGCGAGGGATCGACGAGCCCGAGGACATCGTCGTCGACGAGGGCGGCGAGCCGGCCGATCGCGCCCCGGATCGCCGTGGTGTTGCCGATGGCGAGCGTCGAGGCGAAGATCCCGGCGATCTCGGCCCGCTTCGGATCGCGCGCGAGCGGCCGCAGCGCGGCGATCGGATCGTCGGCGAACGAGCGGGCGAACGGGAAACGGGTGTACAGCTGCTCGAGGTGCCTCGGCAGCTCGGGCGTCGGCCGGTGCGGTCCCACGGGCCGACGAGCGGGCGGCCCGATTTACGGTTGCGCCGGGCGGGCCGCCCGTTTACTACCCGGGCGCGCTCGCACCGGCATGCGCCGGTCGCCGGAGCTCGCTCCCGTGGTGGACCGCGTCTGGCTGGAGGGCGAGGCGGCGCGATCCCCGCTCCTCCACGCCTACCCGCTCTGGGACCTCCTCCGGGAACCGACGCGGGTCCGGTTCGTCTCCGCTCGCGTGGGAGAGCGGACCGTCGGCTACCTCTGTCTCTGGCTCGCCCGGCCGGACCGCCCCATCGTCCACTGGTACGGTCCGGGCCCCGAGGCCGCCGCGCTCCTCGCCGGCCTCCCGCGGCCCCCGTTCGTGGCGGTGGTCCCGCCCGAGGCCGAGCCGTGGATCGCGCAGGCGTTCCCCGGGACGCGTTCCGAGCGCCTGCTCCTCCTCGAGCGGCCCCCCGGCCCGATCGAGGCCGGGCCGCTCCCGGTCCGCCCGCTGCTCCCGGCGGACCGGCCCACGCTGGAGGCCCTGGCCCGTTCCGACGAACCGGAGCTCGTGGGCTACCCCGGCCTCGATGTGGCGGCGGAACCGGTCTGGGGGGCGTTCGATGGAGGGCGTCTGCTCGGGGTCGCACGGGCCTCGGTCCGGCTCCCCCGCATCTGGCTCGTCGGCGGCGTCTACGTCCGTCCCGAGGCCCGGGGCCACGGCTGGGGTCGGGCGCTCGTCGCCGAGGTGATCCGCGCGGCGGAGCGGGCCGGGGCCCCCGTCGGCCTCTACGCTCGGGAGGAGGCGGCACCGGCCCGGCGGCTCTACGAGGCGCTCGGCTTCCGGACCGTCGGCGAGCGCCGGCGGCTCGACGTTCCGCCGGAGGGGAACTAGCGCGGTGGTCGCGAACCCGGAGGTCGCCGCCCTGCTCGGGGAGGTCGCCGACCTCCTCGACCTGCTGGGCGAGCGGTTCAAGCCGGACGCCTACCGACGCGCGGCCCGCTCCCTGGAGGCGCTCCCGGAGGGCCTCGCCGCGATCGCCGGCCGCGGGGAGCTCCGGAGCATTCCGGGCGTCGGCGAAGCGATCGCCGCGAAGGTCGAGGAGATCCTCGCCACGGGCCGGCTCGCCTACCTCGACAAGCTCCGGGCCCAGGTGCCGGCCGGCGTCCTGGCGCTCATGCGGCTGCCGGGGGTGGGCCCGAAGACCGCGCGGCGCCTCTGGGTCGAGCTCGGCGTCGACGGGCCCGCCTCCCTCGCCGCCGCGATCGATGCCGGGCGGCTCGCGGGCGTGAAGGGGTTCGCCGAGAAGAAGATCGGGCAGCTCCGGCAGGGCCTCGGGGCCGCCGCCGCGGCGCCGGCCACGGCCCGCCGGCCGCTGGAAGCCGCCTGGCCGGTCGCGCGCCTCCTGCTGGAAGGGCTGCGGGCCCACCCGGCGGTCCGCCAGATCGAGATCGCCGGCAGCTTCCGACGCGGCCGCGAGACGGTCGGCGACCTCGACATTCTGGTCACCTCCGAATCCCCCGAGGAGGTCTTCGACGCCTTCTCGCGCCGCCCGGAGGTCGGCGAGGTGCGGCTCCGAGGGCCGACCAAGGAAACGGCGATCCTCCGGATCGGGCTGCAGGTCGACCTTCGGGTCGTCGAGCCGGAGGCGTTCGGGGCGGCGCTCCAGTACTTCACCGGCTCCAAGGACCACAACGTCCGCCTGCGGTCGCTCGCCCGGGACCAGGGGCTGCGCATCAACGAGTACGGCGTCTACCGGGGCGAGCAGCGCATCGCGGGCCGCACCGAGGAGGAGGTCTACGCCGCCGTCGGTCTCCGCTACATCCCGCCGGAGCTGCGGGAGGACCGCGGCGAGATCGCGCAGGCGGCGGCCGGCGAGCTGCCGCGGCTCGTCGATCGCGACGACCTCCGCGCGGAACTCCACGTCCACCTGCCGGAGGCCGCCGCAGCGGCGGCGATCGACGGCCTCCGCCGGCGGGCCCGGGCGCGTCGGATCTCCTCCGTCGGGATCGTCGTCGCCCGGCTGGAGGGGGGCCGGATCACGCCCGCCGACCCGCCGGGGCCGCTCCGAGGGTCCGGGGGACCGGGTCCGGAGATCGTCCCGCTCGCGGAGGTCGACGAGCGGCCGTCCGCCGAGCACCAGGCCTCGCTCGCCGCACGGGGCGTGCGTTCCCTCGTCTTGCGCCCCGCCACCGTGCTCGGGGGGGCCGCTCCGGCCCCCGGCGGGTCGCTTCCGGTCGGCCTGATCGCCCACGTCGGTGGCGCCCCGGAGACGCTCGGACCGGTCCTCGGGGCAGCTCGCCTATTCTCCGCCGCGGTCGAGGTCGGGCCGGGACCCGACCGGCTCGACTCCAACGGGGCACGGGTGGCGCGCGAGGCCGGGGTGGCGCTCGCGGTGCCGACCGGGATCGACCGGACGGAGGACGATCCGCTCGGCCCGGTCGCGCTCGCCTTCGCGCGACGTGCGGGGGCGACGCCGGGCGATGTGCGCAACGGGCCGGGGGCGGCGCTCGCCGGCGCGGGCTCGGACCCTACGGCAACGACGGGCCCGCGCGCCCGCCGGAGACGGTGACCGGCGGAGTGCCGGGATGGGCCGCGCACGCCGCGCAGCGGTGGTCCGACGGCTCGAGACCGTGGCGCCAGTAGCAGTCGACGCACAGCGCCCGCCCGCACTCCCAGCAGCGGGAGCGGCCCAGGCTGCTCCGGAGCTCCGTGCCGCAGTTCACGCACGCCCCCTCGGGGAGGAGCGGGTGGGCCCGGAACGCCGGAGGCTCGGTGAGCGGGTGGCGCAGACCCGGACCCGGCATCGGCCCGCCGGGCGTCGGTCCCCCCATCGGGGGTCGGGGGCGGTCCCGGCTCTCGGGCACGCTTCGGCGACCGCGGTCCCGGCTTTTCTGGCTATCGCTCGAGGCGCAGCGGTGCTGCGCGTGCACGGACGAGCTCATCTACCGGGAGGCGCGAGGTCGCGGCCGTGGGTGGCTACCCGGAGGGCCCGCCGGTGTACCGACGGCCGCTGCCGCCGCGGGCCGACCGCGCCGAGGCGCGCGGCACGGAGCGCTCGCACGCCGCGATCCCAATCGCCGTGATCCTGGTCGGGATCGGCCTCTACTTCGCGAGCACCTCGGTGCTGATCCCCGCGTTCCTGGGCTTCGTGCTGCTGCTCTCCGGCCTGTCGTTCCTGTCGACCCGGCTGAACCCGCTGAGCCCGCACTTCTACCTCACGCGCAAGCCGTCGTGGGCGGCCGTCGGGGTCGTCTTCCTCGGGGCGCTCGCCCTGCTCGCGGAAGCGTACACCGTCTGGGCGCGCGGCGGGGTCGCTCAGCTCGTGCCGCACCTGTAGCCGCTAGGTGGCGACCATCCGCTCGAGCGCCCGGCGCGCTCGCAACGCCGTCGCGGGCGGGACGTCGATCTCGTAGCGGAGCTCGGCGAGCGAGTCCCGGAGGTCGCCGAGGTCGATCTCCTTCATGTACGGGCAGATCGCCCCCGCGTCCAGCGGCTCGAAGTTCGTCCCCGGGTTGAGCCGGCGCATCCGGTGGAGGATGCCGACCTCCGTCGCCACGATCACCTCGGGGTCGTGGGTCTCCTCGGCGAACCGGACCATCCCGTCGGTGGAGAGGACCCGGTCGACCTGGGGGAGGACCTGGCTGGCGCAGCCGCACTCGGGGTGGGCGATCACCGGCGCCGCCGGGTGGGCCGCGCGCGCGCGGGCGAGCGCCTCGGGCCTTAGCTTGGCATGGACCGGGCAGTCGCCGACCCACAGGTGCATCGCGCGGCCGGTCCGCCTCCGGACGTAGTCGCCGAGGAACATGTCCGGCAGGAACAGGATCTCCTGGCCGGCCGGGACCCCCTCGACGACCTTCACCGCGTTCGAGCTCGTGCAGCAGTAATCGGCCTCCGCCTTGACCTCCGCCGAGGTGTTGACGTAGGCGACGACCGCGGCGCCGGGGTGCTCGGACTTCCAGGTCCGGACCTGCTCGGCGGTGACGGCGTCCGCGAGCCCGCAGCCGGCCTTCGGGTCCGGCAGCAGGACGGTCTTCCCGGGGTTGAGGATCTTGGCCGTCTCGGCCATGAAGCGCACGCCGGCGAAGACGATCACCGGGCGATCGGTCTCCCGTGCCCGGCGCGCGAGGTACAGCGAGTCGCCGACGTCGTCGGCGAGGTCCTGGACCTCGGGTCGCTGGTAGTTGTGCGCGAGCAGGACGGCGTTCCGCGACTCCTTGAGCGCGCGGATCTCCGACTCCAGCGACACGGCCCCTCCGGCGCGACTAGGTCCGGAGGCGACTTAACGCGACGCGAGCGGCCGCAGCACCAGGTGGAACGGCAGGGCGGGCGCCGAGTGGGTCAGCGCCCCGAGGCTCGCGGCGTCCGCGCCGACCGAACGATAGCGCCCGAGGCGCTCGGCGGTGAGCCCGCCGGAGAGCTCGATACGGCGGCCGCGACGGAGCCCCGCCCGACGCAGCGCACGGACGACCGCCGCGGCGCG
>JASHTI010000022.1 GCA_030040625.1 Thermoplasmata archaeon
GGGGGTCCCGATCCCGAGCGTGTAGCTCCCGTTCGGTGCGTAGAGGACGACGGTCCGGGTCACCGACGAGCTCGTGGCGCCGTTGAGCG
The DNA here is from genome assembly GCA_030040625.1 of Thermoplasmata archaeon. Taxonomy (GTDB): domain Archaea; phylum Thermoplasmatota; class Thermoplasmata; order Lutacidiplasmatales; family UBA184; genus Lutacidiplasma. The sequence goes on from JASHTI010000022.1 coordinate 90, forward strand.
TCGCGTTCCAGCGGGTGCCACCGACCAGCCCGCTCTCCACCAGGGTGAGCGAGTACAGCGCGTTCGGGACCAGCGGGACGTAGTCGCCGTCGATCGTGATGAGGCCCCCGTCGTCGTACGGGAGGACGCCGAACGGGTCCTCGGTCGACCCGTAGTTCGACCAGTAGTTGCCTCCCTGGTAGCTCGTCCCGAGGATGCTCCCGCTCAGGACCATGCCGAGCTGGACCGCCGCGTCGGCCGCGGGCTGCCGGCTGACGTTCCAGGTGTCGGTGTACGAGGCGCGCAGGCAGCTGACCTGGCAGGAGAAGGCGTTGTACGTCGGGGTGACCGCCGGCTGGTCGACGTCGAAGTAGTTGTTGTAGACGAGGTCGCCGGACTCCCACTCGAGCAGGCCGGTCGTGTTGTTCCCTCCGTAGTAGTAGGCCGAGACCGCGCCGGCGAGGAACGTGTTGCCCCAGACCGTGTTGTTCGTGCCGCCGTACAGCGCGATCGAGGAGCCCTCATCGCGGAAGCTGTTGTTCGCGATGACGTTGGAGGAGCCGTTCCAGAAGAAGACCTGCCCCTCGGGGAAGGCGCCGAGGTCCGCCGAGAGGGCGCCGGTGAGGCCGGTCGAGTTGGCGACGAGGACGTGCGAGTCGTTCCAGAACTCCAGCTGGAGCGCGTTCGTCGGCGGCAGGCCGAGGGCCGCCGCCAGAGCCGCCTGGCCCGGGCCGTAGGTGAGGTTGACCTGCGGCGCCGTCACGGTCACGTCGTCGGTGGTGCCGACGAGGAGGACGCCCGCGAAGACCGGGAAGCCGAAGAAGTTCAGCTGGCCGAAGACGGGGTACAGGCCGCCGGCCGGGCGGTGCAGCAGGACGTACGGGTTGCCGATCGTCCCGGCCCCGCCGGCGATGCTGACCTGCGCGAGCTGGGCGTTGCCGAAGGCGAGCAACGGAGTGTAGCTGCCCTGCGTCGCGTCGCGGGCGAGCGCGACCGTCAGCGCGGTCGTGCTGTTCGCCAGCGTGTCCGCGACCGTGTCCGGCGTGGTGACCGGGTCGTGCCCGTTCATCAGCCAGCTGAAGGTGAACTCGCCGGTGTTGGGGATCGAGAAGTCCGAGGTCGCCGCGCCGAGCCGGAGCGTCGGCACCCACTGGGCCGAGGAGTTGTTCAACACCGCGCCCGGGCTGACGAGGAGGAACGCGTTCTGAGGGCGCAGGGTGACCTGGAACTGACGCGAGCCGTTCAAGGCCGCCGAGACGTTCCAGAGGCCGCCCAGGAACGACGGCCCGATGTGCAAGGTCAGCGTCGGCGGGCTGTCCGGGGCCGCGACGGTGTAGACCGGCAGCAGCCCGGTGCTCGACTCGCCGGTGTCGCTGCCGCAGTCGAACGCGGCGGGGACGTTCGCGTAGCCGGTCTTATCCCAGTAGCGGAGCGCCAGCGTCCCGCTGATCGCGAAGAACGTCGTCGTGTCGCCGTCGTCGTTGCCGACCAAGACCAGTTCGTAGTCGTTCGGCAGGCCGACCGGGTCGTAGCCGAACCCGTCGACCTGGAACAGCGGCGCGGTGACGGCGGCGTGCCGCGCCGGGGTCGCCGCGAACTCAACGTAGTCGAAGGAGCCGCCCCAGGTCCCGTTGGTCGCCGAGATCGAGTAGTTGAAGTAAACGCCGGGCCCCTTGTGGATCAGCGAGGCGTTGAGGTAGAGGTTCACGGTGAACGGGTAGTGGACCGTGAACGTCGGCCCGATCGCGTAGTAGAAGACCGGGGCGTCGAGCGACCCGTTCGGGCCGTGCGCGGCGAAGACGTTCGCCGAGATCACGGCGCGGGGATTCGAGAAGTTCCAGACGTTGTCGCCGAGCGAGAGCTCCCCCGTGCTCGCGGTGTAGGTGACGAAGTTCTGGGTCCAGAACTCGTTGCCCGCGTTGCCGTGGACCGTGATCCCGGTCGCGACGGCGTTCAGCTGGATGCCGAAGGTGTCCGGCCCGTCCCCGTCGACGTAGACGGACTCGGCTCGCGAGAGGGCGACCGAACCCCAGACGCTCGAGGAGTTGTACTCGTAGGGGACGAGCGTGCCGGAGACGTTCCGAAGCCCGAGATCGGAGACCCCCATCGGCGCCGGCGCCTGCGCGTAGCTCGGCGCCACGACCCCGGCACGGCCGGGATCGGCGGCGGCCAGGTTCGGGGGGTGGAAGGCCGCCAGCGAGTCGCCGTTCGCCCGGAGCTCCCGCTCGAGCGCGGCGAGTCGCTCCGCCCCCGGCGTCGTGACGGGGGCGCCGGAGGTTGGAGGGCTTGCCACCGCGGACCCGGAATCGTTCCGAAGCAGCGTGGCGGGCATCGTCGGAGGGGCGGATCGGACCGGGGCGAGCGCGAGCCCGCTGAGCACGACAACCGCGACCAGTGCGATGGCGACCGAACTCTTCGACGACCCGTGCTGCCCCACGTCCCGCCCCGAGGTTGGATGCGGGACCGCCCTCTAATGGGTTTGGCCCGCACCCCGGCGGTCCCCGGGCGCCGTTCGGCGATCGAGATCGAGCGGGCCCGCGGCTCGTCGGAGTCTATTCGCGCCAGCTCGGGATCACGGACGGCCCGCCCGGGCTGATGCGGGACTCCCGCGCGCCCCGGGCGAACTCCGCGAGCCAGGCGACCTCGGAAACGGCGCCGTCGACGGCGACCTGCCGCCCGGCGTTGCGCCGCCACCGGCGCGGGGAGAACGACTCGTAGAAGGAGACCGGCTCGGCGTAGCCGATTGTACCGAGCACCGCACCCGCCCCGGCGATCAGGAACGTGAAGGCGAACCACTCCACGAACAGCGCGAAGCCCCGCACATCCTGGACGGACATCACCGACCCGAGGACCGCGACCAGCAGAGCGCTCAACGACAGCACCGCGGCGAACGTGAACAGGCCCAGCGCGTAGGCGTGCGAGCGGGCGACGCGTCGGGACTCCTCGGCCGCCGCGATGTGCGCCCGCCAGACCCCCGCGAGGGGGGCGTCCGACTGCGGCGGGGTGGCGGAGCCGGCGTAGGCAAGGACCGTCCGCGCCAGCTCGAGCTCCAGGCGCTGGAACGTGGCGATGTCGTTCCCGAGCATCACGGCCAGCGCGAAGCCGCCGATGACGCTCACCAGGAGCGAGAGGCTCGTGAACGTGTACGCCGACGCGGTGAGCCGGTTGTAGTCGCCGATCAGGAGGAGGATGTACGAGAGGCCGGCGGCGACTGCGATCCCGATGACGAACCCCTCCGACGAATCCGGTGGCGGGAGGTCGATCTTGCGGCTCAGGTCCCAGCTCGGGAGCTCGCGGGCGGACACCATCGAGGACGGGAGCTTTACCATCCCTATTTATTCCTTCGGCGCAGGAGGGCGCCCCCGCCGGCCGGGGGGTTCACGGCATCGCCGCCAGCAGCTCGATGCGGTCTCCGCGGCGCACCCGGCCTTCCTGGAGTACCTCGGCGAACCACCCACGGCGGTCGAGCGTCGCGCGGAGGAACGCCGGCCCGCGGTCCGGGCCGACGTACGGCAGCAGGAACAGGTTGTCGCACGGGGTGCAGGGCTTGGCGACCCGGAGCACGGCTTCGCCGACGCGCATTCGAGCCGGCGGGGCGAGTCGATCGTACGGCACCCCGCCGGTCGTGACGTTCTCCCCCAGATCTCCCGGGCGGACGGGCCAGCCCTCCCGATTGAGCTCCTCGATCGTCTCGAGGGGCATCAGGAGGATCGCCATCTCCGGGTCGCCGGCCCGCTGGGTCTGGCGGTAGAGGTTGTAGTCACCCTCGACCCCGAGGCGAGAGAATCGGGCGGTGTCGACCTCGGGCTTCGGAAGCCCGTGCTCGCCCGGGACCGCCCCCTTGACCCCGATCCGCACGACGCGGCCGGAGGCGACCGAACGGTGCTCCGACATCACGCCGCGGCGCACGGTCTTCCGCTACTTGAGCCGGACCGACGGGCGTCGGCTACAGCTAGAAGCTAAACGCCCGCGCGAGGCTTGAGGGCGGACGCCATCGCACGATGGCCTCGCCATGGTCAGTTACAAGTGGATCGTCCTCTCCAACACCACCCTCGGGGCGCTGCTCGCCTCGCTCGACGGCACGATCGTCCTGATCTCGCTGCCGGTGATCTTCAAGGGGGTCGGGGTGGGCCCGTTCCTGCCGGCCAACTTCCCGATACTTCTGTGGCTCCTGCTCGGCTACGGCGTCGTCACCGCGACGCTGCTGGTCACCTGCGGTCGGCTCTCCGACATGTGGGGTCGGACCCGGATGTACAACATGGGATTCGCGATCTTCTCCACCGGCTCGCTGTTCCTGTTCCTGGAGCCGTACTCGGGTACCACGGGGGCCTGGGCGCTCGTCGGCTTCCGCCTGATCCAGGCGGTCGGCGCGTCGTTCCTCTTCGCCAACTCGGCGGCCCTGCTGACCGACGCCTTGCCCCCGGACGAGCGGGGCAAGGCGATGGGGATCAACATGATCGCGTTCATCGGCGGCTCGCTGGTCGGGCTGGTCGTCGGCGGGGTGCTCGCGGCGATCCCGACCCTGCACCTCGGGCCGATCGTGCTGCCGACCTGGCGGATCATCTTCCTGGTCAGCGTCCCGATCGGCGTGATCGGTACGGTCTGGGCCTACGCCCGGCTGAAGGAGATCTCCACCCGCGCCGCGCACCAGCGGATCGACTACGTCGGGAACGTGACGTTCGCCGCCGGGCTCACGCTCGTGCTGGTGGCGGTCACCTACGGCCTGCTGCCGTACGGATCCTCGCCGACCGGCTGGGGCAACCCCTGGGTCCTCGCGGGCCTCGCCGCGGGGCTCGGGTTGCTGGCGCTGTTCCTCGTGGTGGAGAGCCGCGTCCGCGACCCGATGTTCCGTCTCAACCTCTTCCGGGTCCGTGCGTTCGCCGCCGGGAACGTCACCGCCCTGCTCGGCTCGATCGCCCGCGGCGGCATGATGCTCCTCCTGGTCGTCTGGTTCCAGGGGATCTGGCTCCCGCTCCACGGCTACGCGTTCTCGCAGGTGCCGCTCTGGGCCGGCATCCTGATGATGCCGATGATCGCCGGCTTCCTGACGGCCGGGCCGATCAGCGGCTGGCTGTCGGACCGTCACGGTCCGCGGCTGCTCGCCACGGTCGGCATGGGGATCGCCTCGCTGACGTTCTTCCTCCTCGCGCTCCTCCCCCTCAACTTCGCCTACTGGGAGATGGGCGCCCTGCTCTACGTCCAGGGCTGCGGGATGGGGATGTTCGCCGCCCCGAACTCGGCGGCGGTGATGAACTCGGTGCCGGCCGAGAACCGGGGGGCGGCGGCCGGCATGCTCGCCACGCTCCAGAACACCGGCCAGCAGCTGTCGATGGCCCTGTTCTTCACGATCGTGATCGTCGGGCTCTCTTCGGGGCTGAGCGGCTCGGTCACCTCAGTGCTCGCGGGGGCGGGGATCGGTCCTCCGGACTCCTCGATCCTCAGCGGTCTGGTCGCCTCGAACCCCACGGGCGCGCTGTTCGGCGCCTTCCTGGGGGAGAACCCGATGAGCGGCCTGATCGACGCGGCGATGGCGAATCCGCACTGGGTGAACACCGGTCTCCCAGCGAACTGGCAGTCTACCTTGGAGGCCCCGCACTTCTTCGCCTCGGCGATCGGGGCGGCGTTCCACAACGCCCTGGCCGAGGCGTTCCTCTTCGCCGGCGTCGTCACGGGGGTCGGCGCCCTCGTCTCCGCGCTGCGCGGAGAGCGGTACATCCACAGCGAGACGCGGGCGACCGCGGTCCCGGCCGCCGCGAACACGCACGACGGCGTCGGCGGCGCCACCGGCGCGCCGGCGATCAGTGCCCGCCGCTAGGCTCGGCCCGCACCGTCCGGCCGGCGATCGCCGGGGTCAGCTCCGCCGGACGTCCGAAGGCGGGGGTCCCCCGACCTAGAGGAAGAACAGATCGGCGTAGCCCGGATCGCCCGCCGTCTCCAGATCGCCGGGTCCCACGAGGATCTTGCCGCCCGGGCCGATCGCGAGGGAGCCCCCGAGGTACGTCGCGACCGTCGGCGACGGGCTGTTGTAGCGCTCGTAGAGCGCGTACGAAGACCCGCTGTAGAGGAAGATGTCGCCCGCGTTCCCCTCGCCGAAGGCCGTGAGCTGCGGGACCCCGACGACGATCGTCGCCCCGTTCGTTGCGACCGCCGCCCCGAACTCCCGCGTCCGGCTGTCCGGGCTCGTCAGGTTGGCGACGTACGTGAGGGTGGGCGGAGGGCCCTCGGGGCTATGGAAGCTCGGGGTGTCGTAGACGTAGACCGCCCCCCCGTCGCCCCCGAGGCTGACCGGCGCTCCGACCACGGCCAGGTTCCCGGAGAGCGCCACGCTGCTCCCGAACTGGGCGGGCGGCCGGGTCGGGCCCCCCAGAAGGTCCGGCGGGCCCAGCATCCGTGCGAAGACCCGTCCGCTGATCGCCGAGACGACGAACGCCGCGCCCGTGTGGCCGAACTCCCCGGGCGCGCCGACGAGCACCTGGACGCCGGAGATGGAGACCGAGGCGCCGACCTCGACGCCGGGCTCGACACCCCCCGGGAGGTGCAGGGAGAGGTTCAGCACCGTGCTGTTGGAGAAGTTGTAGACGAAAACGCCCCCTCCGTCGTCGCCGGCGGTCGGCGACCCGAACGCGGCGAGGTCGCCGCTGATCGAGACGGCAGCCCCGAGTCCGCCCGTGCCGGACATGCTGAAGATCGCCTTCGGCGTGCCGCTCGTGAGGCTGTAGCCGTAGACGGCTCCGTCCCCGCCGTTCGTACCGGGCGCGCCGACGATGAGGAAATCGGGGGTCAGCGCCACGGCGGCGCCGAAGGAGCCGTTCAGCTGCGGCGTGGGCGGCAGCAGAAGCTGCCAGGGGCCCTGCTCCGCCGTGGCGAAGTAGACCCGCCCGGCCCCCGCCTCGCCGCCGGCCGGCGCTCCGGGGGATCCGATCGCGACCTCGTCGTTGTTGATCGAGAGCGACGCGCCGAACCGCCCGCCCGCGGTCGCGTTCGGCGAGGCGTAGCGCAGCGGCATGAGCGTGAACAGGTAGGCCTGGCCCCCGGCGTCGGGACCCCCGGGCTCCTGGGGACCGCCGACCAGCGCCCCCGTGCCGTCGATCGCGACCGAGGTGCCGAGGCGGTCGGGGGCCGCCGAGGTCGGCGCGGTGAGGTTGGCGGAGATCAGCGAGCCGTTGTTCGCGCTGAAGACGAACGCGGCCCCGCTCGGCCCCAGGACGCCCGGGCCGCGCGGCTCGCCGACCGCCACCCAGCTGCCGTCCATCGACAGCGACGCGCCGAACGAGGCGTTGCCGATCGCGTTCGGCGCCGTGATCGTCAGCCGTGCGTTCGTTTTGAGGTCGAAGACCGAGACGTTCCCCGCCAGCGTCGAGTCCGACATGTTCGAGGCGCCCACGGCCGCGGTCGTCCCGTTCACGGCCACCGACCGGCCGAAGTTGGCGTCCGTCTCCGGCGCCGCGGCCGCCAGGGGCGCGATCAGGTCGCCGGAGCTCGCCGCGAACAGGTAGGCGCTCCCGGCCTGCGCGGCCTCGCCCGGAGCCCCGACGACGACACGATTGCCGCTGATCGCCACGGACGCCCCGAACTCTCCGTCGGCCGCGGCCGCCGGGCTCGTGAGCGTGCGGGAGGTGTTCGTGGCCAGGTCCACGACGTAGGCATGCCCGGCCCCGCCTTCCGCGCCACCCTTGGGCCCGGTGAGCAGACCGGTCTCGCCGGGGGCGCCGATCACGAGATTCCCGCCGTTCTCCGCGACCGCCGCGCCGAAGCTGCCGTTCACGGCCGGCTCCGGGCTCTCGAGGACCCCGGCGGGGTGACCGGTCGCCGCGTCGAAGAGGAAGACGGCCCCGGCCCCGATGATCGGAGTCCCGTTCAGGATCGAGACGTTGAAGCCGGGGTCTCCGACCGCGACGACCCCGTCCCCGACCGCGACGGAGGTCCCGAAGGCGGGCAGCCCCGAGCTCAGCGGATCGCAGATCGTGAGCGCGCTGCGGTTCGTCTCGTGGAAGACGTAGACGCAGCCGCGGCCCCCGGGGACATCGGGACCCAGCACGGAGCCGAGCTGTCCCGGGGCGGCGATGACGACCGTCGAGCCGCTCAGCGCGACCGCGTTGCCAAAGAGGCCTCGGGCGTACGGCGTCGGGCTCGCGTAGGTGCTCGGCAGGAACTCGGGATCGACCTCGGTGGTCGGGGACGAGAGCCGCGGAGGATTGGGGTGACCGGTCGCCGGGATCCAGAGACCGGCGAGGACCATCACGACCCCCACGCTGGCGCCCAGCACGAGCGGCAGGAGCCGGACGACGCCCCGCCGCCTACCGATCGGGCGCGGGCCCGCCGTCACGGGCGTCCCGAGGCAACGCAACCTATAGCGATGGCGTCGCGCGGAAGCCGGGCCGGACGGGGCGTCCACCGGGCGGTCAGCCGGAGAACGTGACCGTCCGGCTCACGTCCGCGCCATCGACGACGATCGTGCCGCCGGTGGCCGAGTAGCCCGCCCGGCGCGTCGTCAGGGTGTAGGCGTAGCTCCCGTTGACCAGCTTGACGGTGAGGCTCAGCCCCGTCGTGCAGTGGCGGGCGCCGCCGGTGATCACGAAGCACCAGGCGCTGCTGCGCGGCAGTCCCGTCTCCTGCACAGTCACTTCGAACAGCTGCTTGACGAACCGGACGTGGCGGGCGACCCCGGCCGTATGGATCGTGAACGCCCCGGCCTTCGCCGCGAACGCCTTGTCCGCCGTCGCGACCGTGTAGCTGTAGGCCCCGGGGAGCGCCCAGAACCGGACCTGCCCGGTCGTCGAGGAGTGGCTCGCCCCGCCGGTGACGTTCACCCACCACTCGGTGCCGGCCGGCAGGGCCGCCTCCCGGAACGAGACGGGGTAGAACTTCGTGAAGGCGACCGGCTCGCTGACCGCCGCGCCGACGACCGCCACCGCGCCGCCCGGCGCGGTGTACTCGCGCTTGGTGCCGTTGTGGCCGACGACGATGAAGTCGTAGGTGCCGTTCGGCTCGTCGAAACGGATCGTCGCCGTCTTGGAGTGGTAGGAGGCCATCGTCGTGAGATTGACCCACCACTCGGTGCCGGCGGCGAGCCCGGTCTCGTGGAACGTCAGGGCGTAGACCGCCTGGGTGAAGTTGACCTGCAGCTCGACGGCCGCGCCGCGGACGACCGCCGTGCCGGACCGCGCGCTCCAGCCGGCGGCGCCGGGGACGTACGGGTACGTCCCGTTCGGTAGGTAGACGGCGATCGCGCTCGTGATCGAGCGGGTCGTCGTCCCGTTGATCTTGACCCCCCACTCCGTCTCGGCCGGCAGCCCGTTCTCGTGCAGGGTCACGAGGTAGCTGACCCGCACGAAGGGGACCGGGACGGTGACCGGAGCGCCGCTGACCTCGATCGGGCCCCCGCTGGGGCTGAGCCGGTAACCGACCACGGGCCGCACCGAGTAGCTGGAGCTTCCGTTGGCGAGGTCCGCGGCGACCGGGGCGGGTGCGGTGACGCTCGCCGAGAGACCGGCGACCGTCAGCGCCCAGCTGGTGCCGTGGACGAGGCCGGTCTCGGCGAAACTGACGATCTCCCCGCCGAGCTCGGAGGAGGTCGACGGGTTGGAGGGGAACGTCTCCGACCAGTACGGGGACGAGACGTTGACGAAGAGGTTGCCGTTCAGGCTCACCGTCGTCGTGGGGTTGAAGCAGTCGGAGGCCTGGACCGCGGCGGTCCCGATGCTCCCGGCGGCGCACGAATCCTCGCCCTGCGACGCGCCGTTCGACCCGGTTAGGGAGGTGCCGACGAACGTGTTCGCCGTCACCGAGTAGTCGGCGCCGATCAGGAAGGCGCCGGGCGCTCCGCTGGCGTCGTTGTCAAAGCTGTTGCCGCTGACGGTGGACGTCCCCGAAGCGCCGGTCGCCTCGGCCAGGAATCCGTAGGCGAGGCTGTCGGCGACGGCGTTCGCGCTGACGGTGACGGAGGACGGCGTGATGCTCTGGAAGGAGTCCGTGAGCAGGGCGTACACGATCCCGATCGAGTTGCCGGTGAGGCTGTTGCCGGTGATGGCGCAGGCCGCGGCGGCCTCCGCGCAGCCCGCGAAGATGCCGACCGACTGGGTGTCCTCGAACCAGGACGAGTAGGTGTTCCCGCCGCTGGTCGAGGTCGTCTCGGCGGAAAAGCCGGTGACCGAGTCGTTGGCGACCGTCACCGAAGCTCCGGCGACGAGGATCCCGATCTGCCCGGCGACGCCGTCGCTGCCCGGCCCGTCCACGGTCGTCTCCTTGACCAGGAACGTGCCGGTCGGCTCGGTGACGGTGGACGGGAAGACATCGCCGAGCTGGATCCCGACGGTCGCGGCCGTCGCCTCCGAGAGTCGGACCGTGGAGCCGATGACCGTCGCGGCCGTGGCCGTCGGGACGGCGACGATGCCGCCCGTGCCGCCCGCGGCCTCCACGGTCAGGTCCTCGACCGTGATCCCGCTCGCCCCGAGACCGACCGCGTTGGCGTCGGAGACGAACGGGCCGGCGTCGATCGTGAAGCCGGCGCCGTTGAGCTCGCTCGACGGGCAGTAGTCGGTGACGTTCCCGTCGAACGTCTCCTGGAGGACCGCATCGCTCCCGCTCATCGCGATGACGCCCGGGTCGGTCGACGTGCAGCCCGAGGTGATCACGACCTGTCCGGTCCCAAGTGCCTCGAACTCGAGCGTCGGCTCGGTGACGGCTGCCCCGGCGACGTCGATCGTGCCGACGGTCGGAACGTTGTGCTCGTAGTACCCCGCCACGCTGCCGATGCTGTAGCTCTGGGAGCCGTTGGCCGCATCGGCGATCAGCTCCGCGGGGGCTAGGATCGCCTCGGTGGTTCCGGCGAACGTGAGCGACCAGAGGTGGTGCGCTGGGACTCCGTTCTCCGAGAACGTGACGACCTCGCCTCCGCTCTCGGTCGAGCTCGTCGGGTTCGTCGGGAACGTCGCGGTCCAGTACGGAGCCGACGGCTGCTCGAAGAAGTTGGCATTCAGCCCGACCGTCGTCGTCGGGCTCGCGCAGTCCGACGCTTCGACGAAGGCGGTCGGAATGGTGGCGTCCGCGCAGTCCCCCTGGCCCTGCTCCGCGCCGTTCGACCCGGACGTGGAGGTCCCGGTGAAAACGTTCGCGGAGATCGTGAACGCGCCGCCGAGGACGTATGCCGCGGGGGCGCCGCTGGCCGTGTTGTTCACCGTGTTCGCGGTGATCACGGAGGTCCCGGAGTCGTAGGCCGGCTCGGCGACGAGCCCGTAGGCGAGGCTGTCGTCGATGGCGTTCTGCTCGATAGTCACCGGCCCGGCGGGGAAGGGAGGGTTCCCGGGAGAGGCCGCGACCTCGTAGGCGACGCCGATCGCGTTGTCACTCAGCGAGTTGGAGGCGATCGTGCACGTCGTGCTCCCGGCGCCACAGCCGGCGAAGATCGCGACGGACTGGCTGTCGTCGAGCCAGGAGGAGAAGCTGTTGTCCCCCAGCTCGGAGGTCGTCTCGGCGGAGAATCCGTTCACGTCGTTGCCCGTGACGGTCACAGCGCCGCCGAACACTCCGATCCCGGTGCTCCCGGCGATGCCGCCGCTGCCGGGGCCGTGAACGGTATTGCCCGAGACGGTGTAGCTCCCGGACGGTTCGTTGGCCGCGGCCGGAAAGCGCCCGAGCTCGATGCCGACGACCGGGGCGGTCGAGGCGCCGAAGAGCACCACGCTCGACTCGACGGTGACCCCGTCGGTGGCGCTCCCCACGAAGATCCCGTCCGTGGAGCCCGCGGCGGAGACCACCAGGTTCTCCACGACGACGCGCGAGGTGGTGACCGCGATCACGTTCGCGTCGGAGGGGTAGGTCGTGGCGTTCACGGTGTAGCCGTCGCCGTTGAGGGTGCTCTGCGGCCAATCGTCGGTGATGTTCCCGTTGAAACTCTCGAGGACCGTCGCCGTGGACCCGCTCGTCGAGACGACGGTCGGGTCGCTCGAGACCCCGGTGTCGGAGATGGAGACGACCCCGATCGCGGGGGGCTGAGGCGTAACGCTCAGGGGCACCGGTAGGGCCGCCCCCGCGCTGCGACCGGCCGGGACGCCCGAACTGCCGGCGACCGCCGGGGCGAGCGCGAAGGCGCACATCGCCAACGTTCCGACCCAGAGCGTCCACGGCGTACGTCCCCTGCGCGCTCGCATCGCCCACCCGGTTGGCGGCGCCTCCGCGGGAAGGCGGGGGCCCCCGGCCGCCGGTGCCCCGAGGGAGTGGCTTTGCTTAAACCCTGTCCCGTGCGCC
>JASHTI010000023.1 GCA_030040625.1 Thermoplasmata archaeon
GGCGGGCGACCGCGGTCTGGCTCGGTCCCGGGGCACCGCTCGACCTACTGCCGACCGGGCCGGCCCAGGGGAAGCTCGAGGCGCTCGCGGAGGCGGCGCGGCAGCTCGCCGCCGGGGGCGCCTCGTGAGCCCGCCGCTGTTCCGCTGCCAGGAGATCGGCAGCCTGGCCCGGCCCCGCTGGCAGTTGCTCGCGCAGAAGGGGAGCCCGCTCGACGCGTCGGCCCGGAGCGAGTTCGCCGAGTGGGACGGGCGGCTCGGCTTCGCCCGCGAGCTCCCGGACGCACGGACCGCGCTCCTCGAGGGTCCCCCCGGCCCGGCGGCCGGCGCGGCGGCGGGCGCGCTCGCCTCGCTGTTCTCGCTGCGCTATCTGGAGTCGGCGGGTCTCGACCGGGTCTACGACGGCGAGGCGCGGCGGGTGGAGATGTACGAGCACCCGGTCCGCAACCTGGAGGGGTTCCGCTTCACGGGCCACGTCCGCTCCTTCGACGCCAAGTACTACCGGAAAGCGGCGGTCGTAGGACCGGTGCGCCTCGCCCGCCCGTACGACCTCGACGAGTTCGACTTCGTCCGCTCCCACGCCCGGGCCGAGCCGAAGGTGCCGGTGACCGGGCCGTACACGCTCGCGGACTGGTCGTACAACGAGTACTACCTCGGGCGGCAGCCCGGGTGGAAGGGCCCCGCCCGCCGGCGGGCCGCCCAGCGGGAGCTCGTCGTCGCCCTCGCCCGCGAGGTGATCCGTCCGACGCTGAGGGCGCTCGTCGACCGCGGATGCCGCGTGATCCAGATCGACGAGCCGGCCGCCGGCACCCACCCGGAGGAGGTGCCGCTGATCGTCGAGGGGTTCAACGAGGCGACCGAGGGGATCGACGCGGAGCTCACGATGCACGTCTGCTTCTCCGACTACCGCAAGCTGCTGCCGGGACTGCTGGAGGCGAAGCGGTGCCGCCAGTGGGCGTGGGAGTTCGCGAACCGGGACGACGAGGCGCACGACGCCTACGCGCTGCTCGACGCGTTCGTCGAGTACGGCGACCGGCGGGACGTCGGCATCGGGGTCCTGAACGTCCACGTCGACGCCGTGGAGACCCCGGAGCTCGTCGCCGAGCGGATCGAGCGGGCCGCCCGCCACCTCGGCGACCCGGGGCGGCTGTGGGTGAACCCGGACTGCGGCCTGCGGACCCGGAGCCTGGCCGTCGCCGACGCCAAGTTGCGGGCGATGGTCGAGGGGGCCCGCCGGGCCCGTGCGAAGCTCGCGGGGACCGCGGGTTAGCCGTCGTCGGCGGCCGGCAGGGCGGCCGCCGTCAAGATCTCCGCGCCGGCCGGCCCGACCCGGATCGTGTGCTCCGCCTGGGCGACGAGCCCGCCGGCCCGCTCGAGGAACACCGGGTACGTCTGCAGCAGTCGGCGGCCCCGCTCGAGGGCCGCCCGCTCCTCGGGCCGGGTCGCCCAGCGGGCGGTGAACGGCAGGGTGCGGAAGCGCCCGTAGAGCGCGGCGAGGGCGGCGTCGTCCGCCGGCGGGGGCCGGCGGAAGCGGAGGATATGCCCGAACGGGCCGTTGGCGATCCGGCCCTCGCCGTTCGTCGCGAACGGCTCGATCGCGACGATCTCCCCCTCGCGGAACGTCGCGTCCGAGAGCCCCGGGACGTTCGGGATCGACTTGCCGGCGTGGAGGAGGTAGCGCTCGATCGTGTGGCCCGTGAGGTCGCGGACCGGGTTCAGCCCCCGGGCCCGGATGGCGGAGGCGATCGCGCGGCTCACGTCGTCGACCGGGCCGTCGGCCCGCACGGCGCGGATGCCGGCGGCGACCGCCTCGTGCACGGCGGCGATCAGGTGCGCCTGGCGCCGGCCGCCCCCGACCTCGACGGTGTCCGCGGTGTCGGCGACGGCGCCGTCCAGGTGCGCGCCGACGTCGACCTTGACGAGGTCGCCGGTCTCGAATCGGGCGGTGTCCGCTTCGTCCGGAGTGTAGTGGGCCGCCTCGACGTTCCGCGAGAGGTTCGCCGGGAACGCCGGCTCGGCCCCCTGCGAGCGGATGTGCCGCTCGATCGCCTCGGCGACGTCCCGTCGGAGAGCGCCGGGACGGGCGAGCCGGACCCCGAGCTCGCGCGCCTCGCCGGCGATCCTCGCCGCCGTGCGCCAGCGGGTCAGCTCCGCCCCGTCCGGGACCGAGGCGCTCACGTTCGAGGGACCGTTCGGGGGCGCGGTCCGGTGAGATCGACCAGCGTCGAGGGGACGCCGCTCGGCCGAGGCGGGGCGTCGACGTAGAGCGCGACGGCCGAGCCGAGCGCGCGCCGCGCCGCCGCCAGGCTCCGGGCCGGCGGCTCCCCCGTTCGGTTCGCCGACGTCGCGACGAGCGGGCCCGCGCGGCGGGCGAGCTCGAGGGCCAGGGGATGCGCGGGCACGCGCAGACCGATGCGCGGCTGGCCCCCGACCTCGGGCGCCAGCGTCCGGCGCGCTTCGGCGGTGGGCCGCACGAGGACGGTGTACGGGCCGGGCAGCGCCCGCCGGACGAAGCGCCGGCCGGACGGACCGAGACGCCCCCAGCGCTCGAGCTCCTCGCGCGAGCTCACCGCCACGGAGAGCGGGCGGTGCGGGCTGCGGCCCTTAACGTCGACGAGCCGGCGCACCGCCGCCGGGTCCAGGGCGCGGGCGGCGAGGGCCAAGAGCGTGTCCGTCGGGTGGACGACCAGGCCGCCGGCGAGCAGCGCGCGGCCTCCCCGTTCGGCCGGCGTTCCCATCGGGCTAGACGTACTCCTCGCCGACCCGGGAGTAGGCGAGGACGTCCTCCGCGCCGAAGTAGAGCGCGAACTCCCGGGCGGCCGACTCGAGCGAGTCCGAGGCGTGCACGAGGTTCGGGGTGAGGCCCAGGGCGAGGTCGCCACGGATCGTGCCCGGCGCGGCGGTCTGGGGGTTCGTCGCACCGGTGATGAGCCGGGCGACGGCGACGGCGGAGCGACCCTCGAGCGCGAACGCGAAGACCGGCCCGGAGGTGATGTGCTGGATCAGCGCCGGATAGAACGGCTTGCCCTGGTGCTCGGCGTAGTGCCGCTGCGCGAGCTCGGGCGGGATGCGGAGGAGCTTCGCGGCGACCAGCTTGAGCCCCTTGCGCTCGAACCGCCCGACGATCTCGCCCACGAGGCCACGGCGGACCCCGTCCGGCTTGACGAGAACGAGGGTCCGCTCGACGTTCCCTTCCGGCATTGCGGGGTCGAGCCGGGGGCGTGGGTAAAGCTTTGCCGGCAGCCTCGTCGCGGGCGGTACCGAGGCGCTCCGGCCGGAGGTCAGCGGCGGACCGAAGGCGACGCCATCGACGCGTCGCACCCCTCCGCCCACCGGCAGCCGGAGCACTTGCCGGGCGTCGGCTCGGCGCGGCCGTCGTACGGCCGGCGCACCTCCGTAAGGGTCGCGAGGACGAGCTGCCGAGCGGCGCGGTCCCACGGGACCTCGATCTCGGCGTCGGCGTACCGCAGGACCCCGAACGGCGGGGCGCGCCCGGTCGTCTCCTCGAGGAGAAGGCAGTAGGCGCCGAGCTGGACCCGGTGCGAGCGGAACGGACCGCCCGCCGGCGCCGGCCGGCGCTTCAGCTCGATCGGGATCAGCGTCCCGTCGCGGCGGCGGCGAACGGCGTCCGGCCGGCCGATCAGGTGGTACCGCTCCGAGCGAAACGTCGCGGCTCGCCCGGCGTCGATGGCGACCAGTCGGCCCCACCGCTGGTCCCGGGAGCGGCGGGCGATCAGCCAGGCCCCGACCGTGATCGCGACGACGCCGAACAGCGCCGCCAGCCACGGAACGGGGAGGCCGGCTAGTGCCACAGGTACACCGCGAGGGCGAGGAGGCCGAGGCCGACGCCGAGCGCCAGCCAGCCCGCTCCGGCGTGCTCGTCGCGCCACCGCTCGGAAGAGAGCCGACGCTCGTGGGTCCGAACGCCGGCGGCGCTCGACGAGGTCTCCGGCGCCGTCCGGTGCTGCCGGTAGTAGTGCGCCCGGGGGCAGAACGCGTACTCGGCGAGGTCGCTCGGGCTCGTCCACGGCGCCCGATCGGCCACGGCGGCCCGGCGCGGGACGAGCGCTTACCCGTTGCGTTCCAGGCGAACGGTGGCCGCGCCTAGGTCGAGTCGGCGCCGGCCGGACCGTCGGCGTCGTCCGCCTTGGGGGCCGTGGGGGCCGGCTCCTTCGGCGCTGCCTTCGGCTTTCCCTTCGCGGCCGGCTTCGCGGCCGTCGTCGCCTTCGGCGTCCCTTCCGCCGGCTTCGCGGCGGGGGTCCTGGGCCGGCGGCC
>JASHTI010000024.1 GCA_030040625.1 Thermoplasmata archaeon
CACCAGCCCGCCGGTCAGCCCGGCCCGCTCGACCTCCAGGCGCTCTCTCGGTTGCAGATCGAAAGCCGGGACCCCCGGCTGCTCGATGACATCTGGAGCGGCTGGCACCGGGTCGGCCGGGCCGTGCGCCCCGAGTTCGAGCGGTACGTTGAACTCGCCAATCTCGGCGCACGGGAGATGGGATTTCCGGACACCGGGGCGATGTGGCGCGCGAAGTACGACATGGAGCCGGACGCCTTCGGCCGCGAGGTCGACCGGCTCTGGGAGCAGGTGCGACCGCTCTACGAGGCGCTGCACACCTACGCCCGTCGCCGACTCCGTGCGACGTACGGACCGGAAGTCGTCCCCGCCGAGGGACCGCTGCCCGCCCATCTCTTCGGCAACATGTGGGCCCAGTCCTGGGAGGGGATCCTCCCGATCCTCGCGCCGCCCTCGGCGAAGCCGCCGTACGACCTGACGAAGATGCTCGTCGCCCGCGGCACCACGCCCGAGGCGATGGTCCGCTACGCCGAGCGGTTCTTCGTCTCGCTGGGTCTCGACCCTCTGCCGGCGTCGTTCTGGGAGCGCTCGATGCTCACCCGGCCCAAGGACCGGGAGGTCGTCTGCCACGCGAGCGCCTGGGACCTCGACTTCGTCAACGACATCCGGATCAAGATGTGCATCGAGATCACGGGCGAGGACTTCCGGACGATCCACCACGAGCTTGGGCACAACTACTACCAGCGGGCCTACGGCGCGCAGCCGTACCTCTTCCGCGACAGCGCCCACGACGGCTTCCACGAGGCGGTCGGCGACACGATCGCGCTCTCCGTGACGCCGGCCTACCTCGCCCAGGTCGGTCTGATGCCGGGGCCGCCGGCGGAGGAGGACGACACGACCTTCCTCCTCGAGCGGGCGCTCGAGAAGGTCGCCTTCTTGCCGTTCGGCCTCCTCATCGACAAGTGGCGATGGGACGTCTTCGCGGGCCGCGTCGCGCCGGCGGAGTACAACGCGAGCTGGTGGGCCTTGCGGGCGCGCTACCAGGGCGTCGCGCCGCCGCACCCCCGCGGACCCGAGGAGTTCGACCCCGGCGCGAAGTTCCACGTCCCGGCCAACGTGCCGTACATCCGTTACTTCCTCGCCCACATCCTGCAGTTCCAGTTCCACCGCGCGCTGCTGCGGGTCGCCGGCTACGAGGGACCGCTCCACCGCGGCTCGATCTACGGCTCGAAGGAGGCGGGGCGGCGGCTCGCTGCGATGCTCGCCATGGGCGCGAGCTGCGAGTGGCCCGACGCGCTCGAAGCGGTCACCGGCGAGCGGAAGATGGACGCCAGCGGGTTGCTGGAGTACTTCGCCCCGCTGCAGCGATGGCTCGAGCAGCAGAACCGCGCCGGCGGCCCGTAGCCGTCGCCGGGCGAGCGGGGCGGGGCCGGCGATGCTGCTCGGGCCCCACGAGAAGGTCCTTCGTAGCGCCTACGCCGTCCTCGAGCGGGGGCCGCACGGGCGGGACCGGCCGCGACCGGGGGTACTCTACCTGACCACCGAGCGGTTGGTGTTCGAGTCGCCGCGCTCCCGCGGCGTAGTGCGGGACCTGGTCGGGGGCCGGGACGTCGACCGCGTCCTCGACCTCCCGCTCGCCGAACTGCACAACGTCGCGGTCCGCCGCGGACGCTGGTCGCGGCCACGCCTCGTCCTCGACCTCGGCGGGCACCGCGAGGTCGTCGACCTGCTCGCGCCGGAGGAGTGGAGCGCCGCGATCGGCGAGGCGCGCCGGGGCCACGCCGCCGAGCCCGCGGGCGTTCCCGCCGCCGCCGTGCCGCACGCGACGCGTACGGTCGTCAAGGTACGCTGCCGCTACTGCGGCGGCCTCGCGGACGAAGCGCACAACCGCTGCCCCTCCTGCGGGGCGCCGCTCTGAGGCGGCCCGCCGCTCCTGCGAACGGCGGTCAGTTCTGCCGCAGGATCAGCGGCTCGAGGAGGAACGCCCGCACCGAGCCGCTGTCGTGCGACGCGTACGAGTGCCCGGCGGGCCGCAGCGCCTCGGTCGCGTGCAGCAGAAGGTCGTACGCCGCGTCTTCCGCCCCGTGCGGGTCGCTGGCGCGCTCCTCCTCCGGCACGTAGACCGTCAACTGGGAGCCGCGGCGACCGAGCAGTACGAGGCCGGCGCCGTCGCGGCGTCCCCAGGCGAGGAGCGGACCCTCCGGCCGCTCGAGGACGCCGATCCAGCGCAGCGCGCCGAACCAGCGGCCGGCGAGCTGCCCCAGAAGGCCGTCCGGCTCCATGCCCGTGGGGAGCTCGACCTGAGCGATCGTGCGCAGCTCCGCCTCCGGGGGCGAGGGGGTTCCCGTCCCCCGGATCCGGTAGCTGCCGTCGACCCGCTCGACCCGGCCCTCCCGTTCGAGCCGGCGCAGCGAGCGGGCGAGCGACTCCGGGTGAGCGTGGAGGACCCGACGTAGCCCGCTGAACGCGAGTCGGCCGGAGAGGCCGCTCAACGCCGAGACGACGCGTTCGTCGAGGCGACCCAGCTCGGTGCGCTCGTCGTCCGCCATCGGCCGAATCACGTCGACCGCCCCTTTAGCGGACCGGTTACCCGCGCACCAGCCCGCGGAGCGGCGAGCTGTGACCGGTGTGCCGCCGACCCGGTCAATATCCTCGCCCCTCCGCTGAGGGAGAACGGGCCCCCGGCCCTGGAAGGACACGATGTCGCAACTCGCCCCCCCACGCCGCGCCCGCCGTTCGCCGAACGCACCCCGACAGGATCCGTTCCCGCCGCTGCCCGCGCCCCCGATCGGCCCCGAGCCGACGCTCCCGTGGCCGGGCGCCGGCCGGAACGCGGAGGCCCTCTGATGGCGCTCGCCGATCTGGAGGCGCGCATCGCCTCCGCGGTCGAGGCGGTCGCGCCGAGCGTCGCAGCCGTGGAGTCGGTCCGCGTCGGCCGCCGCTGGCGGGGACCGCCGTTCGGCGTCCCCTCCGGCGCGACGGCGGTCGTGACCGACCGCTCCGGCCTGCTGCTCACGAACCAGCACGTCGTCGAGGGGGCCGCCCGCCTCCTCGTCCGGCTCGCCGACGGCCGCGAGCTCCCGGCGGAGGTCGTCGGGGGCGACGAGGTCACCGACCTGGCGCTGCTCCGCGTCGACGCCTCGGATCTGCCCGCCGCGCGGCTCGGCGACTCCGGCGCGCTGCGGGTCGGACAGTTCGTCCTCGCGGTCGGTCACGCCCTGGGGCTGCCCGGCGGGCCCACGGTCTCCTTCGGGGTCGTCAGCGCCCTCGCCCGCCCGCTCCCCGGGACCGACTTCGTCTTCGAGGGCCTGCTCCAGACGGATGCCGCGATCAATCCCGGCAACAGCGGCGGTCCCCTGGTCGACCTCTCGGGCTCGGTCATCGGGATCAACACGGCGATGGTCCCGTTCGCCCAGGGCGTCGGCTTCGCCCTCCCGATCCACACGGCGCAGCGGATCACCGAGCAGCTGCTCCGGGCCGGTCGCGTCGTGCGTCCCTGGATCGGGGTCGAGGTCGCCGAACTGCAGCCGCCGCTGGCCCGCCAGCTCGGCTTCGAACCCCGCACCGGCTTGTTCGTCGCCGAGGTCGTCGCGCGGTCGCCGGCGCACCAGGCCGGCCTGCGGGCCGGCGACGTGCTGACGGCGGTCGGACCGTTCGAGGTGAGGACCGTCCGCGAGCTGCTCGAGGCGCTGGCGCGGTTCCCGGTCGGCAACGACGTGACGATCGCCTTCCAGCGCCGGGGCGAGAAGCGGTCGACGACCGTTCCGCTGCTCGAGCGGCCCGACGAGGCTCCCGCCTAGGCGGGCGCGCCGGCCCGGCCGGCTCCGCGCCCTATATGGGGCGCGCCCGGCTCCGGGCCGGCGTGTGGACCGACCGCTGGGGGCGGACCGTCAGCGACATCCGCATCAGCGTCACCAAGCGCTGCAACTTCGCCTGCGTTTACTGCCACGACGAAGGGCTGGGTCCGGTCGCCCGGCCGGCGGCTCCGCACGGCGAGGAGCTGACCGTCGCGGAGATCGAGCGCCTCGTCGCGGTGGCCCGCGAGTTCGGGGTCCGCTCCGTCAAGTTCACCGGGGGCGAGCCGCTGGTCCGCGACGACCTGGAGACGATCGTCGAGCGGACCGTCCGGCAGATCGCCGACGTCTCGTTGACGACCAACGGTTCGCTGCTCGCGCGCCGGGCCGAGGCGCTGCGGGACGCCGGCCTCAAGCGGGTCAACGTCTCGGTCGACAGCCTCGACCCGGCGGCGTTCCGCGCGATCCGCCACGGCTCGCTCGCCGCGGCGCTCGCCGGCGTCCGGTCGGCGCTGCGTGTCGGCCTCACGCCGCTGAAGCTGAACATGGTCGTCTTCCGCGACACCGTCGGCACGATCGGGCCGATGGTCGACTACGTCGCCGGCCACGAGGGGCTCAAGCTCCAGCTGATCCAGTTCATGCCGGAGCTGGTCCAGGACCGGGCCCTCGCCGCGGATCTCTCGGAGGTCCGCCGCTGGCTCGAGGAGCACGCCTCGCGCACGCTCGTGCGCGAGATGCACCACCGGCGGATCTACCTCTTCGGGCGGACCGAGGTCGAGCTGGTCGATCCGGTGCGGAACCCGGAGTTCTGCGCCAACTGCCATCGGATCCGGGTCACCCATCGCGGCGAGCTCAAGGGCTGCCTGAACCGCAACGACGACCTGATCGCGACCCGGGGGCTGGACGACGCGGCGCTGCGGGACGCCTTCCGCCGCGTGATCACGGAGCGAATGCCGTACTACGGCGGCTACCGACCGGTCGGCCCGGAGGGGCCGGGCGGCGAGCCGCTGCCGATGGTCGGCGTGGGCCTCGCCGGGAGCGGGACCGCCGCGCAGGGCGCCGGCATCCGCCCCGCGACCGGAGCGGAGGCCTCATAGACCGGCCCCGGGTCCCGGGGCGAGCGCCATGACGGTCGATTTCCAGTGGGGCAGGAGCCCGAGCTTCCGCGTCGCTTCGATCACCTGGAGCGGCCCTTGGAGCGAGGCGAAGATCCGCGCCCAGTTCGAACGGGTCGCGCGCTGGGCGAAGGCGCACCGGCTGCGGACGGGCCGCTGGCTGTTCCTGGAGCCGGCGGAGGGCCGCTGGGAGGCGGCGGTCGAGGTGCGGGGGCGCGCCCGCGGATCGGACGGGATCCGACGGCGGACGCTGTCGGGCGGCCGCGTCGCCCGCGTCGTCTTTGACCCGGAGGTCGTCGCCCCGCGTGTCGTCTACCACGGGCTGTCGGACTGGCTGCGGGCCCGTCGGAAGGCGAAGGAGATCCGCCGCGTCCTCGGGTCGCGGGAGATCTACCGCGGCAATCCCTGGACCGATCGGGGCGCCTGGTCGCGGACCGAGGTTCAGTTCCGGGTGGGTCCTTGAGCCCTCCCCCGGCTCCGCCGTCGACGGAGGAGGCGAAGGCGGCCCGCCTGCTGCGCGTCGGGAGCGCCCTGGCGGTCGCCGGCTCGTTCCTGCTGCTCGGCGGACCGACCGCGCTGCTGTTCCTCGCGCGGCGTCACCTCTACGGGCTCGCCCTGGGGGCCGGCCGCCTGGTCGGCTGGGACGGCTACTTCGTGATCGCGGGGGGGATCCTGGTGCTCCTGGCGCTCCTCAGCTATCGGCGGTCGTTCTCGCACCTCAAGCACGCCGACGCGGCGCTCCGACCGGCGGCCCTCCTCTGCCTCATCGGCTCGCTGGGGGCGCTGGTCCTCGTCGTCGCCGGCGCCTATCTGACCGCCGGGGCCTCCGGCATCACGGGCTGTCTCTCCGGCCGCTCCGACCATGCCCTGGCCTGCCTTCGCTCGGCGGATCCGACGGCCGGCGCCCTGGCGATCGCCGGGTTCTGGCTCGCGTGGCTCGGGATCGTGGGCGTCGCCGGAGGGCTCTTCCTCTCCGGCCGCCACTTCCGACGGGGCCTCGTGAGCGCCGGCGGTGCGCTGTTCGCCCTCCTCGCCGCGGACCTGCTCGTGCCCTTCGTCGCGGTCCTGGCGCGCGTGCCGGACGGCGCCTACGCCCTGGCGATCGCTCCGTTCGCCGCGGTCCTGGCGGGGCTCCTGGTCCTCATCGGGGCGCCGACCGGCGGGGCCTCGGCCGCTTAGGACCGCTTCCGACGCCAACCGTCAAGAGCCCTCCGCCGCTGTCGGGGGCGATGGCCGCGACCGAGCGGATCGTGCTGGCGGGCGGCTGCTTCTGGTGCGTCGAGGCGGTCTTCTCCGAGATGCGCGGGGTCGTCGCGGCGGTCCCGGGTTACGCCGGCGGGAGCGTGGCGAACCCGACGTACGAGCAGGTCTGCACGGGGCGGACCGGCCACGCCGAGGCGGTCGAGGTGACGTTCGACCCCGCGGAGCTGCCGCTCCACGACCTGCTGGTCGTCTTCTTCACCACGCACGACCCGACGACCCGGGACCGACAAGGGCCGGACACCGGGACCCAGTACCGCTCCGCGGTCTTCTACCGCGGCGCGGAGCAGAAGGCGGCCGCCGAGGCGGTGGTCCGCGAGGTCGCCGCCGAGCAGCTCTATCCGCACCCGGTCGTGACCGAGATCGCCCCGCTGACGACGTTCTTCCCGGCGGAGGAGTACCACCGCAACTACTACCGTCGCCACCCCGAGCAGGCGTACTGCCAGGCGGTGATCGCCCCGAAGCTCGGCAAGTTCCGCCGCAAGTACGCGAGCCGGCTCGCGGTCGGCCCGGCTCAGGCGAGCGCGAACAGCGCGGCGAAATAGATCGCGAAGGCGACGAGGATCGCCCCCGAGGCGTAGCGCACCGCGCGGCCGACCGCCGGCCTCTGCCGCGTGCCGGCGTGGATCGCCCACGGGAACGCCACCACCCACACCGCGATCGCCGCGAAGAGGCCGACGAGCAGGACCCCGCCGCCGAGGTAGGCGAAGGCGACGCCCGCGGTGAGCCACCAGACCACCTGGAACGGGTTCGTCAGCCCGAGCGCGAGCGCCCGCAGGAACGCGCGGGCCCGGGGCTCGGACGCCTCCGCCTCGGCGGGCCGGCGGAGCAGCCGCCACGCCAGGAAGAGCATGATCGCCGCGCCGACCAGGTAGACGTAGCGAACGATCGCCGGCAGGTCGACGTACCGATCGAGCAGGTAGACGGTGGCGCCGAGCAGCCCGTCCGCCGTCATCGCGCCGAGGCCCGTGAGGAAGCCGTCGCGGAACGAGCGGGCCGCGAGGGCGGCGATCCACGCGTTCATCGGGCCGGGTGGGACGACCAGCGAGAATCCGAGGGCGAAGCCGAACAGCAGGTCTTCGAGCGGTGACGTGGACCCTCAGCCTCCCCGCGGCGCGTGCTTCCGGCCGAGGACCGTCCGCCTCGTGCGCCTCACGTCCAGGGCGGCGAGCCGGACGTGGGGCCCCGTCCCCGGACCCAGTAGGTGAGGCTCGGCCGGACGAGCGCCAGCGTTCCGCCGATCATCGCCAGGACGAAACCGACGACGAACCCGCCGAAGGCGAACGGCAGGCTGGCGATGGCGCAGGCGACGATCACCCCCCCGAGGGCCCGTCGCACCGGTGCGAGGAAGACGACGAGGACCCCCGCGGCGATCGTCACGACCCCGAGGAGCGCGCCGATCACGAACAGGGAGCTCGGGATGCCGAACTCGTGGGCGAGGAGGAGCCCGAGGAGCCAGACGAGCAGACCGTTGGCCAGGATCAACGCGCCGCCGAGGACGGAGAAGCCGCCCGCCAGCAACGCCCGGGGCTCGACGCGCACGCCCGCCGCAGCGAGGCAGGGTTCTTACCGAGCGCGGAGGGCCAGAGCGGGCGGCCGGGCCCTCAGAGCGTCCAGGTCGGCCCGCCGTAGCCGGCCGGGGCCGCCGTCCTCCCGGGCCCGCCGAACGGGCCGGGACGCGGCGTGGGCGCCCGGCCCGACTTGCGCGCGAGGTAGGCGTCGATCGCCTCCGCGGCCCTCGAGCCGGCCGACATCGCGTAGACGACGGACTTTCCTCCGGACGCGAAGATCCCCTCGACGTCGGTGACACCGCCCGGTCCGTGGCCCTCCGGCCACGGATGGCGCGCCGGTGCGACGTCCAGCTCGCCGGAGAGCCCCGCGACGTCGGCGTGCTCGCCCACGGCGACCAGGACCGTGTCGCACGCGATCGTCTCCTCCGAACCGGCGACCTCGACGGTCGTCGGGCGACCGGTCGCGTCCGGCGGCCCGGCGGCCACGCGCCGGACGACCACGCCCGTGACGGACCCGTCGCCCAGGATGCGCACGGGAGTGCGTTCGAAGAGGAACGTGAGGCCCTCCTCGGTCCCTTCCACGACCTCCTCGACGCCCGCGGGCATCGCGGCGCGAGCGCGCCGGTAGATCAGCGTCACCGCACCCCCGGCGGTCAGCCGGAGCGCGGAGCGGGCGGAGTCCAAGGCGACGTCCCCTCCGCCGATCACCACGACCCGACGGTTCTTGCGGCCGAAGAGCCCCTCCGCGCCGGCGTTGACCGCCAGCAGGAAGGGAAGCGCCGGGAAGACCCCGGGGAGCGCCTCCCCGGGGACCCCGAGGGCGCGCGGGTCCGACGCCCCGATGCCGATGTACACCGCCCGGTAGCCGTCGGCGAGGAGCGACTCGGGGGTGAAGTCGCGGCCGGCGCGCTGGCCGGTCCGGAAGGTGATGTCGAGGTCGGCGAGCCGGTCGAGGTCGCGTCGCAGCTCGGTGCCGTCCAGGTGGTAGCGCGGGATCGTCTCGATCTGGCCGCCGAGGAACGCCTGCTCCTCGTAGACGGTGACCGGGTAGCCGCGCAGCGCGAGCTCCCAGGCGGCCATCAGCCCGGCCGGGCCGGCCCCGACGACGGCGATGCGCTCCGCGCGCGGCGCGCTGGCGACGTACCGCAGGCCGGAGCGGCCGAAGTCGAGCGCCGCGCGCTTGAGGTGCCGGATCGCGATCGGCGTCCCCCGGCCGCCCATCACGCAGTCCTCCTCGCAGTAGTGGTAACAGCACTTGCAGAGGACCGTCGCCAGCGGGTTGTCGTCCAGCGTCAGGCGGGCGGCGTCGTCGAACCGGCGCTGGGCGATGAGGTCGATGTACCCGCGGCAATCCTGCGTGATCGGGCAGGCCTGCACGCAGAACGGCATCGCGCACTGCAGGCACCGCTGCGCCTCCAGCACCGCCTCCTCCGAGCTGTAGGCATGCTGGATCTCCTCGAAGGAACCGGTCCGGACCGCCCCGGGGTCCTCCGGGATCGGCGTGCGGTCGTAGCGGGCGCCCCCCATCTCCGGACCCGCGTCTTCGAGGTCGGCGGACGGATAAAGCGGGAGCGCCGGGGCGGCGGTGCGGCGGTCGCCCCTCGAGCACATCGCTTTTGAACCCGCCCAACGTAGGCGGCTTCGATGGCGCCTCCGCCGGAAGCCGTGGGACCGCGGCCTGTCGAACTGATCCTCTACCGCTGCCTCGTCTGCGGTTTCCAGTCGCTGCGCGGCGAGGAGATCGGCGAGCACCTCATGCAGCACACCGAGGCCGCGAAGTACACCTTCTCGACGGTCGTCAAGTAGACGGCCGCGCGGCTCGCGCGGGCCTAGGCCGCCGCGAGCTCGCCGGGAGGGGCGACCCGCGAGGCGAGGCGGAGCTCCGAGGTCCGTACCTTGCTCGGCAGCCGGGCCAGCGCCGCGGCCCGCCAGGCGAGGAGCTCGGCGAGCTCCTCCGGTTCGAGGTCGCACATCGGTCCGCTCGCGGGGGGCCTCCGCCCTAGCGCCCCGGCGGGGCGCGGTCGGCACCGTCCGGTGACGCCGGAGCGAAGGTCATCGAGATCGAGTTGACGCAGTGGCGGACGTTCCGGGCCGTGAACCCTTCGCCCTCGAAGACGTGGCCCAGGTGGGCGCCGCAGCGCGCGCACCGGATCTCCGTCCGCTCCCCGTCCGGGTCCGCTTTGCGCTCGACGGCCCCGGGGATCTCGCGGTCGAAGCTCGGCCAGCCGCATCCCGCATCGAACTTGTCACCGGAGCGGTAGAGCGGGGCCCCGCACCGCTTGCAGGCGTACGTCCCCGCCCGGGAGTGGTGCTCGAACTCGCCGGAGAACGGCGCTTCGGTCCCGCGCCGGACGATCACCGCCTCCTCCGCCGAGGTCAGCTTGCGCCAGGTCGGTTGCGCTTCCGCCATCGCACCGACGAGCGCGGGGGGCCTCAAGAACCTGTCCGGCGGGGCTCCGACCGCCCCGGCCGTTCCGCCGGATTCGAACGCGGGGTATATCTGGCCCGACCGACGCTCCGGACGGCCGATGGACCAGGCCTACGAGAAATCCCTCGGCACCGCGCTCGTGGTGGTCGGGCTGGGCCTCCTGCTCTTCGGCTTCGTCCAGGCGTACGACTACACCGTGCACCCGCCCGCCGGGACGTACAACATCTTCTCGTTCGGCGGCGGGGGCGGCAACAACAGCGTCAGCGGCACGTTCAACGGGCGTTACGTCGAGGCGTTCTCGTTCCTGGCGATCGAGTACCTGGTCGGCGCTGCGATCCTGCGGGCCGGCTGGAACCTCATCACGCCGAAAGCCGAGACGATCTCGGTCCGCGTGAAGCCCCGGTCGCTCCAGGTCGAGCCGGCCGATGCGCCGCCCCCGCTCGCCCCGGCGCCCACCAGCGCCGCGCGGAACGCGACGGCTCCGCCGGCCCCGTAAAGAGCCCCGGCCGGTCCCGCTCCGCCGGAGCATGGCCGGCGCCCCCGGGGCCCCTCTCGAGTTGTCGGACCTCGCCGGCCCGGCGGAGCGCGAGCGGGCGATCCCGGCGATCCGCGACGGTTTCGTGGGGGTCTACCGCTGGCACGCCAAGCGCCAGCTCCGCGAGGTCCCCTGGGTCCGCGCCGCGCGGCGGAACGGCGAGATCGTCGGCGTCGCGCTGCTGGACCGGCTCCTGCCCGAGGTCGGCTACGTCTACTACCTCACGGTCCTGGGCGGCTCCCGCCGCCAGGGCGTCGGACGGTGCCTGCTCCAGGATGCCCTCGCGCGCTACCGCGCCGACGGGGCGGAGGTCGTCTACGCCGCCGTCCAGTCCGACAACGCCGCCTCGCTCGCGCTGTTCCGGGGGCAGGGGTTCCGGGAGGTCGCGCGGAAGGAGACGAGCTGGCGGGACGGCGGCCTCGGCGCCTGGGGGCTCCGCAGCCGGATGTGGCTGGTGCCGGGCGAGCAGCTCCTCGGGCTCCGCCTCCGACCGCCGGCCGTCGTGGCCGGCGCCGAGCGGCCGGCGGGACAACGGTAAGACCGGTCCCGGCGTGCGGCCCCGAGGTCACCATGGTGCAGAAGGTCACCGAGGTCGTGGGAACGTCGAACGAGGGATTCGCGCGCGCCGCCCAGAACGCCGTCGAGACGGCCGCGAAGACCGTGCGGAACCTTCGATGGTTCCGGGTCACGGAGCTCGAGGGTCGGATCACCAACCAGAAGGTCAGCGAGTACCACGCGACCGTGAAGATCTACTTCGACCTGGACGCCTAGCGGCGCGCTGCACCGCCGGGCCCGCCGTCCGGCCGAGGTGCGCGTGGACGAACCGGAGGTTCTCCTCGTAGAACCGGGTGAACTTCCAACCGTGGAACGGCGCCGGCGGCGGCGTCCGGGCCAGGGACTCGGGGGCGTCCCCGCGCTGGCGGGCGCGCCGGGCGGTGTCGAAGAGGTGACGGACGTACCGCTCGAGCTCGGGGACCGCGGTGCGGTCGCCGACCGGGCCGTGCCCCGGGAGCGCCCGCTCGGCGCCCAGGCCCCGGACCTCGGCGAGGATCCGCCGCAGCTCGCTCGGGTCGCCGTCGGCCATCGACGGGTGGAAGCCCACGAACAGGAGGTCCCCCAGGAGGACGATGCCGTCCTCGGGGAGATGGACGAGCACGTCGCTGGGGGAGTGGCCGCCGCCGAACGAGACGACGCGCGCGCTTCGCTTGGTACCGTGAAGGAGGAGCTCCTTCTCGAACGTGAGCTCCGGGGGCCGGACGTGCAGATCGGGGGGCGTCGCAAGGATCCCCCGGAACCAGCCGTCGTAGACCGCGATCTCGTCGTCGCGGAGGGGCGGCGATGCCGTGCGGAGGCGTTCGAGCTCCGTGGCGGCCTCGGCGAGATCGGCGGCGAGATGCGGGCGCGCCCGCTCGAGCAGCAGCTCGCGGACGCGCCGGGTGGAGACGACCTGGAGCGGGCCGACCGCCGCCGTGCCC
This sequence comes from Thermoplasmata archaeon, assembly GCA_030040625.1. Classification (GTDB taxonomy): domain Archaea; phylum Thermoplasmatota; class Thermoplasmata; order Lutacidiplasmatales; family UBA184; genus Lutacidiplasma. The sequence continues at coordinate 12,098 of JASHTI010000024.1, forward strand.
CGCGTGTGGTCGCCGTGGTAGTGGCTCTGGACGAGGACGCCGACCGGCCGGTGCGTCAGCCGCTCGGCGGCCTTGCCGAGCGCGGCGCCCGCCTGCGGCGTCAGCATCGCATCAAAGACGAGCGTGGTGCCGCCGAGGTCGACGATCGCGGCGTTGCAGAGGCCGAAGCCGGACGGCTCGGCGATCGCCGCGTAGACGCCGTCCGCCAGCGGCTCGATGCGGAAGTGGCCCCCGCCCGCGTCCACCGACGACGGCACGCCGGGCCGGGTATGCAAGCTTTCGCCCGGGACCGCGGTCCGCCCTACGGTCGCCGGTGCGGGCGCCCGCGGAACCGTCCCCCGCCGCCGGGCCGGCCGCCTCCGGGTCGCCCGCCGGGCCGGCGGTCGCGGCCGCCCCGGAAGCCCCGGCGATCCTCCGAGGGGGGAGGACGCGGCGGCGCGCTCGCGTCGTAGCGGAAGCCGGGGACCTTCGCGCGCGGGATCCCGAAGCCGAGCAGCCGCTCGATGCGGGCGAAGTCGGCCTCCTCGTCCGGGCTGACGAGGCTGAAGGCGTCCCCGCGCCGCTGCGCGCGCGCGGTGCGGCCGACGCGGTGGACGTAGACCTCGGGTTCGTGCGGAACGTCGAAGTTCACCACATGGCTCACGCCCTCGACGTCGATGCCGCGGGCGGCGATGTCCGTCGCCACCAGCACCCGGTGCGAGCCGCCGCGGAACCCCTCGAGCGCGCGGAGCCGCTGGCTCTGGCTGCGGTTGCCGTGGATCACGCCGGCGGAGATCGACCAATGGCTCAGCTGCTGGGCCAATCGGTTCGCCCGGTGCTTCGTCCGGGTGAAGACGAGGACGCTGGTCATCGTCTCGTCGAGCAGGAGCTCCCGGAGCAGCTCGGCCTTCAGATGGCCGGGGACCGGCATCGCGAGGTGCGAGACCCCGACGGCCGCCACCGTCGCCGGGTCGACATGGACCATGCGCGGCGAGCGGAGGTACTCCCGGGCGAGCTCCACGACCGCCGGCGGCATCGTCGCCGAGAAGAGCATCGTCTGGCGCTCCCGCGGCAGGGCGTGGAGGATCCGCCGGACGTCCGGCAAGAAGCCCATGTCGAGCATCCGGTCGGCCTCGTCCAGCACGAGGATGCGGAGGTCCTTCCAGTCGAGGTGGCCCCGCGCCATCAGGTCGAGCAACCGGCCCGGGGTCGCGACGACGATCTCCGCCTGCCCCTGGACGGCCCGGATCTGCGGCTCGAGGCCGACGCCGCCGTACACCGCGACCCCGCGCCGGCGGGTGTAGCGGCCGAGCTTGGCGAGGAACTCCTCGGCCTGGACGGCGAGCTCCCGGGTCGGCGTCAGCACGAGCGCGTAGATCCGGCCGGGCGGCAGGTCGAGGGTCCGTTCGAGGATCGGCAGGAGGAAGGCGGCCGTCTTTCCGGTGCCGGTCTGAGCGGTCGCCACGAGGTCCCGGCCCTGGACCGCCTCGGGGATCGCCTGGCTCTGGATCGGGGTCGCCTGGTGGTAGCCCATCTCCCGGGCGCCGGCCCGAAGGTCGGGATGCAGCGGCAGCTCCTCGAACCGGACGTCGGAGGTCGCCGGGGCCGGGGTGGTCGGGCGTCGCGCGGGCTCGGGCATCTGCGAACGGGCCACCGGCGACGCGTTTAAGAGGTGGGGGTGCGCCGCGCGACCCCCCGCCCGCCCGCTCCACGGCTCGCGGACGGCGGCGCGGCCTCCCGGTCCAGGTGCCACTCGACCGTCTCGCGCGCCCGCACCTGCGCGGCGGGGAGGGCCGCCTCCGGGCTCCCGCGACGGGGATCGTCGAGGATGCGCGCGAGCGGGGCCCGCTTCGCCTCGCCCCAGACGAGGAACAGCGCCGTCCGGGCCTGGCCGAGCCCTTCGAGCGTCAGGGTGACGCGCGGGACCCGGGGGTCCAGCGCCGGGCGCGGCTCGGCAACGACCCAGCGGCGCTGCTCGCCGAGGCTGGCGGCGCCCGGGAAGAGGGAGGCGGTGTGTCCGTCCGGACCGACCCCGAGGAGGACCGCGTCCAGGCCGCTCCCCGCCGAGGCGCCGGCGTCCGCGAGCGCGCGGAGCTCCGTCTCGTACCGCCCGGCCGCCTCGGCGGCGGGCAGCTCCGTGGCGACCGGGTGCTCCTGCTCGACGGGGAAGCCGGCGGGCCGGAGCCAGAGCCGGCGGGCGAGCCCGCAGTTGCTCCGCTCGTCCGTCAGTGGGACCTGCCGTTCGTCGCACCAGAAGACGGTCCATCCGCGCCATGCGGCGACCCCGCCCGGGCCCAGCGCGAGCGCGGCGAACAGGGGCTCGGGGCTCCGGCCGCCCGAGAGCCCGACCGTGAACCGCCCGCGCGTCCGGATCGCGTCCGCCGCCAGCGCGTGCAGCCGGTCCCCGACCGCGCGGGCGGCGGCGTCCGGATCCGAGTGTACGACGACCGACTCCCTCATCCGTCGGACCAGTGGTGGCCGAGTTCCTCGGCCAGGCGCTCGGCCTCCGGGGGGCCCCACGTCCCGGCCGGATACGCGCGGAGCGGGGGTGGACGGGCGAGCACTGCGGCGTAGACGGCCCAGGCGGCCTCGACCTCGTCCGCGCGGACGAAGAGCGTCGGATCGCCCCGCATCAGGTCGACGAGGAGCGTCTGGTAGGCGTCCGCCAGCGGACCGAACGCCTCGGAGTAGAGGAAGTGGAGCCGATGGGTCTCGAGCGTGATCGCGTGGCCCGGCCGCTTGAGCTCGAAGGCGATCTCGAACCCTTCGTCCGGCTGCAGGGTGATCGTGAGCCGGTTCGCGACGACATCGGCGACCGACGGGCCGGGGAAGAACCAGACCGGCGGGCGTCGGAAGTGCACGACGATCTCGGTGCGCTTCTCGGGCAGGCGCTTGCCGGTCCGCAGGAAGAACGGGACCCCCTGCCACCGCCAGTTGTTGAGCCGCAGCCGCAGGGCGACGAACGTCTCGGTCGTCGAGCCCCGCCGGATCCCCGGCTCGTTGCGGTAGGCGCGCAGGCGGCTGCGCCCGGCCCGTCCCGCCGCGTACTGCCCCCGCACCACATCGTCGGGCCGGATCGGCTCGACCGACGCGAGGACCTTGACCTTCTCGTTGCGAACGGCGTCCGCCTCCAGGCGGGCCGGCACCTCCATCGCGGTCAGCGTGAGGAGCTGCGTGAGGTGGCTCTGCACCATGTCCCGCAGCGCCCCGGACTGGTCGTAGTAGGTCGCGCGCTCCTCGACGCCCAGGGCCTCGGCGACCGTGATCTCGACGTGCGAGATCCGGTCGCGGTTCCAGACCGACTCGAAGAGCATGTTGGCGAAGCGGAAGACGAGCAGGTTCTGCACCGTCTCCTTGCCGAGGTAGTGGTCGATCCGGTAGATCGAGCGCTCGTCGAAGAACCGGTGGAGCTCGCGGTTCAGCCGCTCCGCCGAGGCGAGATCGGTCCCGAACGGCTTCTCGACGACGAGCCGGCTCCAGCCGGCGCTCCGCGCGAGGCCCGCGCCGCCGAGGCCGGCGACCACGGACGGTATCGCCTCGGCCGGCAGCGCGAGATAGAAGACGCGGTGGCCGGCGAGCCCGGCCGCCTTCTCCACCTCCTCGATCCGGTTCGCGAGGCGCGCGAAGTCCGCCGGGGCGCCGGCGCCGAGGGAGCAGTAGCGGACCCGGGCGGCGACCCACCGGCGCGCCGCCGCGCGCGGCGCAGCGCCCGCCGCGACGAGCGCCTCGGTGCAGATCTGCCGGTAGGCCTCGTCCGAGAGCGCCTGGCGCGCCACGCCGAGGATCTGGAACGGCACGCCGGGGCCGGCGAGCGAGCCCGCGACCTCGTAGAGCGCCGGCAGCAGCTTGCGCCGGAGCAGGTCGCCGGTCGCGCCGAAGACGACGAACAGGTGGCGGTCGACGCGCGGCCCGGCCACCGGCTCACCCGGGCTCGACGGCGTGGCCCCCGAAGCGCTGGCGCATCGCGGCGAGCAGGCGCTCGGCGAACGGGTCGGACTGACGGGAGCGCAGGCGCCGCTCCAGCGCGAGCATGATCACGGGCGCCGGGACATCCAGGGCGATCGACTCTTCGACGGTCCAGCGGCCCTCGCCCGAGTCGCGGACGTAGGCGCCGATCTTCTCGAGCTCCGGGCCGCTCGCCAGGATCTCCGCGGTGAGGTCGAGCAGCCAGGAGCGCACGACGCTGCCCCGGCGCCAGATCGTCGCGATCTGCGCGAGGTCGAGCTTCCAGTCCGGCTTCGCGCGGAGGACCTCGAACCCCTCCGCGTACGACTCCATGAGCCCGTACTCGATGCCGTTGTGGACCATCTTGACGTAGTGGCCGGCGCCGCTGCCGCCGACGCGGCCCCAGCCCTCGGTCGCCGACGGGGCGAGCGCCTGGAAGATCGGCGTGAGGCGGCGGCTGGCGGCCTCGTCCCCGCCGATCATCAGGCTGTAGCCCTCCTTCGGGCCCCAGATCCCGCCGCTCACGCCGACGTCGAGGTAGTCGATCCCGGCGGCCTGCGCCCGGGCCGACCGCCGCATCGAGTCGGTCCATCGGGAGTTGCCGCCGTCGACCAGCGTGTCGCCCCGCTGGAGGAGCCCCAGCGCCTCCGTGACGTACTGCTCCGTGGGGTCGCCGGCGGGCACCATCAGCCAGACGGTGCGGGGAGGGGTCAGCTGGCCGACGAGCGCCGAGAACGAGCCGGCGCCGACGACCCCGCCGGCCACCGCGGCGGCGACGGTCTCCGGGCTGCGCGCGAACCCGACGACCCGGTGACCCGCCCGGACGAGCCGACCGGCCATGCCGCCACCCATCCGACCCAGGCCCACGATCCCGATCTCCATCGTTCACCCGCGCGGCCCCTCCGCGCCCGCGGAGGTGAAGCCACCGCGTGCCCGGCGCGAGAGGCCGCGTCCGTCGAGGAGGCGGCGCCTCGTTATGACGTATGCGCGGCCGGCCCGCCCGCCGCAGGCGCGGCGTCGATCGCCGCGGTCAGCCGTTCGAGCCCGTGCAGCGTCTCCGCGCCGGCGTTCACGATGAGGAGCCGGCGGTGCTTCTCGAGCAGCGCTCCGCGGTCGCCGTCCGCCTGGGCCCTCACGATGCGTCGGAACGTCAGGCCGAGCCGGGGCACGGGAACGTCCAGCGCCGGCTCGTCGACGATCTGGAGGAAGGCGCCGGTCGGGGGGCCGCCCTTGTGCAGCTGGCCGGTGGAGTGCAGGAAGCGTGGACCGTAACCGAGCTCGACCGGCACCCCGAGCCGTCGGCGCAGCGACCCGACGAGGCGGTCGAGGCGGGCGTCGGTCCCCGGCTCCGGTGCGAGGAACGCCTGGACGGCGACGTAGTCCCCTTCGTGCACGCTCCCGAGCCAGGTCGCCACACCGCGCTGCAACGCCGGGGCGTCGGTCGCCGGCGTGCCGTAGGCACGGTCGCCCGCCTCGGGGGCGGCCGGGGCCCCCATCGCCTGCCGCGCCAGCTCCTTGGCGTGCTCCACATCCGGCTGATCGAACGGATCCACCTCGATGACGGCGCCGCAGGCGGCGATCGCGATCTCCCATCGGAAGAACTCCGCGCCGAGCTCCATCGGGGAATCGACCTCCAGGCGGAGCACCGACGCGCCGGCCGCCGCTCGCTGCGCGAGCGCCGCCTCGAGCTCGGGCTCCGACTCCCCGGCGACGGAGAGGCGGACGTAGACGACGTCGCGTCCCCGGGGGAACTCGGACGGCGGCGCCGGCGCGCCGACCGGGACGATCCCGCGCCCGATCTTTCCCAGGCTCTCGGCCACGAGCTGCTCGGTCCACGATGGAACGGCCCGGAGGGAGCGGCTGGGCAGGAAGAGCAGCTTGTCGTGGCCCGCCCGCGCGAGCTCTCCGAGGGCGGCGCCGAGCCGGGCCCCCGGGTTCTCCGCGAGGTCGGCGCCCGATCGGCACCGGTCCGCCATCGCGCGGGCCGCGCTGAGCAGCCGCGGCAGGTCGACGCCGATCAGCGCCGCCGGGACCAGACCAAAGACCGTGAGCGCACTGTACCGCCCCCCGACATCCGGCGGGGCGGTGAAGCAGGCGCGGAACCGGTGCTGCTCGGCGAGTCGCGCCAGCGGCGTCCCGGGGTCGGTGATGGCGATGAACCGGCGCCCCGGCTCGCGGTCGGCCGCCGCGAGCCGCGCCCAGGCGGTCTCGAAGAATGCGTTCGGCTCCAGCGTTGTCCCGGACTTGCTGGAGACGATGTACAGCGAGCGCTCCGGGGGGGCCCGCTCGAAACAGCTCCGAACGGCCGCCGGGTGGGTGCTGTCGAGGATCTCGAGGTTCGGCCGCCCGGGCGCCCGCGGGAGCGAGCGCGCCATGACGTCAGAGGCCAGGCTCGAGCCGCCCATGCCGAAGAGCACGATGTGCGCGTAGCCGTCGCGCGCCGCCTCCTCCGCGAAGCGGGTCAGCTCTGCCTGTCGCGCGAGGCCATCTTCCGGAGCCGTCAGCCAGCCGAGCCGCGTGCGCACGTCCTCGGCGGGCGCCTGCGGCCAGAACGCGGGATCCCGGGCCCAGATCCTCGGGACCGCCGAGCTCGACTCCCAGTTCCGGAGCCGGTCCGCGACCGCCGGGCCGACCTCGGCGAGATCCCACCGAGGTTCGCGGGACGATGGCATCGACGGCGAGCCTCCTAGCGCCGGCGCGCGCCGGTCCCCGAACGGTCCAGCGCGGCCTGCACGACGCGATCGACGGTGAATCCGAGATCCGCGTAGACGTCCGGCCCCGGGCCGGACTCGCCGAACCGGTTCAGGCCAAGGACGGTTCCGTCCGGCCCGGCGTACCGCTCCCAGCCCATCGGGCTCCCCGCCTCGATGACGACCCGCGGGAGGTCGGGCGGCAGCACCTGTTCCCGGTAGGCCGGTTCCTGCTCGTCGAACCACTCCCAGCACGGCATGGAGACGACCCGGGCGCCCACGCCCCGTTCGGCCAGCGCGGTCCGGGCCGCGAGCGCGAGGTGGACCTCCGAACCGGTCGCGATCAGGACGACCTTCGCCGGCCCGCCGGCCGCCTCGGCCAGTACGTAGGCGCCGCGAGGGACGCCGTCCCGGATCGGGTACTGCCCCGGGTCGAGGACCGGCAGCTTCTGGCGGGTCAGCGCGAAGGCGACCGGCCCGCGGCAGCCGACCGCCTTGCGCCACGCCTCGGTCGTCTCGTTCGCGTCCGCGGGCCGGAGCACCGTCAGGCCCGGGATCGCCCGCAACGCGGCCAGGTGCTCGACCGGCTGGTGCGTCGGCCCGTCCTCACCGAGGGCGATCGAGTCGTGGGTGAAGACGAGCAGGATCGGCAGCCCGCTCAACGCGGCGAGCCGGATCGACGGCCGGGCGTAGTCGGAGAAGACGAGGAACGTCGAGCCGTACGGTCGCACCCCGCCGTGGAGGGCGAGGCCGTTGAGCATCGCGACCATCGCGTTCTCCCGGACCCCGAAGTGCAGGTTCCGGCCGCACGGCTCCTGCTCGAAGGCGAAGTCCCCTCCGCCGGGAACGAGCGTCTTGGTCGAGGGGGCCAGGTCCCCCGAGCCGCCGAGCAGGGCCGGCCACTGCGCGCTGACCGCGTCGAGCACGCTCGCCGAGGCGTCGCGCGTGGCGACCGAGCCCGGAGCGGGAAACGACGGAAGCTCGGGGCTCCAGCTCGACGGCGGCGTCCCCGCCATCTGGGCGAGGAACTCCCGGGCGAGCTCCGGCTCGGCCTTGCGGTACTCCTCGAAGTGGGCCTGCCACTCCTCCTCCCAGGCCCGTCCGCGGCCGAGCGCACGGCGGAAGTGGAGCCGGGCCTCCTCGGGGACGAGGAACGGAGGCTCGAGGGGCCAGCCGAGCTTCCGCTTGGTCTCGCGGGTCATCTCCGGTCCGAGCGGCTCGCCGTGCGCCTCCTTCGTGTCCTGCCGCGGGCTCCCGTAGCCGAGGTGGGTACGGACCCGGATCAGCCACGGGGCGCCGGGGCGCGAGAGCGCTCGCCGTACGGTCGCCTCGAGGGCCTCGACCGAGTTGCCGTCCTCCACGGCGGCGACCTGCCAGCCGTACGCCTCGAACCGGTCCTCGACGTTCTCGGTGAACGTGAGGCTCGTCGGCCCCTCGAGCGAGACGTGGTTGTCGTCGTAGAGGACGACGAGAGGGTTCGCCTTCATCGTGCCGGCGAACGCCGCCGCCTCGGAGGCGATCCCCTCCATCAGGTCCCCGTCCGAGCAGAGGGCGAAGGTCGTGTGGTCGACGAGACGGAAGCCGGGCCGGTTGTAGCGGCTCGCCAGGTACCGCTGCGCGATCGCCATGCCGACCGCGGTGGCGAGCCCCTGACCGAGGGGCCCGGTCGTCGCCTCGACGCCCGGCGTCAGCCCATGCTCGGGATGGCCCGGCGTACGGCTGCCGACGCGCCGGAAGCGATGGAGCTGCTCCATCGGCAAGTCGTAGCCGGTCAGGTGCAGGAGCGCGTAGAGGAGCGCGGAGCCATGGCCGGCCGACAGGACGAACCGGTCGCGGTTCGCCCACCCCGGGTTCGCGGGATTGTGCCGAAGGAAGCGGTCGAAGAGGACGTAGGCCATCGGCGCCGCCCCCAGCGGCAGGCCGGGGTGGCCCGACCGGGCCTCCTCGACCATGTCGACCGCGAGGAATCGGATCGTGTTGATGTGCAGGTCGTCCTCGGAGGCCATCCTACGCCGCCCCCCGACCCCGGGCGAACGCTGCAGCGCCGACCAGCCCGCTCGTCCCGCCCAGCGCCGCGGGCACGATCCGCAAGCCAGCGGCCGCCGCGCGGAGAGCGCGGGCCCGGACGTCGCGGGCGAGCGATGGGATCCGCTCGAGGAATCCCTCGAGCACCCCACCGCCGAGCACGATCGCGGCCGGATTCACGGCATTCACGATCGAGACGAGCCCGCACGTCAGGTAGGACATCGTCTCGTCGACGAGCTCCCGCGCCAGAGGGTCCGCGGCGCGGAACGCCTGCTCGACCGTCGCCGAGGAGATCGCCTCCGCGCTGCCGGCGAGACGGAGGAGCTGGGCGCCCCGCGACGGGGCGTGGCCGACCGCCTCGCGGGCCCGCTCGGCGATCGCCCAGCCGCCGGCGTACGCCTCCAGGCAGCCGGAGTTGGGGCACCGGCACTTCCGACCGTTCCGTTGGACCGTGAGGTGCCCCAGTTCACCGGCCGAGCCGGTCGCTCCGTGCTGCAGGGCGCCACCGGCGACGATCCCGCCCCCGACGCCGGTTCCGACGAACAGGCAGACGACGTCGTTCAGCCCCCGCCCGGCACCGTGCTGCCACTCGCCGAACGTGGCCGCCTGAACGTCGTTGAGGACCGCCACCGGGCGTCGGAGGCGGCGCGCGAGGTCCGCGCGCAGCGGGACCCGGCTCCAGTGGAGGTTCGGGCCGAACAGAACGGTCCCCGCGGCATCGACCTGCCCGGCGACACCGACCCCCAGCGGGTCGGTGGGCGCGAGCCGGTCCGCCCATCGCTCCTCCACGCACGCCGCGATGTCCGCGATCACCGCCGACGCCGGGCGGTCCGCGCGGGTCGGCAGCCGCTCGGACTCCAGGACCGTGCCCGCCCGGTCCACCAGGCCGAGCGCGATCTTCGTCCCACCCAGATCGACGCCGATCGCCGCGCCGCCTCGGGCGGTTCGGGAACCCCGCCGGCGGGCGGCGTCGGCCGCTCGGCCCCGGGCCACACGCTGTCGACGAACAGGCATCGCACGTGGGCGTCGCCGATCCCGGCGCCCCAGGCGCCGTGAGCCGGACACGCTCCGGCGGTGCAAGGGACCGGCTCGGATAACTCCGGGCCCCTGCCCCGCGCCCGTCCGCGGACGCACCGGGAGCGTTTCAGCCCCTCTCGCGGGCCTTCAAGACCGACGGCCTTCTGCGGTCTCTGAGGTGCGTCATGCCGAAGAAGGGGACGAAAGCCGCGCCGGCGGGCCCGCAGTTCCTGAGCGTCGCGATCGTGGTCGCCGACCGTCAGAAGGCCGTCGAGTGGTACACCCGCGTCCTGGGGCTCCAGCGGATCGCGGACCACGAGCACTGGCAGACCGTCGGCCAGAAGGGACGGGCGGGGGTCTTGCACCTCTGCCAGGTCACCGAGTACGACCCGAAGGGGACCCTGGAGCCCGGCAACACCGGCATCGCGCTCACGATCGACGGGGATTTCCCCAAGGGCTGCGCCGCCCTGCAAGCCCGTGGCGTGAAGTTCTCGAGCCCGCCCACGAAGTACGAGTGGGGCTGGGGCGCGACGATCGTGGACCCGGACGGCAACGAACTGTCGCTGGTCCCGTCGGACTGAGCCGGCGCGAACCGTCCGGGCCCCCGGGTCGCGGACCCGGAGCTTATGGCGGCCCGAGCCTCTGCGCCGGGCGAGGCTCCGGCGGCGATGGCGACGGGGAACTCGGAAGGAGAGTCCCCGGCGCCGGGACCGCGGGGCTCGCGCCTCAGCGCCGTCGCGCTGGCGCTCGCCGGGCTCCTACTCCTCGGGGCGACCTACACCCCGTGGTGGGTCCTTCTCGACCAGGCGGGCGGCACGTCCTCCAGCGTCGAGTTCTATCCCGGCGCCAGCCTCTCCGCGGGCGGCGGGGGCGGTGGCGGGGCCGTGTCGTACGCCTCCGTGGGCCTCTCCGCGGTCGGCCAGCTCTACGCCGCCGTGTTCGCGGTCACGGTCCTGGTCGCTCTGCTGGCCCTCGTTCTCAGCGGCGTTCGATTCGCGCGCACCGCGGGACGATGGATCGGCTCCGAGGGGCGCCAACTTCTGCGCATCGGCGGCTGGGTCGCGTTCGTCGGGGTTCTCGGGATCGCGCTGGCCGTGCCGCTGGGCCAGCCGGCGCTCCTGCGGCTGGCCGATCCGCAGGGATTCTGCGCGGGCTACGCCGGCAGCAGCCCTTGCGCGTCGTTCTGGAGCTCGACCGAGGTGAACGGCGATGCGCTGAGCTGGGGTGCCGGGCTCGGCTGGTGGCTCGGGGTGACCGCGGCGGCGCTGCTCGGGCTGGTCGCGTTCTTCGCTCCCGGGGTCTCTTCGGCCGCCGGGCCCCGACGAGCGTCGAGCGCGCCGTGAACGCTGCGAGGCCTTCGCACGGGACCATGCGCTTTATGGCTCCGTGGCCCGTCGTTCGGTCGGCGGGGCTCACGGGGGCCCTCGGACGATGACGGCAGCGGATTCACGGTATCTCCGGATCGAGGTCCCGGAGGAGCGTCCCGCGGAGCGGATCGGCGACTTCCGAGAGGTCCTCCACGCGTACAGCCGCGAGGAGGCGATGCTCGAGGCCCAGCGGTGTCTGCAGTGCGCGCTGCCGTTCTGCGTCGAGGCGTGCCCGATCACACAGGACTGCCGCGGCTACATCGGCCTGGTCGCGGACGGTCGCTTCGACGAGGCGGCCCGGCTCACCCTTCGGGAGAACCCGCTCGCGACGACGCTCTGCAAGGTCTGCTACCACTACTGCGAGGACGCCTGCATCATGCGCGGGCGCGGCGTCCCGATCGCGATCCGCCACCTGAAGCGGGCCGCGCTCGACTTCGGGGATGCCTCGCTGGAGTACGTTCCCAGCGCGCCGAAGGACCAGCGGGTCGCGGTGATCGGCGCCGGTCCGGCCGGCTTGATGGCCGCCTGGGAGCTCTGCACCCGCGGCTACCCGGTCACCGTCTTCGAGAGGCAGGCGGCGGTCGGGGGCCAGGCGGGCGCGATCCCGCACTACCGGATGCCGAACCACGAACTTCTGATCGACCTGCAGCGGTTCCGGCGCTTCGACCTCACGTTCGTCTCGGACCGGACCGCGGGCGTCGACTTCACGCCGGAGAGCCTGCTGAAGGAAGGCTACCGGGCCGTCTTCGTCGCGATCGGCGCCTCGAAGGCCGGCTACCCCGGGATCCCGGGCGAGCAGCTGCCGGGGGTACTGCCGGCGCTCGAGTTCCTGTACGACGTCAACCAGGGCCGGCCCGTGGTCCTGGGCCGTTCGATCGTCGTCATCGGGGGCGGGGACGTCGCGGTCGACTCGGTCCGGACGGCCCGCCGTCTGGCGCCGGGCGCGACGGTGGCGATGGCCTACCGGCGCACGCGCGGCGAGTCACCGGCGGGCGAGGAGGAGATCCGGGAGACCGAGCCCGAGGGGATCGACTTCCACTGGCTCGTCGCCCCGACCAAGATCCTCGGCACGCAGCGCGTCGAGGGGGCGGTCTTCCAGCGGATGGAGCTCAGCGCTCCGGACGCCTCCGGCCGACGCGCCGTCAAGCCCGTCGAAGGAGCGTTCGTGACGCTCGAGTGCGACACCGTTATCATGGCCGTCGGGGAGAAGGCGGACCTCGCCGGCTTCGACCCGAAGCTCGGACTCAAGATCGGCACCAAGGGCTGGCCGGAGGGCGGCCGCCCCGGCTACGGCACCGAGACCCCCGGGGTCTTCGCGGCGGGCGGTCGCTCGGTGGTCCACGCGATGGCCGCCGGGACGAAGGCCGCGGAGTCGATCGACGCCTACCTCTGCGGGCTCCAGGGCCGCGTGCCCGGTCCGCGACCGGACCCGTTCGGCGACGGGGACCCGCCCCCGGCGGTGCCCGAAGGCTACTCGAGCCCGGTCTGGAAGCCGTAGGGTCCCGCGGCGGCGGGCTGCGGCGCCGGTGCCCGCCCCGGCGGTCGTGAGGACCGGTATCGGAAGGTTCAATCCCTCTCGCGTCTCCCGCTCGGCATGGTCACGCGCTTCTGCACCCGGTGCGGTGGACCGCTCCCGGCGAACGCCACGACCTGCCCCCGGTGCAACGCCCCGGTGACGGCGCCGGCCACCCCCGCCGCGAGCACCGCGACCCCGTCCGCGACCGGCGAGGTCGGAGCGTCGGCCCGACGGGCCTGCTCGAACTGCCGGGCCCAGATGCGGTGGATCGGCCACTACAGCCTGCGTGCCAGCGGCACGCCCGGGAGCGGGGGCCCACCGGGGATGGAAGGGAGCGAGACGCTGTTGCCGTTCTCCCTGTACTACTGCCAGACCTGCGGCAAGTTCGACTTCTACTATCCCGGAACGTAGGGCCCCCCGCTCCGTGGGCGCGGCGCGCTCCCCCCTTCGCCGCGGGGTCCCTTGACGGGCTCGGGGGCCCCGCCCGCGACCGCCGATGCACCGGCGACCCGGCGGCTCCGCGATCGCGCGGACGCCGGTCGGCGTCTCGCCGAGCGGCTCGTCGGCCGGCACCTTGACCGCCCGGTGGTCCTCGCGATCCCGCGCGGAGGCGTCCCGGTCGGTGCCGAGGTCGCCCGCGCGCTCCGGGCTCCGCTGGACGTCCTGGTCGTCCGCAAGGTCGGCGCTCCGGGGGAACCGGAGTACGGGCTCGGCGCGATCGGCGAAGGGGGCGCGATGGAGCTCGATGAACCGCGCGTCCGGGCCTTGGGCCTCCGCGTCGAGGATCTTGCGCCGATCGTCGCGGCCGAGCGGGCGGAGGTCGAGGCTCGCGTCCGGCGCTACCGCGACGGGCGGCCGCCGCTCTCGATCGCCGGGCGATCGGCGATCGTTGTCGACGACGGGATCGCCACCGGCGGGACGCTGGCGGCGGCGCTTCGCCTCGCCCGCGCCGGACGACCGGCGCGGCTCGTCGCGGCGGTCGGGGTCGCGGCCCGAGGGTCGCTCGCGGCCCTCTCGGCGCAAGCCGACGTGGTCGTCGTTGCCCGCCTCCCCGACCGACTGGAGGCCGTCGGCGAGTGGTACACGCGGTTCGAGCCGGTCGCGGAGACCGAGGTCCGCCGGCTCCTGGCCGCGGCCCGGGCCCGGTACCGGGAGCTTCCGCCGTCGTAGGTGCGGCGCCCCGGGGGCCGACCGGTCACTTCGAGGTGGCGGGAGCGGTCCCAGCGCTCCGGCCGGGGTGGCGGGAGAGTAACCGGCCGCTTTATCCAACCCCGGGGCTCGCGCGGCCAATGCCCTTGGGACCCGAGGCGACCGCCCGTCTCCTCGCCGAGGGCCGGGTGCACCAGTGCCCCGGCGCCCCGGAGACGTGCGTCAAGGTCGTCGCCGTCGCCGAGCTGCCGAGCCGGTTCGGCGAGTTCCAGGTGGTGGCGTTCTGGAACGAGCACGAGCGCCAGGACCACGCCGCGTTCGTCCACGGCGACGTCCTCGGGCGCGAGCGGGTCCTGGTCCGCCTGCACTCCGAGTGCCTGACCGGCGACGCGATCGGTTCGCTCCGGTGCGACTGCCGCGACCAGTTGCTCGCCTCCCTCGAGCGGGTCGCCGAGGCCGAGGCCGGTGTCGTACTCTACCTCCGGCAGGAAGGCCGCGGGATCGGCTTCGCGAACAAGATCCGGGCTTACCAGCTCCAGGACCAGGGCTACGACACCGTGGAGGCGAACGAAGCCCTCGGCTTCCGGGCCGACGAGCGGGAGTACGGGATCGCCGCCCACATGCTCAACGCGCTGCACGTGCGATCGATCGAGATCATGACGAACAACCCGGCGAAGATCGAGGACCTGCGTCGGCACGGCGTCCAGATCGACGGTCGGATCCCGCTGGTGATCCCGCCGCAGCCGTCCGACCGGGCCTACCTCGAGACGAAGCAGCGGAAGCTGGGCCACCTGCTCGACCTCGAGCAGCTGGATGCCTCGGGCGCGACCTCCAGCGGTTCCACGCGCTGAGCGTCGGGCCTAGGCGACGTGGGCCTGACGGTTGTGGCGGCCGAGCGCTGCCACCGAGCCGAACGACTCGCCGCAGACCGAGCATCGGACCGTTTTCGCGCGGTCGACCGGCGGCGTCGACGCGGGCCCGGCGTGCGACTCCTTGCGGTGGGCCTCGAGCACCTCGGGCGAGCGGAAGGCGGATCCGCACTGCGGGCAGACCGCCTCGTCCTCGTCGTACTCGACGTACGGCACGGCGGCCGGATGGGGCTGGGGCCGTATGCCGATTTCGGCGGCGGCCCGGGGACGGTCCCGCTCGGCGCCGCACAGGGTAATGGCCTCCGGCGGTTCGCGGGGCCCCGGCGCGGAGGGACGGAGTGACCGACTGGTTCAGCATCGCCATCTGGTCGCTGATCGGGACCTGGATCCTCGTCGTCGGGACGCTGCTGCTGATGTACTGGCAGACGCGGACGAGCCAGCGCCTCAACTCGGCGAACGCGGTGATGCTCCTGCGCGAGCGGTTCGACAGCCCCCATATGCGGGCCTCCCGCCGCCACCTCAGCGGGCGATTGCTGGCGCACGCGCACGACGACATCTCCAGCATGGAGGTCGTCACGTTCTTCGAGCTCGTCGGGACGCTCACGCACCGGGACGTGCTCGAATCCGAGCTCGTCTGGGAGGCGTTCGGCTCCTGGGTCGTCGCCTACTACTGGGCGATCCGGAACCCGTTCGACCTGGTCGGGAAGATCCGGACGGATCTGAACGATCCGCTCGTCTTCCACGAGTTCGAGTGGCTCTACGAACGGGTCCTGTCGATCGACGTGCACCAGTCCGGGAGCGCGCCGGTCGCCACCGAGACGGAGGCCTCCGCCGCCCGGGTCCTGCAGCTGGAGAGCCAGCTCGGCTCGGTCTAGCGCCGCTCGGGGCTCGGAAGGGCCGGAGGCCCCGGAGCCTCGTGCGGGGGCCGTGCCCGCTGCCCGAACAGGCGCCGGCTCACCCCGAAGATCATGACGATCCACGTCAGCTCGGCGGCGAGGGGGGAGACGAACGCCACGCCGATCGAGATGCCGAAGGTGCCGACGACCATCAGCTGGCTGCGCTCGGTCGACCGGATCCACCGCTCCGAGAGGTGGGGCCGGACGAGCCGGTGACCCCGGGTCGCGTGGCGCCAGATCGCGAGCAGGTCGACCCCGCCGGCGAGCATCGCCGCGCCGTACAGCGCGACCGCCTCCCGGTCGGAGAGCGAGCCCCGGCTGAACCCGTCCGGCGAGTAGGCGAACAGCAGCGACACCAGGAACGGCGTGATCGAGATCAGGAGCAGGAAGAACGAGTTGAGCCGGACCAGCATCGGGTCGTAGCGGACGATCGAGGAGAACAGCCGGTGG